>JBAZJC010000223.1:0-2506 GCA_041651495.1 Candidatus Omnitrophota bacterium | reverse complement strand
CGGAGCGGCGATCTTTCCGGTCAGCCCGGTCATGAATCCGAATGCGCGCGTCATGGCCTCGGCTGGTGCGGACGCCGCCTTGGTGATGCCGCCGGCCAGGGTCTGAATCAGCGCAGCACCGCTTCGGGTCAGGTCCGCGAGCGGGCCTTCCTTGGCATCGGAGAACGGCAGCAGATTCCGCACGAACGAAAGGGCCGACTTTGCCGCCTGGTACGGTGCGCTCACGGCGGACTTGATGCCGTCGCCCACCGCGGTCATGAACGCCCTGCCGCTCTCGAACGCCGATCCCGCCAACGAGGACACGCTGGACGTCAAAGACCCGAAGGCGCTCGATGCGGCGGTCTTGATTTGTTCCCATGCGGACGACGCGACCGATGCCAAACCCTCGAACGGGGCCTTGATCCACTCCCAGGCGCTCTGCGCCATAGCCTTGAGGGAGTCCCATGCGGTCGATGCCGCTCCGGTGATCCGGCTCCAGGCGGAGGCAGCGCTCCCGGCGATCCAATCGAAGGGTGCGGAAAGCAGCGACCAGGACGACTGGAACAGCGAACCGATCCGGCTCCATCCACCTTGCAGAAGGTTGCCGATTCCATCCCATGCTGCGCCGACGGAGGTTTTGATCCGATCCCAGGCCAATCCCGCGGAATCGGTTATCCACGAAAAGGGCGTGCTGACGAGCGACCAGGCCGTGCGTCCGATGTTGCCGATGCCGGTCCAGAGTCTTGACGCCGCGTGCTCGATACCGTCCCAGGCAGACCCGGCCGCGGACAACATCCATCTAAAGGGCGCGGCCAACATGCCCGCAGCTCCAAGACCAAGCGCCGTGAGCCCGTCCCAAGCATTCGATGCCGCTGAGGTCACGGTGCGCCAGACCGTTGCCGCAAATTGCGCTCCCTTTCTGAACGGCCAGGTAACCGCGGTGAGGATGCCGCCTCCCATGCTTTTCAAGCCGTCCCATACCCAACGGACCGCGTCCACCATTCCTCGCAGCGCCAGACCCAGCACCTTGCCCGGCAGGGAGAAAACGCCGAGCATTCCCTTGGCCAGGGTTTTGAGGATGGCCGCTCCCGAGCCGGTGAGGTCCGACAACGGACCGGTTTCCGCGTCGGAAAACGGCAGAAGACTGCGGAGCCACCCGAGAGCCTTCTTGAGCATCTCGAACGGATAGGTGACCGCCGACCAAATGCCCTTGCCGACCGCCACGAGGATCGCCTTGCCCGCCTCGTAGAAAGTCGTGTCGCCGGAAAGGAATCCCCGGACCGCGCCGAAGACCTCGGCCAGTGTCTTAACCAGAGGTAGGTCCATGAAAGCGGCAGCCAAAGACGATGCCGCGGAAGCGAAGAAACTTCCAACGGCGGAGAAGAGTCCTTTGATGAAATCCCAGACACCGACGATCACGTCCCGGGCCCAACGGAACGGCGTGGCCAGAAAATCGAAGACCGCGCCGCCGATGGCTTTGAGCCCGTCGAGCACGGAGATGTCACCGGTGAGGACCTGCCAGACTGTATGGACGACCCGGGCCACCATGCGGAGCGCCTCGACCAAAAGCCTGACCGGCAGGAAGAACTTGTAGATGAACTTCCCCGCCTCGATGAAGGCGGTGACGATGGTCTTGCCGAGCCAGACGACCGCGCGCACCACCCAAGCCACCACCGTGATGACGGCCGCCAGGTTGTAGATGACGAACTTGAGGAGATACGCGCCGACCTTGGCGATCACACCGAGCACCGTGCCGAGTGTCTCGCCGAGACTCCGGTAGGAGGAGGCATCGGCGGAAGAGGCCGCCAAGCCGAAGATTTCAAGGACCGAGAAGATCGCTTTGTACAGCATGCCGTAAGCCTGCATGAGCGCCCGAACCGCGGGTTCGAGAATCGCTCTAATCTTTCCGAACGCATCGGAGAAGGCCTCCCACAAGCCGGTCAAAAACTGGCGCACCCGGTAGTAGATGCGAAAGACCGTGATCACCAGTCCCATCAGTCCGGCCTGTTCGAGCTTCTGCGCCAGGTCGGCCGACATGGTCCCGGCTCCGCCGGAGAGCGAGGTGATCAGCGCCCGGATTCCCTGGAATACGAGTTGCACCTTTTCCCACGCGCCGAGGATGGTGTCCCTGATGCCGGCGAAGTTGGTCTCCCAAGCCCGTTTGAGGAGATAGACGGCGAGTACCACACCGCCGATGATCGCGACCACCGGAAGGAAGTATGTAGCGAACGCGCTTCCCACACCGGCGATTGCCGCGCCCATGGCGGCAAGCCCCGCCTTGACGGCGGGGAGCATCAGGCCGATGGTCCCGGCCGCGGCGATCACTCCTCCGACGACTACCAGCACGGCACCCAGCGCCATGGACAAGGTCAGGAGGACCCTGGTCAACCCCGGCATCGAACGTGCGAGCTTCTGGAAAAACAGGACGGCCTTCGATATCCCCTGGATGATCGGCGTGACCACCGGCAGGAGTGTGCGGCCGAGGATTTCAGCGAGGTTTCCGACCTGCTGGCGCAGAAGCTGGAAC
>JBAZJC010000222.1:0-2513 GCA_041651495.1 Candidatus Omnitrophota bacterium | reverse complement strand
TCAGCGAAATGAACTCTACCTTATATTTCTGGACAAACTTTATAAAAGACAAGAGGTCCATCAATGACCGGAAGAGACGGTCGTAAGAATAAACACGGAGTGATCTTACTTTCCCGTCCTCAATATCTCTCCGTAATCTGACAAGCTCCGGGCGCTCTAGATCCGCAGAGCTGTGTCCATCATCAACATAGAAGGTCAGGATGCCGCCCCCCTTCTTTCTGGCATCTTCTGCCAGAAGCTCCTTCTGTCGTGGCACAGAATGCCCCTTATCCCTCTGGATTTCAGTCGAGGTCCTACAATAAGCTGCATCAATAAAGGCGGTGATGTTATTGCTCCTTCCTTTTGGGGTACAAGACAGCTCGGCAGATTGCCTGCCTTTTTAACGATCGTTCTTTGTCGTCTATTTTCAGCATCTCGACTTGCAAATCGTTGTTCATTCGGGGCTTGGTCGCTATTTGCTGATTTTTCTGGTCAAAATTCATTCCTCTCAAGGTATTAAAGAAATAAAAGCCCATGGAATTCCTCCGTTGTCAGTTATGCTTTTTGTCATACTCAGCGTCTAAATCCTCGTTTAAAATCGTTTCTTTCGTTCCCATAGCCCCTCCAGCATGCGCATGGGAATTTATCTCTTCCAACGAGGGTCCAGATAGCCTCCCAAGCTTCTTACTCCTCCCCCCGTAAGGAGAATAAGGATGGAGAGCGCAGGAACGAAGTGTGCATTGCCCAGAATCACCCATGCAATCGCAGTCATAGCAGCGAGCCAAAATCGATTCCTGGCGGGTCAGCGTTTTCCCTGAGAGATAGGCTATCAGCTGCTTTTGCCCTCTTCTCTTCTTCCCCGACTTGGCGGAAGCCAAAAGATCATGGTCAATCATTTCCCGCCTCTCTTCGCCTTGAACGCATAAAACTTACGCCGGTGCGGGAATATAATACATGTGTGATCTGGACATGAACCCCATTTTGCATTGCATTTTTTACAATGCTTTTTGATCGCCAAGATGTTCGTTTCGTTAGTTTTGGATATTTCTTTTCTCATGATGTTTTCCTCCTTGTTTGTTCCAACGTTTATCCCAACGGCAACCCAACGTTTCAATGTTCAGTGTTTCACCGAACACTACTGGGCAAAAAAATTTCCTTCAGAACTTACTAATAAAACTAGCCCAGACATTCTCTGGTAATGACTTTTCGCTGCCTTTCTCAAAAAAGAGCCGGACTTTCTTAGCGTTTTCATTGTTACGCAAAAACAATGTGTGCGCTAACTCGTTAAGCCCAGTATTTGAAAATGCCATAAGTTCACCCCGCGGAAGATCGAGGACATCTTCCATTTTTGAAATCTTCTCCTTTGACGGATCTTTATCAATATCTCCTGTTTCCCACATTGAGAGATATGAAGCGCTCATACCGACTTTCTTTGCAAACTTGCGCAAAGAAAAATCTTTCTCCGCTCGCATTCTCTTTACTTCCTGACTAAGTTTCGTTGATTGCCTGTGCATAGTGTTCAGCATTTTACTGAATGGACGAAGAAAGTCAACATCTTTTTTATAAGCTCACATTATGAGGCTACGTTTGCCGGGGCGTTTTCGGACCTTGCGCGACAAACTTTAGGTACTGTTGGCCATAGGCAGACGTCTCATCGTGCTCAGATTTAAGAGGAGAGGTGCTCTTGCTTGAGCTGTATTCGAATTTTTGTCCATCCCAGACATGGACTTCCCAAAGTCGTTTGCCGGTGGCATAGCACCACTCTGGGTCGTCCCAGTTGGCTCGACCGACATGGATCTCAGGCGGGTTATTCCCAATGGCTTCCTTGTATTCAACGCCTGCCGCACTGCCCTTAGCGAACAACTCTACCAGCTGGCGGTCCTTCAAACTATAAACGGCGAGATTGGAGTGGTGAGCGCCAGACATGCTCAAAGCAAAGATCTGTTTTGTTTTATCCTTGTTGAGGCTTATAAAATCAAGACTCTCGTAGTGATCTCCCAGCTCAACCTCGGCAATAATTTTCTTGTCTGCGGAGCTGACCCGCATAATACCCGTTGGAATGTCCTGTTTATAGACTTGGAAACCACAGATGTATTCCTTACTGCCATCACCATCGAGATCGACGCTATAGCCGTCGGTAGCGGGCGGAGGGATTTCCCCGCAGGAAATGTTGGAAATGGGCAGTAATAAGATGACTAATATCCAACTAAACCGTGAGGGTAACATCTTCACCACGATACCTTGATCTGCCCACCACAACATGATCGCCAAGAACCTTGATCTCCCCATCATCCCTGTCGCCGAGGGGATATTGACGGACAATAGACATCAACAGCTGGTCATACTTTTCACCGTCGCGGGTATAGCCATTCCCCTTATCAAACCTCACAAAGAACAGATCCATAAAGGTCCCAGAGCCACCACCGCTGTTGCTGACCTTGAGAACATGCAGACCGTTGTTAAGCTTGCCCAACCGTTCGTAACAAAAGAATTCTCCCGTCTGCTTACCTTCATTGTCTGCCGGGTAGATGCAG
>JBAZJC010000221.1:0-2537 GCA_041651495.1 Candidatus Omnitrophota bacterium | reverse complement strand
TGGAGTCGTGCTACCCGGCTCGGGATCAAGATGCCCGTGAATGGCGCAAGTTCAAGTACGCATCCAAATATCTTTGGGGGATCGACTTTGAAACCCGTGCCCTCATGCTCATAGCGGGCGATGGTCACACCAACATTTTCGGTCCGGATGTCAGCAGCCTCGACCCCAAGACCTGGTATGAAACCGCCTCGGGTCAGGCCCTGATGCAAGGGTTGCGGCAGACCAAACTGACCGCCAAGAAAATCCCTGGCAATGAAACCCTCAGGGATGAAGACCACGCTTGGACGTATTTTGAAAATCTGCAATTCGATGTCATCCTCACCAATCCGCCCTTTGCCGGCGAGATGAAAGATCGGAAAATGCTGGCGCACTATGAGCTGGCCAAACCGGCCCTCAAGCGCGCCAAGGATAAGGCCCCCAAGGAAGAACGCGATGTGCTGTTCATCGAGCGGGTGCTCAAGATGCTCAAGCCCGGCGGCCGGGCCGCCATCGTGCTGCCTCAGGGCAAGTTCAACAACTCCTCCCTGGCCTTTATCCGCGAGTGGATTCTCAAAAAGGCGCGCCTGCTGGCCGTGGTGGGGCTGCACCCCAACACCTTCAAACCCCACACCGGCACCAAAACCTCGGTGCTCTTTTTGCAGAAATACACGGCCGAAGCCCTGGCCCGGATCGAGAACGTCAAGCAGGAAGTGGCCGCAGCCTGCCCGGATTACGAACAGCAGATCAAGGACCTGATCGCAAAACACCGCTATCTGGTCGACGTTCCGGATGAGAAGATACCCGAAGAGGTTGCGAACCTCATGGTGGAGTCCTTTGCCGAGCCGGAAACGGAGCCGGCCGAAACGGAAACAGATCCGGCCGACGGCGACTACGAGTTTGAAGAACCCAAGCGGTTGATGGCGGCGGAAGGCAACCCCGCCCAGGAGGAACTGATCAATGAGGCTGAGGGAAAACGGGATGCCCTCAAGGCGAAATTGCTACGGGAAAAACAAAAATTGACGGACCTGGCGAGCGACGTCGAGGCTCTCCGGCAGCAGCACCAGATGGAGATCGAGGCGATAACCCGACAATGGGATGGTGCCAGGCGCGACCTGCAGACCCACCTGAAAACCATCAAGGTGGACCACAAAGTGGCCCTCAAGCGGCTCATGGACAAGCAAAAGCTAAAGCAGCGGACCTGCAGGACCGAGATCAAATACCTGGAAAAGGCCATCCCAGAGGCGGAAACCGCCGTCAAGCTGCTCAGTAACAAGGGCAAATTGACACTGATTCTGGAAGATCCCGATCTGATCGGTAGTCTGAAAGATCGCTGGATAGCCGCCGAGGCGGCCAAACGTCTCGATTACCGCATTTTCATGGCCGTAAGCGAGCGCGGCGGCAAGAACAATTCCGGCGATTACGAATACCGCGTGGATAAAGATGGCAGTCTCGTAGAGTTTCCAGACGGCCATTCCCGGGAAGGCCAATTCGTGGTGGACCAGGACCTGGTCAACTACGAACTGACGGCCGATGACCTGGCCGATGCGGCCACGATACCGGATGACAAGCTATACGTGGCTGAGGCGTTTGTGCGGTTTGCCCAGGATCAGGGGTTTGATTTCTGGGAGGTGGGGTGATGGCAGCCACCAATCAAGTTATGTTAAGCGAAGCGATCTACAACAACCGTTTTTCCGCAGAATTTTTTGACCCTCAATATGTTTTTAAACCTGCCAAGTTGTCAACTTGGCTGCCTATTGGGCGTATCCTCAAAAAATGCGAATATGGTATATCCATTTCAATGAATGCCGAAGGAAATGGCTATCCCATTTTTCGTATGAATGAGATTGAAAATTGCTTAGCCCTGAGGCCTGAGAAGTATGCTGAAATCTCTAGATTTATTTTTGAACAGTACAGACTAAATCAGAATGATATTCTCTTCAACAGAACAAATTCATTCGAGTTTGTAGGTCGCACTGGAATTGTTAAAGATCAAACTGATCGCACGTTCGCATCATACCTTATTCGGCTCGTACCATATCCAGATCTTATTCTGCCAGAATTTCTTACAGTCTATTTGAACACACAGTTTGGAATTGGTCAGATCAAGCGACGTGCAATGCGTTCAATCAATCAAGCGAATGTTAGTGCTGCTGAAGTTAAAAGAATTCTTATTCCCATTGCAGACATAAAAGAACAGCAAAAGGTTGCCAATGCTCTTAACGAAGCCTTTAGCGCAATACGTAATAGCGAAAAGCTCTACGCTGCTGCTCAACACCTTCTCGAATCCGAGCTTGGCCTGGACAAGCTGAATTTCCGGAAGCCGGTGGGCTACACGGCGCGGTTCAGCACGATAGGTCTTACCGATACTTTTAATGCAGGCCGGATTGATGCGCAATGCTTCGCTCCTAATGCCATATTCTATCAAACCTGGCTCCGTAATCATGCTCGATGCGATCGTTTGACTCATTTGCTCCAGGGAATGGCCAAAGGGCGACAGCAAGAAGAGACTGCCATGGGTTCAACTGATTATTGCAGCATCAAGCATATTTCAGGACATG
>JBAZJC010000220.1:0-2551 GCA_041651495.1 Candidatus Omnitrophota bacterium | reverse complement strand
GACGATCTGGTGGGGCTCTATCTGAATGGCGCAGACCGTGACAAGCTTGACCCGATCCTGGACGCCTGCGTGGCCACCTACAACGCCGATCTTGATGAGGACGGCCAGGTGGACTTCAAAGGCAAGGCCAAGGCCTTCGTCCGCACCTACGGTTTTCTGTCCTCGATTCTGGCGTACTCGAATGCCGACTGGGAAAAGCTGTCGATCTTTCTGAATTTCCTGATCCCGAAACTCCCCGCGCCCAAGGAAGAGGATCTCTCTCGGGGCATCCTGGAGGCCATCGACATGGACAGCTACCGTGTCGAGGTGAAAGCCAGCCTGAAGATCGGCCTTCCGGATCAGGATGCCGAAATCGGACCGGTGCCGACCAGCGGCGGTGGCCGCAAACCGGAACCGGAGCTGGACCAACTGAGCAATATCATCAAGGCGTTCAACGACCAGTTCGGCAACATCGATTGGAAGGACGGCGACAAGATCCGCAAGGTCATCGCCGAGGAGATCCCGGCCAAGGTCGCAGCGGACGCCGCCTACCAGAACGCTATGAAGAACAACGATAAAAAAACCGCCCGGATCGAGCACGACGCCGCGCTGCAACGGGTTATGATCGACCTCTTGTCCGACCACACCGAGCTGTTCAAGCAGTTCAGCGACAACCCGTCGTTCAAGAAATGGCTGGGCGACACCATCTTTGGCGTGACCTATCAGCAACAGGCAGAACAATCCGCAACGGGGGCGAGCCATGGACGTTAAAACGGCCGCCATTCAGGTTTTGCAGCAGGCCGGAACGGCGCTGCACGCCAAGGATATCGCCGAGCAGATCATGGCTGCCGGTCTTTGGCAGTCCGAAGGGAAGACCCCAGACGCCACCGTCAGCGCCCGGCTCTACTCCGACATCAAGAACAACGGAGACAACTCACCTTTTGTAAAGGTAGGCCTTCAGACCTTCGCGCTTCGGGATTCCGCTGAAATACCGAGCGGCGCTGGGCCGGTTCCTGTGGCCGTCGAAGAGGCTCCAAAACCTTCTCCTGCAAACGCGGGATTCTCCTTCGCCAATTGCGCTCAGAAGGTGCGGCAAAGCGAACTCTGCGACACCAGTGAGGACGCCGCGCCGTTGCTGAAAAAAGTTCACAAACCCGGCAAGGCCACGCCTGATCCCATCCACGGCCTGTTCGAAGCCGAGGTGGGCGGCAGGACCTGCGTGGTCAAATACGAGTCGGACACCGCCCTGCGTGACAGCGAGCAGGTGCCGCTCCTGGAAGAAGGCGGCCCTGATTGTGATGGAATTGGGGCCTTCTTCCGGCGCGAGGTGCAGCCCTTCACCCCGGATGCCTGGATCGACCCGGGCAAAAAGCTGGTGGCTACGAAATCTCCTTCACCCGCCACTTTTACCGGCCCGCGCCCATGCGCACCCTCGATGAGATCAAGGCCGATATCTACGCCATGGAGCAGGAGACCGAAGGACTTATGGAACAGATTATCGGGGAGGCTTAGTGATGATCTGGTTTCTTATCCAGAATACAAGGATTCCGGGCAACCGTTTTTGGGCGATATTCCGGCTCACTGGAATCTGTTCCGGAATGGCTGTCTGTTCTCTGTAAACGGAGCAAAGCGGAGGTCAAAAAATGCCGAAGTTCAATAAAGGCCGGTTGATAGCCATCGCCATAGGGGTGGTCGTTATCGGGGTCGCACTTTTTGCTTGGCAATCCTTGCAGAAAAAGGGTCTTCCCGACGGCTTCGCCAGTGGCAACGGCCGCATTGAAGCGGTCGAGATCGATATCGCGGCCAAGACCGCGGGCCGGGTCCGGGAGATCCTGGTCAACGAGGGCGACTTCGTCCGCGCCAGCCAGGTCTTGGCGAAAATGGACACGGCCGTCCTGGAGGCGCAGCTCCGGGAAGCCGAGGCGCAGCTGCGACGAGCGCTCATCGGCATCGAGACCGCGCAAAGCCGGGTGATCCAGCGCGAAGCCGAGAAACAGGCCGCCGAGGCGCTCATAGCCCAGAGGAAGGCCGAACTCGACGCCGCACAAAGGCGGGTCGCGCGCTCGGAGGAACTCGCCCCGAGAGGCGCCGTCCCCGTCGCGAAGCTGGACGACGACCGCGCCGCCTTTCAGGCGGCGAAGGCTGCGGTCGGCGCCGCGGAGGCGCAGGCGGCGGCCGCGCAAGCCGCCATAGGGCAGGCCAAGTCGGATGTCATTGCTGCGGAGGCTTCGGTGGAAGCAGTGCGGGCCACTATTCAGCGCATTCAGGCCGATATCGACGACAGCGTGCTGAAGTCGCCGCGCGACGGCCGCGTTCAGTACCGCGTCGCCCAACCCGGTGAAGTGCTCTCTCCCGGCGGCGTGGTGCTGAACATGGTCGATCTCACCGATGTCTACATGACCTTCTTCCTGCCGACGGAACAGGCCGGGCGGGTCGCGCTCGGAGCCGAGGCACGGCTCGTGCTCGACGCCGCTCCGCAATACGTGGTCCCGGCCGCAGTCTCGTTCGTCGCCGACGTCGCGCAGTTCACGCCCAAGACGGTGGAGACGGAAGAAGAACGCCAGTAGCTGAT
>JBAZJC010000219.1:0-2554 GCA_041651495.1 Candidatus Omnitrophota bacterium | reverse complement strand
CCGATTTTATCAATTATCGGTCTGGCAAGCTCAATTTGATTACTTTCGGCAAGTGCGTAAGCAAAAAATGAACTTGCCCCGAGCGAATTACTATCGGCGCCATAGGCCTTCGTTGCCAACAGAAGCGCATCTTCAGGATTTACTTCGTTTGCATCGACGGCAAATACGATAAACCACGTCAGGTCCTCGAGATCTCCGGCAGGGGCATCGACTTCGCCTGCAAGGACTCTGCCGGCACGTCTTTTAATACTGCCGATAATAGCTCGGCTGCTTTCTTCGTCGCCGGATTGTTTCGCCGAAGCGGCCGCTATCGCTTCGACCATAACATCGAAAACGCCGTAGCCTCGGACTTCCTCCATAATCTGCTGGCACAAACTGACCTGCTGTGCGTTATGGCAGCTCAGCATCCACGGACGGTAAAGCCCGGCAGGCAGCGGTTTGCCGGGATTCAAATATTTATAAAGCTGAACGCAATACTGATAGCCTGCCGCGGCGGGTTTATAAAGGCCGAGAATATCAGCAAGTCCGGCAAATTCGAAAGCCGACTCGAAATCGAGCGGATTAACCGTTACCATATAACGAAAGTGTGTAAGATAAACCGGAATCGGCAATTCATCACCGCCGGCTTCGACAATTTCAGCAAGTTTGTCAAATGCGAGCCGATTATATTTATTATTGGAATAGGCCTGCATAAGATACTGCTGGGATTCTTCAATATTGGCAGTCTCAGCCTTTAAAAATCCCATTTGTGCCGCGATGTCCGATGCGAAAGATTGATTTTTCTCCTGATATTGATACAGCAGTTTCGTCAAAAGCTTTTCGCGCTCTTCTCTGCTGCTGAGTTTTTCGAGAAGATACTGAACCGCCTTTGACGTAATCTCAAGGTCGCTGTAGCGGTCCACATATTCTTTCAGTGCAAGTTCTACGACATCCGAGAAGTTTTCTTCCGGATACTTCCAGGCGATTTCGATAATGTCGGGCAAAACATAATTGGCCCTGCTGTCGAGATTAATAGCGACATTGTAAAAAATCGTAGCCTGCCGGGCCCTTGCAAAACCGGCGTCTCGGCCGCTGTATAACTCATAACCGGTATTGTAAAAAGTCCTTGCCGACTGCGTCGAAAACAACTGGTTCTGCTCCTGTGCGAAACCGACAGTCGCTATCGAAGCTGCGGCTAAAACAAACAGAATTTTTATATGTTTACTAATCATCTTTCCTATAGAGACAGACCTACACTGTCTTTATTCTTATATCGGCTATAAATACCGATAAATTAAGTATTTATGCCATAAAGAACCCATAAAAACCCCTTCGCTGCGCCCCCTTGCTTTAACTTGTTTTAATTCAGCTATTTACAGCCGGCTTTATAAACGATTAAACATATTATTCTTTTTGTCCGGCGACCGCCAGTACAAACGCGAAGACTTTTTTAGCGCCGGCATCCTTTAAAACCTTTGCGCATTCATCGAGCGTTGCGCCGGTCGTTTTGACATCATCGACCAGACAAACATTTTTGCCTTTGAAACTATGCCCCTTCCTAACGGCAAAGGCATCCCGCAGATTTCTCTTCCTCGCCGCGAACGTAAGGCCGACCTGGTCTTTGGTATGACGGATTTTGACAATATCGGTATTAAATCTCGCATTATCGAGCTTTAATTTTTTTGCAATCAGTGCGGACTGATTAAAGCCCCTCTGAAATCTTCTCCGCCAGTGCTGCGGCACAGGAACGATGTAATCTACGGACTGAAAGAAATCGGCTCTATATATGGCGTTTTTTGCGAAATCCGCCAGTACCGGCAAAAGATGTGTCCGGTCATTGAGTTTGAATTTGACAATCATATTGCTCAAAGGCGGCTTGTAAATTCCCGCGCAGGCAATCGAATCGAAGTGAAAATTTTCATTAAGGCACATTGCGCAGCCCTGCGGCAACTGTCCGAATGGACTGATTTCCCTGCCGCATCGCCGGCAGAAACTATCGACAAAGCAAAAACTTATCTGCTGCCAGCAATCGGAGCAGAAGTGTTTATCGTCTTCGGAGATGTCTTTATTACAGCATCGGCAGTAATTCTGCCAGAAAAGCTGCTGTATATCTCTTAAAAAACCGCCGGCTGATTTTAAAATTCTCTTCACACAGATAATTATAAAAGCTGGTATGAAAAAATAAAGAAATTTTAGAATCTTATTTCTTCGCCTAATTTACCAACGCAAAATTCCGGCCATTTGCCAAAACTGTCATCATCAGCTTTTATACTTGAAACGCGTCCATCGCCAAAAAGGACATTGGCCTTCTGGTTATGCCTGAAATGAACAAAAGATTTACCGGGTTCGATATAGTGCCATTCCTCTATCATAGGATTGGATGAACTCGCAGGCTTCTGAAACGTATTTACTTGAGCGCTGTCGGCAAAAACTAAAATATTCTGCGGAGATTTAACATAATTATCTAAATCAATGAATTTTGGCGTCTGCAATCTTCTATCAAGACTCAATTTTGCGTTGATTCCATAAGTCATCCATTTCGTGTTATACTTTGGTTTATATTTACCACTGCCAT
>JBAZJC010000218.1:0-2558 GCA_041651495.1 Candidatus Omnitrophota bacterium | reverse complement strand
AAGGATGATAAATCCCCAGCCGTGAATCCGGTCAAGGCAGACGGGGCTCTGGATTATGAAGCGGCCTGGAACGGGACGTATCCGATATGGCGGTATTTGTATATGTACACCGGTTTCAAACCGAGCGGTGATATCAAGTTCTTTCTCGACTGGATCCTAAGTCCTGAGGGTCAGAAGATCGTCGAAGAGGTCGGGTATATTCCGTTGAAACAGAAGTAATTTTTGAGTGACATCACGGGAAAAGCTCGCTCAAACAGCGAAACCTGCCCGACCCAGAGTGATCGGGCCTCTCGCGATGTCACATCATGTGACCCTCTTGCAGATTGCGCCATAGGAGTCGGGTCTGCTGGAAGATTTGTTTTAACGTGAAAGTGCTGAAAAGACCATGGACCATTCTTTAACGCAAAAAACAGGGAATCCTTCGGAATGGATGATCGAAAAGCTGCTGTTTCTCGCGGGAGTTTCATCCATCCTTATCATCAGCTTCATTTTTGTTTTCCTGTTCAAGGAAGCTGTTCAGTTTTTCCGGACCGGAACGCCCATGGATTTGATCGGGAAATGGGTCTTCGATCCATGGGAAGGAAAAACGGTCTTCAAAATGATGTGGCAATCGGTTTCCGAGGTCCCAAAATATTCGCTGATTCCGTTGTTCTGTGGGAGTTTCCTCGTGGCCTTCCCCGCAACAGTCATCTCGGCCATCCTTGGCATCGGTTGCGCCATTTACCTCGCAGAGATCGCTTCTCCAAAAATTCGGGAGGGGTTAAAGCCGACGCTTGAACTTCTGGCCGGGATCCCTTCCGTAGTCACCGGATTTGTGATGCTCGCGGTGATCGCCACGTTTTTTCAGGATCTTTTTAACACGAAATTCCGTTTAAACGCGTTTGTCGGCGCCGTCGGCGTTTCGCTGGCCGTGCTTCCGATCATGATCACGATCGCAGAAGATGCCATGCGGGCCGTCCCCAAAGAATTACGCGATGCGTCATGCGCCTTGGGCGCGACAAAATGGCAGACTATTTGGGGAACAGTATTGCCCGCGGCGGTTTCCGGGATTTCAGCAGGTGTTATCCTGGGTTTTGGTCGTGCTCTTGGAGAAACGATGATCGTGCTGATGGCTACCGGAAACGCGGCGCTCGTGACCGGAAATGTCTTTTCGAGCGTCCGGACAATGACCGCCAATATCGCGGCGGAGCTTGGCTCCGTGGCCCAAGGAAGCGAACACTACTACGCCCTTTTCCTCGTGGGGGCGGTCCTTTTTACATTCACCTTTGTCTTGAATCTTTTTTCAGAAATCGTTCTTACCAGAATGCGTCAAAAATTGAGGATGTAGCTCATGGCCCAAGCGATCCCCTTAAGGATATCCCAGTTGATTAAGCCGCAAGCACGCCTTGAAGACATTTTTTTGGATATTCTTGTGCGTGTTTTTGCCCTTATCCCGATCGGCGCGCTTTCTTTCGTACTGTTCATGATCATTCGAAAAGGTGCGGGAACGATCACCTGGCAATTCCTGACCCAGTCGCCGCTTGACGGCATGACGCATGGGGGGATATTCCCGTGCATTTTTGGAACACTGGCTATCACATTACTTATGATCCTTATGGCATTACCGCTTGGAGTCGCAGCTGCGATCTATCTTGTAGAATTCGCCGGACCAGGACTTTTTTTCAGAGTCACGCGTGCGGCCGTCAACAACCTTGCGGGTGTGCCCTCGATCGTGTTCGGACTTTTTGGAGTAGGCTTTTTTATTTTATTCATCGGCCGCAATCTGGACAAAGTGCTTCAAACAGGACTTTTGTTCGGCCAGCCTTGCATGTTGTGGGCAGCCGCGACGCTTGCGGTCCTTGTTCTTCCGGTGATCATTGTTTCGACCGAAGAAGCTTTAAATGCCGTCCCCCAAAGTCAGCGGTCGGCCTCACTTGCGCTCGGAGCCACAAAGTGGCAGACGATCTGGCGTGTGGTCCTACCCCAGGCCCGGGGAGGTATTTTAACGGGTGCGATCCTCTCGATTAGCCGCGGGGCCGGGGAAACAGCGCCGATCCTTTTTACGGGGTGCGCCTACTTCTTGCCGCGTCTTCCGGTCGTGAATCTTTTCGGCATGATCCCGATTGTGAATCCGTTCGACCAATTCATGGAGCTTTCATATCATATTTTCATCATGGCAACTCAGTCTCTGGACGCGATTAAAACGTTGCCTATTCAATATGGGACGACGCTTGTTCTTATTGCGTTGACGTTTTTGCTCAATTTAACAGCGGTGCTTTTCAGAATTCATTTTAGAAAACAGATGGGAACGGCCGGAGTTCAGTGACCCTCCCCGGCAAAGTCCGCCGGATGTAAGCGCCGTTCCTTGGTTATTCGGCGGGCTTGGACTTATAAACTATTAGAAAGGAAAAATGGATGATTACATTGGATGAAGAGGAGTATGAAAAACTTGGAGAAGAATTTCAGATGGAAAGCAAAACATTTACCGGGAGAGTTTCTTTGGGGAAAGAGGCGGAGGATTTTAGGGCAAAAACCACTAAAATATTCGTACATGATCTCGATATGTTTTACGGCGCGGT
>JBAZJC010000217.1:0-2579 GCA_041651495.1 Candidatus Omnitrophota bacterium | reverse complement strand
AGTTTTTTCCCCATAGCAAAAAGCTCCTTGGAAGAAATCTTGAGCCCGAAGAGTTTTTTCATACCGAGCAGGAAAAATGCCGCGTTACTGGAGCCGCCCCCAAGCCCGGCTCCCAGGGGAATACGCTTAGTTAACCGCACGGAGACCCCACCAAGCTTGGGGAATTTCTTTTGAAGCGCCCGGTAGGCCTTGGTGATGAGATTGCCTTCTCCGGTCTCAAGAGATGGAATATTCGTGGTGAGCTTAAAGCTCCCGGAGTTTTTGCGAATGATGATCGTGTCCGCGAGCGAGATGCGATGGAAAAGTGTCAATAGCTCATGATATCCGTCCGACCGCTTTCCGAGAATACGGAGGTGGAGATTCAGCTTCGCAGGACTCTTAAGGATGATTTTTTTCATGCCCCGTCTACGGATGAATGGTGAGAATCATTTTAAATAAAAAAGCGGGGAACGGGTAACGGGGAACGCAAGACGACGCGTTTCCCGCTGACCGCTCCCCGCTTCACGCAAAGCATCGCCCTTCCGGGCGACACTTTGCTACGACCAGTCTTTTTTCTTGTGACGGTGCTTACGAAGCTTCTTCTTCCGCTTATGCTTGTTCATCTTCTTCTTGCGCTGTTTACGAGCCCAAGGCATGAATGGAACTCCTTTAGGTGATGATGGGGTTAGGGAATAACTTTGTTGAGCGGATATTCGATAATACCCGACGCGCCGGCTTTCTTGAGCGCCGGGATCAACTCCCGGACCACGGACTCATCGATAATGGTCTCAACATCCAGCCAGTTCTTGTCCGTGAGGTTTGCAATGGTCGGCTTTTTCATGGCCGGAAGAAGGCTTAGGATCCTCTGAAGATTCTTCTTCTCAACGTTCATCTTGAGACCGACTTTTTCCTGAGCGCGCATCGCTCCCTCAAGGAGCATGATCAGATTGTCTATCTTATGCTTCTTCCAGGGATTCTTCACGCTTTGTTTGTTCGCGATGAACTTCGGAATGGAAACGATCACAGTATCAATGATCTTGAGTTTGTTCGCGCGAAGACTGGATCCGGTCTCAGTCGCCTCCACGATGGCATCCGCGAGACGGGGCGGTTTGGCTTCCGTGGCACCCCACGAGAATTCCACTTCCTTTACGTTCACTTTGTTCTTTTTAAAATAACGTTTCGTCACCTCCACAAGCTCGGTCGCGATAATCTTCCCTTCCAAATCCTTGACGCTTTTAAAAGATGAGGTCTCGTGCACCGCCAGGACCCAGCGAACGGGATTGGAAGTGCGCTTGGAATATTGAAGCTCGCAGAGCTCCACGACATCGGATTCATTTTCCACGATCCAGTCATGCCCGGTCAGGCCGCAATCTACGACCCCGTCTTCAACATACCGGGACATTTCCTGAGGGCGGAACAGGACGACCTCGATCTCGGGATCATCAATAGAGACAATATAGGAACGGGGATTGACGTTGGTCTTGAAGCCGGCCCGTTTGAAGAGATGATAGGTCGCTTCTTCAAGACTGCCCTTGGGTAATGCGATTCTGAGCTTGTTGGCGGATGTCATAGGAGGCGGATTCTAGCTTTTTGCTCTCGGGGTGTCAATCCTGGAAATACCGTTCCGTTAAGATGCGGGATTTTTTTTCTTAGGAATAACATCCCGTTCGAGTTTTTGAAATAGAACGAGCACCGTAAGAACAAGCAGCGTTGTTACGATTGCCGGCTTAAAAAGTCCGAGGCCACAAGCAAGGCCAATACCGCAAACAGCCCAGATCCCCGCCGCGGTCGTCAGCCCCCGGACGCCCTGTTGATCGCGAATGATCGCCCCCGCCCCTAAAAAACCGATCCCCGTTACCACCTGCGCCGCGATACGCGAAGGATCGACGATCGCAAGTCCCTTATAGATCAAAAAAATATCCGCGGAAATGATCATCATGAGCGATGATCCCAGACAAACAAGCGTGTACGTCTTGAAGCCGGCTTCTTTGTCGTTGTATTCCCTCTCCAACCCGATAAGAGCTCCGAGCCCCGTGGCAGCCAGAAGCCGTATAAAACTTTCAATATCATGAGGTGTCAAACTAAACATAATGCCTCCCTGATGATTCGGGTAACGGGGAACGCGAACTCTTATCGTTCGCCGTTTCCCGTTACCTTTTCCCCGCGCGTATTAATAACGCAGGATCACCTGTCATATTAAGTGACGACCGAATTCCGTTTTTATGAAGTTCAAAGCCCCGCCTAGCAATCATGGCCGCGTTGTCTGTACTTAATGCGAGTGGCGGGAACCAGACCTTGATCCCCAAGGTCTTGGCGTCGCGAGTGAGTTTCTCTCGCAGATAAGAATTCGCGCTCACGCCTCCGCCGACCACGATATCGGACACTTTTTTGAATTCCGCCGCGTCGAGCGCCTTTTCCACCAGCCATCCGATCACCGCGTGCTGAAAACTCGCGGCCATATCTTTCTTGGAGGACGCCGCAGGGTTCGGCTTCCCGGTTTTCGGGTCCTGGAACTGGTAAAGTACGGCTGTTTTCACGCCACTGAAACTGAAGTCGAAGCGATGGGCGTCACGCCCGAGCGGAGTGCCGCGATTATTGGA
>JBAZJC010000216.1:0-2613 GCA_041651495.1 Candidatus Omnitrophota bacterium | reverse complement strand
CCAATCACACCGCGAGGGTGCGCACTGGTTTCCACCTCTTTTTGAGTCGTCACAGAACTCGTACTACCGCCGCCCGGCGTTCCGGTCGTAGTCTGCATCGTCACTGTTGAAGTTTTTGTCTTTCCAGCACAACCCACGGTCGATACCGCGCCCAAACTGATAAGGCACACCATGGCCATCAAAAGCCAATGATTTTTGAGTCCCATTATTTTTTCCACGTTTCACATCCTTCATTAAGTTCCTTCGTTAAAAGAAAATCTCTATATTCGATAATTCCCCGATTGAAATTCCTCCGATTTAGTTCGTTTGACTCGGAACCCTTTAAAATTTGAAGCTAGGCTTTCTTGAACGCATGGACTGCAGTGCCCGGTTGTTCAACACCATGGCCACCAACCGTTGCTCCAGATACAAGTTTTCATCCATTAACATCTGAAGTTTTAGCGCACGGCTAAACGCTCCTAACATCCCAACTTTGTACTGCCCACTTCTGTCTTCACTCCACAAGGGACTTCTCACTTCGACGGATTCTTTGTTTTTCATAGCCTAGGATAGACTGGAAGCAATGCAGACTCTATGGGGTGTATACCCTACTAGGAGTGAGATTTCGCATCAGTCTGTTTGGGAGGGGTATCGCGTTTGTCGCTCATCGGGTGGCCTTCACAGCATCCGCTTACAAACCTATTTGTTTTTAGACTTCCCCGCCAGGGTTCTTATATCCCCTTCAAACTCAGACAGGACTTTGGCCAAAGCCCGGTTCCATCCCTCCACTAAAAACCGCGGCGACATCCCACAAATAGAAATGGCTTCCGGATAAACTTTCTGAAAAAGCACCTTCATTCCTTCGGCGTCGGACTTACTGACGGTCCATTCCGTTTTTAAAACTGCCTTGGGTTGATCGGTCTTCCGGTAGTCTCCATAGAATTCGAGCACTTTTCCGTCAATCAGATAATA
Source organism: Candidatus Omnitrophota bacterium (assembly GCA_041651495.1). Lineage (GTDB taxonomy): Bacteria > Omnitrophota > Omnitrophia > Omnitrophales > Aquincolibacteriaceae > Aquincolibacterium. Next base: position 1,662 of record JBAZJC010000216.1, on the reverse strand, counting down.
CGGATTGGTCGCAACATCCGTCGGCAAAACAAATTCAATGGCGGGAGATCCCTTCAGCCACACCTGCGCCTGATCTTTGATCATCACAGCCGGAGAAGCCATGAGTTGATTGTAGAAATCAGACTCATAACGGATCTCATCGGTACGGTAAGTCAAATACCTGTCTGCAAACTGAGAAACCGCTGAAACGGGATTCAGCCGAACGGAAATGACCGGTCCCGCATAAACAGCATGTTCACCCGATCCGGCATCCAGACAATAGGTTTTAATGTCTGGAAAACTTTTCTGAAGATGCATACACCCGGGCAATAACACACCCCAGACTACCAAGGAAAATAAAAGGACCGAACTTTTGGATGGTTTTAAAATATTCATCGGTCATACCTCGATTTAGGGGGTGCTTCACCGAAGATCATTTGCGAGGGATATTTCTTGCCGGTTGACGTAATGTCTTCGATATTTTTGGAGATCACCTCCCCATGGGACAAAATTCCGTCGAGTTTCGTCACCACGGCCGGAAAACCGACGGACGCCTGCTCCAGACGGGTCAAAAGCGGATAGATATCGCTATCAAGTTTATTTAAAAATTTCTCCACCGAATCCCTGAAACGGGTGGTCATGCTCGGAGAGGAAGGAATATAGAGATAAGTGGGTTTCCAATTCATTTCGTCCAGCGGAGGCGCTTCGGCGGGGTCTTGGAACCCCAATTCAAGATAAACCAGTCCCGTGATCCCGATGCCCACCATTTTGACACGCAAGATATGTTTCTCGACCAGGTAATTCACCGCGTCCTGCATGCCTTTACGATTTTTATTTTTAAATCCTAAAAAATATTTTGTCTCCAATTCGAAGACTACGATCACCTTCTTGTAATGATCCGCTAAGTCCTTTAAAGATTTTTCATCCTTGTACTCATCTTTGATGAACCGGATATTTTTGACTTTCCCGACTTGCACGCCGCTGAATTTCACCGGGGCACCGACATCCAACCCCTGAACGGATTGCAAAAAATAGGTTTCGGCAAGGATCGGCGGCTCATCAAAATAAGAGGTCGCCCCGAAAATAATGAGTCCGGCGCACAGAAGCCCCAAAGCTCCGAGGGTAAATAGTCCGATCTTGAAATACCGCGCTTTTTCAGTCATAAAATTTCTCCTGTACTAGAACTCGTCTTTTGAAACTTGTCGGTTGAAAAAATTACGAACATTCTCGTCTTTAGCATGCTCCTTCAAATAAGCAGGATCCCCTTCCGCGATGATCTTTTTTGTTTTTTTGTCGAGCATAATGACGCGTCCGGCGATCGTAAAAGTGCTGTCAAGTTCGTGGCTCACCACCACAAAGGTCACTCCCAACGCTTGCGAAAGCTTCAGGATCAGCTTGTCGATTTTAAGAGATGTAATGGGATCCAGACCGGATGAGGGTTCGTCCAAAAAAAGGATCTTCGGATCCAGAACCATCGCCCGGGCAATAGCGGCCCTCCTTTGCATGCCTCCGGAGATCTCAGACGGCATGCGGCTTTCAAATCCCTGAAGTCCGACAAGCATCAACTTCACGGCCGCGATAGATCTCCTGGCCGACTCCTCGAGTTCCGTAAATTCCTCGAGCGGCAGCATCATATTTTCAAGGAGCGTCATCGACCCGAACAAAGCCCCGCTTTGATACATA
>JBAZJC010000215.1:0-2649 GCA_041651495.1 Candidatus Omnitrophota bacterium | reverse complement strand
CTACGATCGCGGTCTTCCCGACCCCCGCCTCCCCCAAAAGCACGGGGTTGTTCTTCGTACGGCGCGCGAGAATCTGGATCACGCGCTGGATCTCGTCCTGACGGCCCACAACCGGATCCAGTTTTCCATCGCGTGCAAGTTGTGAAAGATCACGACCGAATGCATCAAGCGCCGGCGTTTTGGTCTTGGACTTCCCTCCGACCCCGCTTCCGGGGCCACCCATACCGGGCGACGACGCGCCGGGTTCAGCATTCGGCGTCGTGGAACCCAGGAGCTTGATCACCTCCGAGCGCACTTTATTGAGGTCAAGCCCTACGTTCATGAGCACATGGCTCGCCACGCCTTCGCCTTCCTTAATGAGTCCCAGAAGCAAATGCTCGGTCCCGATGTAGTTGTGCCCGAGACGGCGCGCTTCGTCCATCGCCAACTCGATCACTTTCTTTGCCTTTGGCGTAAACGGGATGTCCCCGGAAACAACCGTGCTCGGTCCGAACTGGACAAGCTTCTCGACTTCCAGACGAATCGTATCGAGCGACAGCCCGAGATTCTGGAGCACCGCCGCCGCAACGCTTTCCCCTTCTTTGATAAGCCCGAGCAAAATATGCTCAGTCCCGATGTAATCATGATTGAATCTTTTGGCTTCTTCCTTGGCAAGAATGATGACCTTACGGGCTCTTTCCGTGAAACGATCGAACATGGTGACCTCCGGATTAAAATGATGACAATGAATGGTTTATTTAATCAAGTCCCTCGACACGCATATCGCGTGGAAACTCCACGGTGCATGTGTAAAAGATCTCCTGCTTGGCCCCGGGTTCCAGATGAAGCTCCCAACGCCAGATCCCCTTGTGATCCTTCCAATCCTTCTGCGTCGGTTCCACACTAAGCCCCGAGACTTTCACCTTGATACGTTCGTCTTCAGAGACCGGGATTGCATCGAACAGGTTGATCCTGCAGGCTTTGGCTTTATAGTTTTCGACTGTCAGCTTATATTTATAAATCATTTTCTTGTTCGGCGCCGGGATCCCCCCTAAGAACACGTCATCGGACTTTTTCTCCAGCAGTTCCCTTTTGGCCTTTACATTCTCATCCGCCCCCATGTAAAGATCAAATTCCTGGCCCGGGGCAATGCTCTCGAAGCTGGAGGTTCCGACGAAATCTCCGTCAAAAAACACGTTCACGCGTCCGCCCAAAAGCTGCAGGTCCTTGGCATTCGTCACAAGACTTTTGAGATACGCCATCGCCGCGGCGCGAGGATAGGCCGAATATTCAAAATTCGATTTGAGATTCTGCGAAGTGATCGGAAGTTTATAATCCGAGCCGTCCGCCTTGACCGTAGCCTTTCGGGAAAGCTTGTAGGCAACCGAAACCCCTTTCGCCACCGCTTGGGCGTACGCATTTTCCGCTTCCATCATTGCGGGAGCTGTGGGCGCTTGCATAACCGCGGAATCCGCCGCTTCACCAAAAGTCCCAGCCTTCATCTTTAGAGATTCAGCCCGATTGGCACGCATAAACGTATTCCGTTGTGTGGGCATCGGCGGCGAATAGGGCCGGATAAACCAGGAATTCACATCCGGCATGTTCCCGCCGGAAGTCACCTGGACCGTGGAAAGGACCATATTTACATCTTCCCAGTTTTCGCCGGAACTTTGGCGCACAACCGCGTAGGAAACCAGTTCCACCTCCGACTTTTCAAAATCCGCACGGGCGTCATAGACCGCATTCCAGGAAGCACCGTTCACCATGTAAGACAAATCCAGATCCAGCATGCCGGGCTTCACGACTTCGATCTCCACAATGATCGAACGCTTGATCTTCCGGCCCGACCCCGAAATCTCGCCAAGCTCACGACGCAGGGCCTCCAACTTTTTCCGGTTTTCACGAATGGCAATATCGATTTCCTGGCCACGCGCGAAATTTGCTTTCAATTTTGTATCCAGAAAAACGAGCGTGGCCTCCAGATCCTGCGGTGACGGCATCACGGTCACAAGGTCTTCGGGAATCTTCTGGTTCGCAAAAAGGCGTATAGAATCCAGATATTGTTTTTCTTCGCCGAGAACCCGCTTTTCATTTTCCGATTTTGCGTTCTGGTCCTCGATCGCCTGAATTTCCGTTTCCAATTGCCGCACCCGCGCTACCGGGGTGTCTTCAGTGTACTCCCGCTTCAACTGCGCGCCGAGGATCTTGACCTCCGCGGTTCCCTTCCCTTTGACCCGTATCGAGTTTTCATCGATCTCAGGGATAATATCGGCAAAAATCACCCGCGTGTCCCCGGCCTTCAATTCCACTTGGGCCGAACGGGTCACAAAAGCGCTCGAGGAATAGACCGTGACTTCACTGATACGTGACGGAGCATTCACGTCCGCCGCAAAAACCTGGCTCATGGTTAGGAATGTAAAACTTAAAATCCAGAAAAGTTTTTTCATGTCTTTTCCTCCCGGGTCAAAGGATAACTTTCGTAAAATATTCGCGAATGCGGGAGGCGCGGCGTGTGTCGCGCTCCGTGGAGCCGAGCTCTTTGCCGTTCATTTTCTGAAGATGTGCCGGTTGGATCAAAAGAGAAAGCTGGTTTAGATCCGTATGGGTCACCTGTCCTTCCAAGACCCCGACATCGATCCCGACCTGTACAAGCGACAGAAGCTGAATCGC
>JBAZJC010000214.1:0-2653 GCA_041651495.1 Candidatus Omnitrophota bacterium | reverse complement strand
CACGTTGCGCCTCGCCCTCGCTCAATACCGCGAACTCCAGGCCTTTGCCCAACTCGCGACCGACCTCGACAAGACCACCAAAGACCAGCTCACACGCGGCGAACGCATGACCGAGATCCTGAAGCAGACTGACCTCCATCCGCTTCCCCTTGAGCGTCAAATCGTAAGCATTTTCGCGGGCAATGAAGGCTTCCTCGATGACCTCCCTCCTTCCAGGGTGCGGGATTTTGAAAAAAATCTCTGGGATTTCATCGACAGGAATTATCAGGAGATCTTTATAGAGATCGCGGAGAAGAAAATCCTTTCCGATACGTTGAAAGAAGATCTGAAGCAGGCGATCGTAAAATTCAAAAACAACTTCAAATGAAAGGGACTCGTAGCTCGGGACTAGGGACTCGTAAAAACAAGAAACAGAGCGAGTCCCGTCCGCCACAAAGCGCTGGACGGATCCGTTTTTTGGCGGAAGGAACTAGTCCCGAGTCCCGTTTTTAAAAAATGTCAGGTCAATTACGTGCACTAAAAAACAGGATCCGGGGTGTTGAAAGCACCCAAAAGATCACCAGGGCCATGGAAATGGTGGCCGCGGCGAAGCTCAAGCGTTTTCAAAAATTGCGTGAGCAAACGACTCCTTATGCCCAGGCGCTGGAAGGGATCCTGGACCGTCTGCTCGCCACGGATATTCCGGTCCAGCATCCCCTGCTTGAAACGCGTGAAGAAAAAAAGACCGCGCTTCTCGTGATCACGTCGGACACGGGTCTTTGCGGTTCTTACAATCAAGCTCTTATTGAAGAAGCTAAAAAATTCCTGCGGGAGAGTTCCACGACGCCCCTTCTCATCGGCATCGGCAAGAACGGCGTCAACGCCCTTTCGCGCGCGGGGCACACGTGGCATCAGGTCTTCACGGACACCAAAACCGCGCAATTCGAGTCCGTGATCACACAAACATGCTCTTTGGTTGAAACGCTTTTCACGGAAAGAAAGGTCGACGCCGTCTACGCGATCTATGCCCATTTCCTGGGTAAATCTGTTCCTCGCACCACGACCGAAAAACTTCTTCCGTTCCATTTGGAAAAAAACGGCCACGAACCGGGCGAGACATCCAACCTGTATATCATGGAACCCAGCCGCGAGGCCTTGTTCACACGGCTCGTTCCGCTCGTTTTCGCGGCCAAGATACGCATGATTTTCATGGAATCCATGATCGCGGAGCATACGGCACGCATGAACGCCATGTACCAGGCCACCGAAAATGCGAAAGAACTGATCGACACGCTTGTTCTCTTAAGGAACAAGGTCCGGCAAGCAGCTATTACAAACGAACTTATTGAAATCGTTTCGGGCTCAAAGGCCCTTAAAAATGAATGAGATCACAACTTATGGAGCGAAGCAACATAAGTTGTAAGGTCGAATTCACCCCGCCTCTTGCTTTCGCAAGAAAGCGGCGGGGTTTAATTCACAGACAGTCTAACGGCTTACAATTTACGCGCGCTTCGCTCTGTAAATTGTCTGTTCATTAAAGGAGTAAAAATGAATACTGGTAAAATTATTCAAGTGATGGGCCCCAGTGTCGACGTCGAATTCGAGACTGATCATCTGCCGCAAATACTGAACGCCCTCGAAGTGAAGACAGGAACCCAGACTCTGGTCCTGGAAGTCGCGCAGCATATCGGCGATAACATCGTCCGCGCGATTGCTCTCGCCTCCACCGACGGCCTGGTACGCGGCATGAAAGTGGAAGATACCGGCGCTCCGATCTCTGTCCCCGTAGGTGAACAGACCCTCGGCCGCATCTTCAATCTTTTGGGACAACCGATCGACGAGCAAGGTAATGTCAAAGACCCGTCGAAGAAGCACAGCATCCATCACGCGCCGCCCTCTTTCGAAGAACTGCTCCCTGTCTCCGCGACCCTCGAGACCGGCATCAAGGTCATCGATCTTCTGGCCCCTTATCCCAAGGGCGGCAAGGTCGGTCTTTTCGGAGGCGCGGGCGTCGGAAAGACCGTGATCGTCATGGAGTTGATCCACTCGATCGCCAACGAGCACGGCGGCGTTTCGGTGTTCTGCGGTGTCGGAGAACGCACACGCGAAGGGAATGACCTCTGGCTTGAACTCAAGGAGTCCGGCGTTATCAAGAAAACGGCGATGGTGTTCGGACAGATGAACGAACCTCCCGGCGCGCGTCTGCGCGTGGCTTTGTCGGGCCTTACGATGGCGGAATATTTCCGCGACGAGGCGCATCAGGACGTCCTGCTTTTCATCGACAACATTTTCCGTTTCACGCAGGCAGGCTCCGAAGTCTCCGCGCTTTTGGGCCGCATGCCGTCCGCGGTCGGTTATCAGCCGAACCTCGCGACCGAAATGGCCGCTTTGCAGGAACGCATCGCGTCCACGAAAGCCGGGTCGATCACATCAGTGCAGGCCATTTATGTGCCGGCCGACGACCTGACCGACCCTGCGCCGGCCACCGCGTTCTCGCATCTGGACGGCGTCACCGTGCTTTCACGCCAGATCGTGGAACAGGGCATCTTTCCTGCCGTGGATCCGCTCGCTTCCACCTCGCGCATGCTGGATCCGCGTGTCGTCGGGCAGGAGCACTACGACATCGCCCGTGAAGTCCAGCGCATCCTTCAGCGCTACAAGGACCTGAAGGACA
>JBAZJC010000213.1:0-2677 GCA_041651495.1 Candidatus Omnitrophota bacterium | reverse complement strand
GCGTCATGAGCTCCGCGGTTTTCCCGGCGGAGCTGTGATCGTGGTAGCTCAGGAGCGGTTTCCCGATCCCGTAATGCTGGAGAAGCTTCTGCGTCCGGCGTGTGTCCTCGCAAACAATGATGTCCGCCTGTTTCAATGCCTCGAGCGCCCTGAGCGTTATGTCTGAAAGATTACCGATCGGCGTCGGGACAATGCTTAACATAACGGTCTAGCGGCTCCGTTCCAACACATAATCAGTGAGTTGTTCGAGACTTGTCCGGAACGTCGACGGCGGAAAAACCTCAAGTTCGCGTTTGGCCAGGGCCATAAATACTTTCGCTTTCGCCAGAGCATAATCCAGGGCCCCGCTTTTTTTGAGAAGGTCTTTAAGCATGGAAAAACGCCTGCCGGGGCTGCGGGAATAAAGAATACGGACGACTTTGTCCCGTTCTCCCGACGCAAGGCAATGAATCACGGGAAGCGTGTAAACCCCTTCTTCCAGGTCGGAGCCGAGGGTCTTGCCGAATTCGCTTTCTTCGCCAGAGAAATCCAGACAGTCGTCCGTGATCTGGAACGCCATCCCGAAAAATTTCCCGAACCGTCCGAACGCCTCGGAGTTTTCGGGTTCAATCCCCCAAATGAGCGCCCCAGTCTGAAGGGCGCAGGCAAGAAGAGACGCCGTTTTCCCGGCAATGATCTCGAGATGGGTCTTCTCGGTCATATTGATGTTCTTTTTCTCGCTGATTTCCCGGATCTCTCCTTCGCAGATCTCGCCGGCAGTCCGGAGAAAAAGCGGAATGATCTGGTCATTACCGTGACGAAAGATCGTCACAATGGCACGATCATGAAAATAATCCCCCGCGAGGACTGCCGCCTGGGGTCCTGATTTGATGTGAAGGGCTGAAACACCCCGTCTTAGCGGGGCGGAATCGATAATATCGTCATGGATGAGTGTTGCCGCGTGGAAGATCTCGGTGGCTGCGGCAAGGTAAAGTTCCGAGGTTTCGTTGCGCTCCGACGGGATCCCGTATCCGGGTCGCAGGGACCTCGACAAACCAGCTCCTAAAAGGATCAACGCAGGTCGCAGGAGTTTCCCGCTCTTCGAAAAAAAATGGTCGACCATCTCAAGCATCTTGGGGACAGGTGTGTCGAGCGTCTCCCGGATAAGCGATGGAACCCGGCTGAGACCGGCCTGCACGGGAGCATAGATATCTTCCAGGGTCAGCGTGGTTTTCATAAGAGGCTGCATTATACAACAAACAGAGGACCTCGGGAAACGGGGAAGCTTTTTCTGGCAATTCCCATTTTTTCTATAGCAAAGTCCGCAAAATTTCTCAGAGATTCCTCGCCGGCGTTCATCCCGCCGCCAGCAAGGCGGGATTCACTCGCGCGTTCGGCTTTGCTCGCTCATGAGACCTTGGCGGAGGCAGCTGTCGGAGTCCCGCAAAGCACGGTTTCCCCTGATCTTAAGGGGAATTTGCGGGACGAGACCGCAGACGGGCGAGAGCCGCTGGACCCGAGCACCGTCGGTGCCGGACCAAGGACTCATGGGCACCATGCCCGCTTCGCCTCACGAGCACGTCTCAGAATCTTGAGAAATTTTACTTTGTTCTCTCTACAAATACCGGGAATTGCCAGGGGAAGCTTTTTATCCGTTGGTAGTTTTCCGATCCGCTTTTAAGGCCTCCGAAAGAAGAACGAATTGCTCGAGGGAAAGGGTCTCGCCGCGAACTTTGGGAGAAAAACCGAGCTTTTCGAAGAGGGACTCAAGATCTTTGCGCCCCGGTTCCGGTTTGAGATGATGAGCTAGTAACGATAAAAGGGTTTTGCGCCGCTGGCTGAACGCGACACGGATGATCTCAAGAAGGAATTTCTCGTGACTTGGCCCAGGATTATTCCGGTCCCAATACTGATCAATTACCGTTCTTGGGTAATTGGGGCCGTCCAAACTATCTTGATGGAAAGGAAATGAAAAGTTTGGACGGAAAGTATACCGCACAACCCGCGATGTTACCTCGGGAGGCGGAAGAAAACACTTCGGTGAAACATCAAAAAGGAATTCCGTTTCCCCGTAGAGACGGCTTGTGACACTCAGACGCCCATAATCCCCGTCCCCGGCTTGCGCAGTGAGCCGCGCGGCCACCTCTTTTTGGAGCATGAGTACGGCATTGAAAAAAACTTCCGCGTGTTCGATCAAATGAAAAAGAATGGGTGTGCTGATATAGTAAGGAAGATTCCCGATCACCTTCACCCTGGCGCCGGGACCAGCCCATTCCCGGATCATTTTTGCGGGGTCGCTTTTCAGAATATTGTCATGGATCAGTTTGAAATGACCGGGGTACTCCGGCAAAAGTTCCTGGGTCAGGATCTCGACGAACTTCTTGTCCGTCTCCACCGCAAGCAAGGGGAAGCCTCGCCGTAAAACCTCCTGCGTCACCGCCCCCAACCCCGGGCCGATTTCAAAAACATGTTCGCCAGGTTGAAGATCCAGCGCGTCCACAATCTTTCGGATCGTGTTCGGATCCATCAAAAGGTGCTGGCCTAAATGGCCGCGGATCCGGAGATTGTACTTTTTAAGCGATTCTATTTGCGTAAGCATTTCGCAAGGACGGCTTTTTGGGCGAGACGGAGCGCCGCAAGCATGGAGGAAGGGGCTGCTTTACCCTGGTAGGCGATATCAAAGGCCGTACCGTGGTCC
>JBAZJC010000212.1:0-2688 GCA_041651495.1 Candidatus Omnitrophota bacterium | reverse complement strand
TCCCGTGGATCGCTCGGCTGAAATCATCAAGCGGTGCCGGGCAGATATTGGGATCATCGCGGTTCCCAAAGAACATGCTCAGGAAGCCGCGGATTATATGGTATTATCAGGTCTTGTTCGGATCGTTAATTTTGCACCTTGTTCGGTCAGTGTTCCGGCTAAAGTGCAGATTCGCAACATCGATTTCACCATTGAGTTTTTGTCGCTTTTTTGTGACACTCAAAAATAGGGCGTTCTTAGAGACGCCCGGGAGGTTGTCATGGAATACGATGCCCAAAAACTTTTAAAGCAGTTTCATGAATCGATGGCGGATATCGCTAAAGTTATTCCCAAAGAATACGGAGCATTCATCAAGGAGAAAGAGACAATCCTCCGGTCCGGTAAAATTCCGGAAAAAACTAAATGGCTGCTCCTTCTTGCCGCAAGCGTAACGCAGAAGTGTCCGGTCTGTATTCCGCGCGCGGTTCAGCATTGTCTTGATGCGGGATGGACCAAAGAAGAGATGCTGGAAGCTTGCATGGTTGCTGTGCTCGTGGGCGGCTCCAGCGCCATGACTTATGTGACCTTGGTGGACAAAGCGATTGAACAGTTAAAAAAATAAAGTAATAAAAGAATTTTTTTAAGAGGTCCTCGGAATGAATAAAAAAGTGAACGAACAAGAAATCAGAGAAATCGCAGATACCTGGAAAGGAAAAGAAGGGAATTTGATCATGGTGCTCCATGATATTCAAAATCGCTATGGTTATGTGCCGCGCGAAGTTTCGCTGGTGCTTTCCGAAATTCTGGATGTGCCCCTTGCCAGGATCTATGAAGTGATCACGTTCTATCATTTTTTCCGGCTGATACCGCCTGGGAAACACACGATTTCTGTTTGTATGGGGACAGCCTGCTATTTGAAAGGCAGTTCCGAACTTTTGGCTGAGCTTGAGCATCTTCTTTGTGTGAAACCCGGAGAGACGACCAAAGACGGGCAATTCCATCTGGAAGTGGTCCGTTGTCTGGGTTGCTGCGGTCTGGCGCCTGTATTGAAAATCGAAGGAAAGGTCTATGGCGGGGTGAAGAAAAAAGATATCGGCGATATTATCGCGCATTATTCTAAAGAAGACGAACCTCAAGTAGTGTCGTGAAAAAGAGGAAAAATTCCTATGGTTAAAATGACGAAAAAGGATTTGGAAGCCATAAGAGAAAAACAAAATGGAACGGATCGCAATTGGATCAAGGTAGGTTTTAGCACCTGTGGAATCGCCGCCGGCGCCAGAGAAGTCTACGACACACTCATCGAGGAACGCCGTAAGCATAACGCTGATGTCGAGATTAAAAAATGCGGATGTGTCGGGATATGTTCGGCAGAACCCCTCGTAGAAGTTCATGTCAAAAACATGCCCACGGTGTTCTACGGCAAGGTCGATAAAGAGGTGGCAACCAAGATCATGGAAAAACACGTATGCGGCAAAATGCTTGTGAACGACCGGATCTACGATCTGAAACTTCATTGAAGAGCTGGAGAAAATAATGGGGAAAGTTGTTTTCATTAAAGATACGGCAGTTACGGGAAAGGATAGGACGCGGGACTTTTACGGAGTGTTCCTCGGTATCCTGAGAGAAAAAGGACTGGAAAACGATGTCCAACTCGTGCGTGTCGCAGATATCGGCATCTACGGTCAAGGCATTGTCGTTCGAATATTACCAGAGAACTTTCTCTACACAAATGTTCAAGAAACAGATATTCCACAGATCGTTCTGGAGAGCGTAGTCGGAGGCAAGCCCATCGAGGGTAAATCGGTCTCACAGCCTTCCAGGCAGCTTCGCATTGTGCTTCGTAATTGCGGGGTGATCGATCCCGAAAGTATCGAGGAATATATCGCACGGGACGGATATCAGGCCCTTGCGAAGGTTCTCACTGAATACACGCCGGAAAAAGTGATTCAGGAAATGAAAACCTCGGGACTCAGGGGCCGCGGTGGCGCGGGGTTCCCGACGGGACTGAAATGGGATATCACGCACAAGGCCCAGGGTGATCAGAAATATATCATCTGTAACGGCGACGAAGGTGATCCGGGTGCGTACATGGACCGCAGCGTGCTGGAGAGCGACCCGCATTCCGTGATCGAGGGGATGATCATCGGGGCCTATGCGATCGGTGCTTCTAAAGGATATTTCTATATTCGTGCGGAATATCCGCTCGCGATCGAAAGGATCGAAAAAGCCATTCTTCAGTGCCGTGAACGCGGGATTCTGGGCGAAGGTATTTTGGGTTCGTCTTTTAATCTAGACCTGGAAATCCGGCTTGGCGCCGGTGCTTTCGTGTGCGGTGAGGAAACGGCGCTGATTGCTTCGATCGAGGGTAAACGCGGTTATCCGAGCCCGCGGCCCCCTTTCCCGTCCATCAAAGGGCTTTGGGGAAAACCGACCTGCATCAATAACGTTGAAACACTCGCGAATGTTCCGGTTATTTTTATGAAAGGTGGAGCCTGGTTTGCGGGTATCGGAACCGAAAGTTCAAAAGGGACCAAAGTATTCGCGGTCACTGGGAAGGTAAAAAATTCAGGGCTTGTGGAAGTTCCCATGGGGACCATGATCGAGGATATCGTCTATGGCATCTGTGGCGGGGCCGCAAGCGGCAAAAATGTTAAGGCGATCCAGACCGGAGGGCCTTCGGGCGGTGTTATCCCGAAAGAATTTTTCCAA
>JBAZJC010000211.1:0-2694 GCA_041651495.1 Candidatus Omnitrophota bacterium | reverse complement strand
GTCCAACCCGGTCCTCTCGTACTAGGGTCAGCTCTCCTCAACTCTCCTGCGCCCACGGAAGATAGGGACCGAACTGTCTCACGACGTTCTGAACCCAGCTCGCGTACCGCTTTAAATGGCGAACAGCCATACCCTTGGGACCTGCTCCAGCCCCAGGATGCGATGAGCCGACATCGAGGTGCCAAACCTCCCCGTCGATGTGAGCTCTTGGGGGAGATCAGCCTGTTATCCCCGGCGTACCTTTTATCCTTTGAGCGATGGCCCTTCCACACAGAACCACCGGATCACTATGACCGTCTTTCGACTCTGCTCGACTTGTCTGTCTTACAGTCAGTCCGGCTTATGCCATTATACTCTACGAAGGATTTCCAACCCTTCTGAGCCGAACTTTGTAAGCCTCCGTTACTTTTTAGGAGGCGACCGCCCCAGTCAAACTACCCACCAGACAGTGTCCTCCATCAGGATAACTGATGCGAGTTAGCTATCAGAATACTCAAGGGTGGTATCTCAAGATTGCCTCCACTACAACTGGCGTCGTAGTATCAACAGCTCCCACCTATCCTGCACATGAGTATCCCAATAGCAATGTCAAGCTATAGTAAAGGTGCACGGGGTCTTTCCGTCTTTCCGCGGGTAGGAGGAATTTTCACCTCCACTACAATTTCACTGGATCCCTGGTTGAGACAGCTCCCATCTCGTTACGCCATTCATGCAGGTCGGTATTTAACCGACAAGGAATTTCGCTACCTTAGGACCGTTATAGTTACGGCCGCCGTTTACTCGTGCTTCAATTCAATGCTTCGCTTGCGCTGACACATCCTTTTAACATTCGAGCACCGGGCAGGCGTCACACCCTATACATCCTCTTACGAGTTAGCAGAGTGCTGTGTTTTTGGTAAACAGTCGGGAGGGACACTTTGCTGCGACCCAGTTCTGCTCCAGAGGCAAGCTCCTTCACATACTTAGGGCACACCTTATACCGAAGATACGGTGCTAGTTTGCAGAGTTCCTTAACCAGGGTTCTTCCACGCGCCTTAGAATACTCATCTCACCCACCTGTGTCGGTTTACGGTACGGGCGACAATTGTTCTCGCTTAGAGGCTTTTCTTGGCACGACGGCATCATCGATTCCAAGCGCTATCCGAAGATATTGCTCGGCCTGTAAGATCTCGGCCTAATGAAACACGGATTTGCCTATGTTTCAGCCTACGTCCTTCGACCCACTATTCCATCAGTGAGCTCGATTAGCCCTATGCGTCCCCCCATCACTCAAACGAACAATTGTCGGTATCGGAATATTAACCGATTTGCCATCGTCTACCCCTTTCGGACTCGACTTAGGTCCCGACTAACCCTACGATGACGAGCATCGCGTAGGAAACCTTGGGTTTACGGCGAAGCAGATTCTCACTGCTTTTATCGCTACTCATGCCTGCATGCTCACTTCCAAACGCTCCAGCACTCCTTACCGGTATACCTTCAACGCTGTTTGGAACGCTCTCCTACCACTTGGTATAAATACCAAATCTAAAGCTTCGGTGTACATCTTAGCCCCGTTATATTTTCGGCGCAGAATCGCTAGATCAGTGAGCTGTTACGCTTTCTTTAAAGGATGGCTGCTTCTAAGCCAACTTCCTGATTGTCTCAGCAACTCCACATCCTTTTCCACTCAGATATGACTTTGGGACCTTAGCTGTTAGTCTGGGTTGTTCCCCTCTTGACGATTGATTTTATCACCCACCGCCTGACTCCCGAGATTACGCATGAAGTATTCGGAGTTTGAAAGGGTTTGGTACCGCGGTAAGCAGCCCTAGCCCTGTCAGTGCTCTACCCCTTCATGTTACGACTCGAGGCTATACCTAAATATATTTCGGAGAGAACCAGCTATCACTAAGTTTGATTGGCCTTTCACCCCTATCCACAAGTCATCCGAGGGTTTTTCAACACCCACCGGTTCGGTCCTCCACTGGCTCTTACACCAGCTTCAACCTGCTCATGGATAGATCACTTAGTTTCGGGTCTGCAGCATCTGACTAATTCGCCCTATTAAGACTCGCTTTCGCTACGGCTTCCCGTTAGGTTAACCTTGCCAGACACCACAACTCGCAGGCTCATTATGCAAAAGGCAGTCCGTCACCCTTCATAAAGAATAGGGCTCCGAATGATTGTAAGCCATAGGTTTCAGGTTCTATTTCACTCTGCTCACCGCAGTTCTTTTCACCTTTCCCTTACGGTACTAGTTCGCTATCGGTCTGGTAGTAGTATTTAGGGTTGGAGGGTGGTCCCCCCGGCTTCAGTCAAGATAACACGTGTCCCGACCTACTCTGGATACTGCTAGCTGCTTCACAATTTCGAATACGGGACTATCACCCTCTATGGTCCAACTTTCCAGTTGATTCTTCTATCGTTTCACAATACCGTATGCAGTCCACAACCCCGATCACAAGTGATCGGTTTGCCCTAATCCCATTTCGCTCGCCGCTACTTTGGGAATCTCGTTTGATTTATATTCCTTCAGGTACTGAGATGTTTCACTTCCCTGAGTTCGCCCCCCGAAGGGTACTGTACCTCTCGATACAGTGGGTTGCCCCATTCGGAAATCCCCGGATCAAAGCTCTTTGGCAGCTCCCCGAGGCTTATCGCAGCCTAATACGTCCTTCATCGCCTCTACCAGCCAAGGCATCCACCTATGGC
>JBAZJC010000210.1:0-2716 GCA_041651495.1 Candidatus Omnitrophota bacterium | reverse complement strand
GAGCGGTCAGTGCTGCTGCTCTTCGGCGTGTAAGTCCAAACTTGAGGACAAGAAAAAAGGGTAACGTAAAAGGAACTAGACACTTTACATCCAAAGGAGTGATATGAAAAAGCACGCGAAAGCAAAAAAATCGAAGGGTCCTTCTGCACCGGCGAAAAATGAACTGCCGGAGCTTGTGGCTATCATGATGAAGATCGCAGAGCGGCTCGAGGCCCTGGAGAAGAAAACGGATCTGGTGATCAGCCAGACGTCGGTCAGGTCTTTCGATGGACGGGAGCATCCGAAGCCGGTCCCTCAACCATTCGTTCCACCACAGCATCCGAACGAGGCGAAGCCGGTTCAGGGTCATCCTCACGGGCATACCCCTGAGCGCAGGGAAAGGATCTTGCATAAAGCGATTTGCGCGGATTGTCACAAAGATTGTGAAGTTCCTTTCAAACCCAGCGGAGAGCGTCCGGTCTATTGCAAGGAGTGCTTTTCGAAACGCAAGGCCGGCAATTCATTCAAGGCCCATAACGGAAATAAACAGGCGCCCAACCTTCCCAAGGTGACGGGTCCGCTGAATCCGCCCCATCGACAGGTGATCGTTACAAAAAAGGGAGTGGGGAAAGTGACCGTCTCGGAGATCGTCCGTCCTTCCTCGCGCGACATTTCCCAAAAAAGAAAAAGCCACAAACCGGAAAAAAGGTCGAAGCGGTCATGAAGAACAGCCGGACATAAGCCCGTTATGCCGTGTAATGTGATCCCGTAGAAAAAAATATGAACATGAAAACCGGTCCAAAATATACCTATGTAGATAGCGCGGAAGGTCTCGCGCGGCTCACCGAAGCGCTCTCCGCTACTTCGCGTGTGGGCCTGGATACAGAGGCCGACAGCCTGCATCATTATTTCGAGAAGGTCTGCCTCATCCAACTAAGTTTTGCGGGATCAAACTACGTGGTCGATCCTCTTGCCGGGTTTTCGCTCGCGGAGTTCCTGGAAGTATTGTCCCGAAAGGAGTTGATCCTGCAGGGTGCGGATTACGACCTTCGCATGCTGAAAAAATCCTTTGAGTTCCGGCCAAAAGCACCAGTCTTTGACACCATGCTGGCCGCTCAAGTGTTGGGGTATGAAAGGATCGGTCTCGCGGCGTTGGCCGAAAAGTTTTGCGGAGTCATACTTTCGAAGGCGGGGCAAAAATCCGATTGGGCAAGGCGGCCTTTGTCCGCCAAGCAACTCGACTATGCCTCAGATGATACAAAATATCTGGAAATGATCGCCGACGCTCTGACCCGGAATCTTCAGGAATCAGGACGGGCGGATTGGCACCAGGAGTGCTGCGAGCGTGTGGTCGAGACCTCCGGGTTTGAGGGGAAAAATGACATGAAAGAGGCCTGGCGCATCAAGGGTTCCTCAGGGTTGGCCCCGAAGGAGCTTGTTTTTGTGCGGGAGCTTTGGAAATGGAGGGATGAGGAAGCCCGGCGAAGAAACCGCCCGCCTTTTATGATCCTACATAATGAAGACCTGATCGAGCTTGCCCGTTGGCGGGCGGGGAGTCCTCAGGAGCCGCTTCACCCGGGGCCGAAATCCATGAAAAGGATCACGGGGGAGAATCTTGCACGTTTGGAAAGTGCGGTCCGGTTTGCGGAGAACCTTCCTCTTTCAGAATGGCCGACGACTCCGGAGAGGATCCGGTCGAGGGAGAGGCAGTCTTCTCCGGAGAAAGTGGAGGCCTTGCTTGCTGCGTGCAGGACGATTGCGGGGGAACTCAGGATCGAGCCTTGCTTTCTGGCTTCACGTGCTACGTTAACGGCCGCGGCCAGGCATGAACCCCGCTCAATCGAGAAGATTATGGAGATGAGCGGCATGATGCGTTGGCAGGCCGTGCTAATGATGCCCGCGATCCTGAATGTCCTGGGGGATTAATAGCACGGCACGACGAACACATTCCACCTTAGATGGTTATTTCGGAAGCAATCCCAGTGCGAGGAGGCACGCTCGTGAGACGAAACGGGCACGGTGGCGAACAGGAATCGCTTCTCGACACCGGCTGTTCATCCGCTCCTGCGGCGGATGCCAGCCTGCGCTCTCGCTGATGGGATTCGTTCTCTATTAGGAACGGAACCAAGCTCCCATTCGCTCCGAGAGCTGTCTCGATGCGATTCCTGTTCGTCGAGTGTAGTCGGTCCCAATACCCATCAATTTCCACGTAGTGGAAATTGGGGCCGTCCTTGTCACCATAAAGGAAATGAAATGGAAGACAAGGGCGGACGTGCGAACGAAGATCGCCTCGCTGGGGCGATCTGAGTGTTGACGAAACGCATTGGGATTGCTTCAAAAATGATAGTTAGAATGGAATGTGTACGGCTTAAACAAAAACTTGGGGAAAAACGATAATTTGGTTATAATACGCCCTCCTCGTGAAAGCGGTTTTGTCTTTTTATACCTTTAAAAATAGGACGGACGAAATGCCCTCTAATTTCAAAACCCTTCGACCCTTCGTTACAATCGCGGCCTGCGCAGACGAAACCCACAAGGTTTCGCGAGCGTGCTGGAATTACAAAATTCCGGCCTGCGGAATCCTGGCAGCCCTTCTTCTGAGTTTTACGATTACAGCCAGTGCCTGGGCGGCTTCCACGTTCAATCTGTTGGACGCGCGTGAGCGGGGAACGACAGTTACCGGTGCGGCCAAGGGTATGTTGACGGCGTCCTTCGATGCGGCGATCAAAAAAGATGT
>JBAZJC010000209.1:0-2729 GCA_041651495.1 Candidatus Omnitrophota bacterium | reverse complement strand
GGTCTACTCCATGGCCCAGACCGGGGAACTTCCTGCTTTCAAGGTCCGAGGTCAGTGGCGATTCTCCCGGAAGGACATTGACGCATGGATAGAGCAACAGAAACACACGACTAAAGATTTCGGCGAGGACGACCAGAAATGACCCCTGCCTCGGTGAACGGAGTTTTTATATGAGCAAAAAGAAGAACAAACAGGCCGAGAACACTATCCCGGCGGGATACACGCTCGACTACGTTTCCGGCAAACAAGTCAAGGAAACGAAGAAGGAGCTGGTCCGGCAGCGGGTGGTTCGCGCTCTGATCCACGAATACGGATTCTCTCCGGATGATATGGCGTTGGATTTCTCCATCGGCGGCCGCAAGAAGGTGGACGTGGCCATCTTCCACCATGGCAAGGAACACGCCATCGAGAATCTGGGCCGCGCCGTGCTCTGCCGTCAGGAGCCGAATATCGGCAAGAATGCCGTGCGCATCCGTGACTTCGAGCAGGCCGGTAAGGACTTGAGGGAGTTGGAGGAAATCCTGCAAGAGATCGATGCGAAGCAAAGGGAGGTCGATGGGACCAATCTGGAGAAGAGACTCTATGGCCTTTGGACGAACGGTTTTGAGTTCTTCTTTGTAGAGACAAGACGCAAACGGTTCGAGACAGTACCGGAACCCATCGGCGACTGGCCTATGGCTGAGGAGTCCGTCGGCACCAAGGAGGTCATCTCCGATGCCCATACCCGTGTCGCCGACAACGAGATGCTCAAAATCACCTTCCACGGCAACGAGGGAATGCCAAAGGATGCCGCATTCTGGCAGTTCCTCTATCTGATTTTCTGCAAGATGCACGATGAAAACCTGCGCGGCAAGCAGCGTCAGGCCTGGCAGCGACGCTTCTGGGCTGGCCCCAAGGAACAGTTTGAGGAAAAGGGCCGCAAGGAAATCCGCAAGCGCATCGAAGGACTCTTCACCGAGGTCAAAAAGCAGTACAGGAACATTTTCCGGGGCAACGAGGAGATCACCCTCTCTGACCGTGCGCTGGCCTTTATCGTTTCTGAATTAGCCAAGTACGATTTCACCCGCACGGATGTCGATGCCAAGGGCGTGGCTTACCAGGAACTGGTGGGCGTCAACCTGCGCGGCGACCGTGGTCAGTATTTCACGCCCCGCGGCGTCGTGAAGCTGGTAATTGAGATGCTCGACCCCAAGGAGAATGAGACCCTGCTGGACCCAGCGTGTGGCACCGGCGGTTTCCTGGTTGCCACCCTGGGGCACATGCTGAAGAAATTCCGCGAGGAGCAGGATATCCAGCCCGGGAACGAGAACACCACCGAGTTTCTGAACGTCCACGAGCGGCTGAAAGAGTTTGCCGCCGCCAATGTGTTCGGAGCCGACTTCGATCCCTTCCTGATCCGCGCCGCGCAGATGAACATGGTGCTTGCGGGTGACGGACGTGGCCACATTTACAACATCAATTCTCTGGAGTTCCCGTTGGGGCATCTGACCGATTTGCCCGTCGCCAAGAAAGAGATCCCGCTGGCGTCGGTGGATATCATCGCCACCAATCCTCCGTTCGGCTCCGACATCCCGATTACTGACAAGCACATCCTGGAACAATACGAGCTGGCGCACGCCTGGGAACAGGACGGTGAAGGCGGCTTCCGCAACACCGGCACTCCCAAGGGCAGCGTCGCGCCCGAGATTCTCTTCATTGAGCGCTGCATCAAGTGGCTCAAGCCGGGCACCGGCCGCATGGGCATCGTCCTGCCTGACGGCGTTCTCGGCAACCCGGCGGCGGAATACATCCGCTGGTGGATCATGCGTGAAACGCAAGTGCTCGCCTCCGTCGACCTGCCGGTGGAGGCCTTCATCGCCGAGGCCAACGTCAACATCCTCACCAGCCTGCTGTTCCTGCGCCGCAAGAGTGAAGAGGAGAAACGCGCCGAGGCCCTGGGCGGCATCGAGGAATACCCTGTGTTCATGGCCGTGGCCGACAAGGTTGGCTTCGACC
This sequence comes from Candidatus Omnitrophota bacterium, assembly GCA_041651495.1. Taxonomy (GTDB): domain Bacteria; phylum Omnitrophota; class Omnitrophia; order Omnitrophales; family Aquincolibacteriaceae; genus Aquincolibacterium. Next base: position 734 of record JBAZJC010000209.1, on the reverse strand, counting down.
GCCGTGGCAACAAGCTCTACAAGCGCACCCCTGACGGTGAAGAGATTGTCGAGCCCAAGCAGCATATCGAGCGCATCCGCATCGGTGGGCGTTTCGTGGAACGGACCCTGACCCGCAGTGAAAAGATCGAGGACAACGATCTGCCGGTCATCGCTGAGAAGTACCGCGAATTTCTCAAGGAGCAGAACGGATGAGCGTTCAAGACGACATCATTGAAGCCCCGCAGGATGCTGCCGAAGAGAGCGGCCCGGATAACTTTTTCATCGACATCCTGACCGGCAACAAGGAAAGCGCTTCTGCCAAAAAACTGCTGGTTCAGAAAGTCCTGCGCCAGCTCATCGAAAGCTACGGGTTTGACCGGGATGACCTGGAGGTGAACTACAACCCGCAGATCGCGGGCCAGGGGCGCAAGCGCATCGACATCGCGATTTTCCGCCCCGATGCTGAGCACAACAACGACAACCTGCAGCGGATCATCGTCTGCAAGAATCAGAAGAAGCGTGACAAGCTTCGCTCCATTGCCGAGGCCGACACTGATCTGCGCGAACTCAAAGAGCTGCTGGAGCTGATCCCCGGCGCAACGCTGGGGATGTGGACCAACGGTCAGGAAGAGTTCCTGTTCCAGGTCGAACGCACCCGTTTCGAGGTCCGCGCCAAGCCCTTGGGCGTCTGGCCGGTGCCGGGCGAACGCACCACTGATCTTGACCGGACCGGCGGCGTCATTCAAGTCAGCG
>JBAZJC010000208.1:0-2773 GCA_041651495.1 Candidatus Omnitrophota bacterium | reverse complement strand
GTAGTGTTTGATCCGAAGACTTCTCGGGAGAACGAGTTCCTCTGCCCGAAATGCGGCAAGAGGCTGACGATAGGCGTGATGTACCGTGTGGATGAACTCGCAGACCGTCCTGAAGGATCCAGACCGGGCGGAAAAATCCCTTTCAAAAATATGGTCCCTCTGGACGAGATTATTGCGGACGTCCTTGGGAAAGGTGTAAATACCCAGACCGTAGCGCGTGAATATGAAAAAATGATTCGTGCTCTCGGGCCGGAAATCGGGATCCTCCTGGAGAAAAACGAAAAAGAGATTCGCGCCTGTGCAGACCCCCGCGTCGCGCAGGGGATCTTGAACGTTCGCGAGGGGCGGGTCAAGGTCGAACCAGGGTACGACGGCGTCTACGGAAAGATCAGTATCTACGATTCAAAAGGGCAAACTTCTGCTTCTTCGCCCCAGCCCGCGGTAAAGCAGGGAGAACTTTTTTAAAAAGAGACTCCGGGGCAGACTGCGAATGAATCAACGGAACGAACGCTACCGGGCCGCCTGACGAAGGATGGCAGCAATAAAGGGCTGGTATTTCATGCCGGCTTGTGAGGCCTTTTCCTTGAGGCGGGCAAGGTCACGGGAATTCATGCGCAGGTGCAGGACCGTGTCCTTGCGACTGGCCGCGACCTCTTCGCTTTTCAAGGCCATCTCAGCTTCCAATTTCGCCCAATAATTTTTATCTTCCAGGACTGTCTTGATCCGCCCTAAAGACGAGGTTAAAGAGGTTTTTACCGCTTTTTTCGGATTAGATTTTTGGATTTTCTTCTTCACGGTCGCATTTTAGCACTTTCGTGCCGCGCGGCAACGATCTTGTATATACGATCTGTTCATACGAAATTCAGTCGGCGCCGGCCAAATTGTGTCCGCACCTTTCTCTGCCCAGACTTTTTCTTTATTTTTCAAAGGCAGCTTGGGCTGTCCTGGTTATCCTTTATCAAAGAAACATCAAAACCAGGGCTGGAATGCCTCAAATATGAGGTCTATACTACCCGGCACCAAACTCTCCCAGAGAGCGACATCGTCCGGCGTTTTCTTTTTAATGGACAAATAATCAAGGAGGAAATTTATGGGAACACAAGACAAAGGAAAAGAAAGAGGCTCACAGAAGAAGGCTGCCAAACATACTCTTATGGAAAAGCGAAAGATAAAAGAAGAAAAAAGGAAGAATAAGTATTCTTAAAAAGGAAAGCGGTCGCTATTAAAGGAAGAACTGCCAAGGAGGTTATTTAAAGTCTTTGAGGTGCAATTGTTTTTACAATTAATCTAAAAGCTGTATCACCATGCTCTCTGAACGTTCTTATATTGACACCAAAATGTTACCGCAAGCGTTTGAAGCAAAACCTGCTAAAAACAACATTTCTGTAATTTATTTAAATTAAAACAATTCCAGCCTTCCTTTTTCTTTTACTCCTAAAAAGCATCTGATAAACACCCTATCGCCTCTAAAACAGGGATTTTTTCACCGAGAATGCTCAGGAGTGTGGACCTTCTTCGATGCGGAGGGGATTGAAATAGCTTTTTAAAAACTCACCTAGCCAGTTATATTCATTAGATTTATACTACCCACCTACCCAGGGAGGCCCGCTATGAAGAAGATATTTGCTTTCGCGTTATTGTTTCTCGTTCTTTTTCAAGCCGCTGTTTTTGCCGAAAAACAAACGAAGACGGACAGGCAAATTCGACAATCAATCATACGAAAATCCATAACTTCTTACCCGTGGCATTGTCCTTGTCCGTATAATCGTACATATAGTGGCTATGTGTGTGGAAAAAGAAGTGCATACGTTAATCCTCCGAAAGGATTTACGCTATTGTGCTATGAATCGGATGTTTCAGATGAGATGGTAAGAAAATATAGAAAAGAACACGACCTTGGGTAATTTTTTCTTTGGGGAAATTTCAATCACGACATTTCCAGAATTCTTCCATTCTTCTTTCCTCACTATTTCAAACATACATCTTTATAGCTCGCACAAAAAAGGAGAGATATACTGTCCGGCAGATGGTCGTGAATCTTAAAACCAACAGCAACCCGTGGTGACCATGTCTATGCCAAAAAATAATATGAAACGAATGGCTTTAGGAGCCTTGGTCGCGTTGTGCCTTGTCTCCGGGGCAATGGCCTTTGCCCCGGAAGAGAAAGCCATTCCCGACGCCCTCACCGTTATTCACAATCGCAAGAGCGTTCGCAACTTCACAGGTCAGTCGGTGGATGCGGAAACCCTGACCCGGATCGTTAAGGCAGGCATGGCGGCTCCAACAGCCGTCAACAGGCAACCCTGGTCTTTCGTGATCGTCAGAGACAAAGCCGGGATGGAAACTCTGGCCTCCGGACTTCCGTATGCGAAAATGCTGGATAAAGCCGGTGCCGCCATCGTTGTTTGCGCTTTTCCAGAAAAGGCGTTTCAAAAGAAAACCGAATTCGCGATACTTGATGCCTCCTGCGCGAGCGAAAACATCCTTCTTGCGATCGAGGCCCTGGGGTTAGGCGGTGTCTGGACTGCTGTTTATCCGGAACCGGACAGAATGGCCCTTGTTCGCAGCGTTCTCGGGATCCCCGATGAAGTTATCCCCCTCAACGTCATTCCTGTCGGATATCCCGTGGGTACGGAAAAACCACAGGACAAATTCAAGGCGGAAAATATCCATTGGGAAAAATGGTAATGGGTAAGGAAAACCTCTCAAAGAAATCACTTCTTTTTGTGTTTGCTGAGGACTTTGCTATAAGCAAAAACCATTATCCCGATGA
>JBAZJC010000207.1:0-2779 GCA_041651495.1 Candidatus Omnitrophota bacterium | reverse complement strand
ATGACGAGTTCCTGCACATTCCCGCTTGTCGCGGGGGCCGAGGCAAGAAGGCTGGTGCCAGTCCCTTCCTGAACATTGGACGAATAAAAAGTTTGAGCCAGAGCTTGGGACGGAAAGTGAGAGAAATCAGAACACAGGAAAACAATCATCGTGAACAGACTGATTGCCTTGAGAGAAAGGCGTGAAAATAGACTCTTTTGTAGAGATGTTTTCTGGTTCATTTGCCCCGGCTTGACGCTGTTTTTAAAGTTACAAAGAAGATAACATATAATCAGACCTCTACAAGGGTAGCTTCTGATTTTCCAGCTAAAAATTAAGGCCATGAAATGATATGTCGCAGATACTATAAAAGTAGTTTTAAAAGTCTAAAATGATGCAAATTACTATAAAATACAACCAGCGATTCATAGCAATATATAACATAACATCTAGAGATATCTTTTTGAACAACTGCCAGAATACCTAAAATCAACTGGCAATTCACATTTTTTTATAGCAAAGTCCGCAAAATTTCTCAAGATTCTGAGACGCGCTCGTGAGGCGAAGCGGGCATGGTGCCCATGAGGCCTTGGTCCGGCACCGACGGTGCTCGAGTCCAGCGACTCTCGCCCGTCTGCAGTCTCGTCCCGCAAATTCCCTTTAAGATCAAGGGAAACCGTGCTTTGCGGGACTCCAACAGCTGCCTCCGCCAAGGCCTCATGGGCGAGCGAAGCCGAGGGCGCGAGTGAATCCCGCCTCGCTGGCGGCGGGATGAACGTCGGCGAGGAATCTCTGAGAAATTTTACTTTGTTCTCCCTAAATACCGGGAATTGCTAGATAAAATCAAAGCTTGGCGCTAAGACTGAGTTTTGATTTAGGCTCGGAAGGGTGAAAAAAGGAGAAGATACGGATTGCAACATCGGGACCGATGCCTGGAACGGCTTGAAGCTTTTCGATATCAGCGAGACGGATTTCTTCCGTGGAATTAAAATGCCTTAGAAGAATACGCTTGCGCTCCTCGCCGATACCCGGAATGTCATCCAAAATGGAATGCCGCAAGACCTTTGCCTTAAGCTTACGGTGATACCTGATCGCGAACCGATGCGCCTCATCACGGATCTTCTTCAGAAGATAAAGGGCCGGAGAATCCGATTCGATGACAAGCGGCACCCGGAACTTCGGCGAGTGGACCCACTCGAACTGTTTGGCGATGGAAATAAGCTCAATCATTGTCATCCCCTCCCGCGCAAGGACCCTGGCAGCAGTATTGAGATGCCCTCTCCCGCCATCAATCATGATGAGATCCGGCATGAAATTTTCCCGGCCTTCTTTGATGCCGCGGAGCATGCGCGTTAAAGCCTCGGAGATCATGGCGTAATCGTTGACTCCGGAAACACTTCGGATCCTGTAGCGCCGGTACCCGAACTTGTCCGGAAGTTCCCGGTAAAAGCTCACTTTCGATGCCACGGCCTGATCGCCCTGCATGTTCGAGACATCAAAACAAACGATGCGTTCAGGAATTCTCTCAAGTTTCAACCGCTGCTTCAGTTCGATTGTCGCTGAAAGCGAGATGCCTTGTCCCGGGTTCTTCGGAAGAAAGCGTTTCTTGCGGAGCTTCGAAAGAGCGTCGATCTGCCCCTTGAAAAATTGCGCGTCCTCGAATCGCAGCTCCCGGCTCGCTTTTTCCATCCTCTCACCAAGATACTGTGCAAAGCTTTTTTTGCCTCCCCCGAGAAAATGTTTCACCTCGTTGATCAAACGGTCGTATTCCGGTTTCACCTCCGGTTTGATGCACGGGGCAATGCATTGTCCGATATGATGGTAAAGACACGCGGTTTTCGGAAGCGACTGACATTTCCGGATCAGAAAAAGATCGTTGATCAAGTTCACGGCCTGGTGCAAAAGCTTCGCGTCGGTGTAAGGGCCGTAATAGATCGCCCGTTTGTCGGTCTTTTGACGTGTGACGCAGATCTTTGGAAATTTTTCACACGTGATTTTAAGAAGAGGAAAGCTTTTATCGTCTTTCAAATCCTGATTGTAGCGGGGTTGATGCTTGCGGATCAGATGCGCCTCAAGGAGCAGCGCATCGACCTCCGTTGGGGTATCAATATGATCGATCACCCGCACCTTGTTCATAAGGACCGCGATCTTCGGGATCGGCGCAGGAACCTTGAAGTACGAACGCACCCTTTTGCGGAGTGATTTAGCCTTACCGATGTAGAGGATCTCTCCTCGCGCGTCGCGCATCAGATAAATGCCGGGTGTCAAAGGGAACTTATCAACTGTGTTGCGAAGATGTTTTTTAGGGAGATCGGATAACGGGTGACGGATGGCGGATGGCACTTTGGCTTTTCGCTTTGCGTCATCCGTCATCTTCCATCCTCCATCCGCTTTTTTATGTGCCATCAATCAATTTTTCCGTTTCGACGGGATCCGCGGCCGGTTTCCGTTTTTTTCGAAACCACGCCCAGGCCTCCCTGGCCTCAGGGACATGGCACGCGAGACACAGGACCAGATAAGCGACCGTTGCGATGGCAATGCTGCCAAACACCTGAAGAAGCTGCATGGGGGTCCCTTGCCCCGGTAGCCAGCACTTTAAAAGTTTATGACTGTAATGGCAAAATGCCCCCATCACGAGTGATGCAAGTAGAATGCGCAGAAAAGAAGCGCCGACTTCACGGGACGGGAACTCTCCGACTTTCTTGGGATAGAAATAGATCAATTGGCCAAATTGAATGATGCCGGAAATCGAAGTCGCGACTGCCAGCCCCGCTTCTTTGAAAGGAACCATCAGGATTAA
>JBAZJC010000206.1:0-2804 GCA_041651495.1 Candidatus Omnitrophota bacterium | reverse complement strand
GTTATCAAGGAACTTCATGATGGATTGAAGATCCTAGGCTCCGGAGAACTCAAAAAGGCTGTTACTGTCAAAGCCCATCTTTTCAGCGGTTCCGCGAAGACGAAGATCGAGTCTCAGGGCGGTCAGGCCGTTCTGCTCGGAAAATAAAAAACAAGCACCGTGTCAAATTAATTTTAAGAGTACACGGTACTAGCACTGTGTACTCTTAAATCAAATTGAGCACAGTGCAAGAACGGAGTTTTGGTGCTACAAGCGTTCGGAAACATCCTAAAAATCCCGGACCTGCGTAAAAAGATCCTTTTTACTCTCGGCATTATCGCTGTGTACCGGATCGGGACTTATGTGCCGACCCCGGGGATCGACGGTGTTGCGCTCGCAAGATTTTTTCAGCAACATATGTCCGGCGGATCGCTCCTGGGTTTTATGGGGATGTTTACCGGTGGTGCGCTCCAGAAGGCGACGATCTTTGCGCTGGGGATCATGCCTTATATTTCGGCATCGATCATTCTACAGCTTTTAACTGTAGTGATCCCGGCTTTGGAAAAACTCGCGAAAGAAGGCGAGGAAGGCCGCAAGAAGATCATCCAGTACACCCGTTACGGAACGATTATTTTAAGCATTTTGCAGACGTTCTTTATCGCTCTTTGGCTTGAAAATCCCGCAGCTTTTCAGGGGACGGTGATCGTGCCGGATCCGGGATGGGGTTTTCGCTTGATGTGTATGCTTACGATGACCACAGGGACAGCGTTCATCATGTGGCTCGGCGAGCAGATCGATAATTACGGTATCGGTAACGGGATGTCGATCATTATTACCGCAGGTATTATCGAATCGTTGCCGGAAGCGTTTCGTCAGACTTGGGTATTGCTTTCGCCGCTTGATCCATCGCGTCAACAGCTTGCGTGGTGGAAATTTGTGATCATGTGCGGGCTTTTCGTGGGGGCGGTGATCTTTCTGATCCTGATCATTCAGGGACAGCGGAAGATCCCGGTCCAGTACGCGAAGCAGATCCGCGGGCACAGGACCTATGGCGGGCAGAGTACCTACCTGCCGCTTAAGGTAAATCAGGCGGGCGTGATCCCGATCATTTTTGCCCAGTCGGTGATTTTATTTCCGGCTACGATCGCCGGATTTTTTCCAAATGCCGGGGCGTTGACAAAGCTTGCCCAGTCGATCAGTTACGGGGCTGGAGGTTATATGGCTTTAGACGCTCTTCTGATCATATTTTTTACGTATTTTTATACGGCGATCACGTTCAATCCGATCGAAGTAAGTGACAATCTTCAGAAGTACGGAGGCTTCGTGCCGGGGATCCGGCCGGGAAAGAATACGGCGGAATATCTGGACTATCTGATGACGAGGATCGCGACGGCGGGTGCAGTGATTTTGGCTCTGATCGCACTTTTTCCGAACATTATTTCATCGCCGCATGTGCTGAATATTCCGTTCCTGATCGCAAGTTTTTTCGGCGGGACCGGGCTTCTCATCATTGTCGGCGTGGTGCTGGACGTGATGAAATCCGTGGAGTCTCAGCTTGTGATGCGGCATTATGACGGTTTTATTAAACGGGGCCGTCTGAAAGGACGCCGTTCATGAATTTGATCTTCTTGGGGCCCCCGGGAGCCGGAAAGGGTACTCATGCCAAGATACTTTGTGAGAAATACGGGATTCTGCAGCTTGCAGCGGGCGATATCCTTCGCAGAAATATCAAGGAAGGAACCCAACTCGGTGCATTGGCCAAAGATGTGATTGCGCGCGGGGAACTCGTTTCGGATGATCTTGTCAACGGCATGATGTTCGAAGAGATGCGCGCTCTGAAGAACGCGAAAGGTTTTATTTTGGACGGGTATCCGAGGACGATCGGCCAGGCAGAGGCCCTGGAGAAGTTTCTCGCGAAGGAGAAGATTCCGCTTGCTGCGGTCGTAAACTTTGACGCGCCGGAAGCGGTGTTGATAGACCGGCTCGCGGGACGCAGACTTTGTCAAGTGACAGGCAAGATTTATCACGTGCGGAACATGCCGCCTAAAAAAGAGGGTGTATGCGACTGCCACGGGAAACCGCTTGTGACCCGTAAGGATGATGAACCTGAGACGATCCGTCATCGGCTCAAAGTCTATCACGAGTCGACGAAGCCGCTCGTTGAGTTCTATCGCAGGAAGGGACTGTTGTATGACGTTCCGGCAGGGGGCGATGCCCCGTCGGTCCAAAAGGTCCTGGAAAAGCTCTTTGAAAAGATTCGCTAACTTCGCATGATCGAGTTGAAATCGAAGCGCGAGATTCAGTTGATCCGGGAAGCCGGAGAGATCCTGAAGAAGGTATTCTTGGTCGTAAAGCCCATGATTGTTGAAGGCGTTACGACGGAGGCATTGGATCGCGCGGCGGAAAAAATGATTCTTGAGAATGGCGGAAAACCGGCGTTCAAAGGTTATCGCGGATTTCCGAAGACAGCTTGCATTTCCATTAATGAGGCCGTTGTGCACGGAATTCCGGGTGCACGTCGTTTGAAAGACGGCGATATTGTCAGCTTTGATATTGGGGTTAAATGGGACGGGTTTTACGCGGACGCGGCGAGGACTTGGCAGGTGGGTGCGATCGACCCGAAAAAGCAAGCATTGATCAACATCGCAAAGGATTCTTTAGACGCGATGCTTGCAGCTTATCAACCAGGTTGGAGGATCGGGGATATTTCGGAGACGATCCAACAATACGTCGAAGAGCGGGGGTTCCAACTGGTTCGTGATTATGCGGGACATGGGATCGGCCGACAGCTTCACGAAGACCCGCAGGTTCCGAATTACGGGAAA
>JBAZJC010000205.1:0-2847 GCA_041651495.1 Candidatus Omnitrophota bacterium | reverse complement strand
TGTCTTTTGCTCTAGTGAAAATGGGCGAATATGTCAGCAAGTACGAAAATAGTAACAAAAACCCATATTATGAAGATGATTATTATGGTATCAATATGCAGTCATTGGAAGATGCTGATGTACCGCATGGATCTTATTTTTTCTATCACCCCAAAGTTGGAAATTCAAAACAACTAAGATTATTTGAATCCCTTTATAAAAAACATAAACACGATTTCCCACCCATCCTTGACCTAGAGGCTCACGATGGAATGTTTCGCTGGGATTATGATACCGAGATGGCGAAGAAAATAGCGAATCAGGTATTTGTCATGCTCGAAGGGATGGAAAAAATATCCGGTCGGCAACCGATCGTTTATACGACCGCCTCCTGGTGGTCATATTATGCAGGTGATCCGGCGTTTGGAGCTGATTATAAATTTTGGCTGGCGCAGTACAACGTCAAGATGGATCGTTGGACGAAGAAAATCAAAGACAATATCATCATGTGGCAGTTCACGGACAAAATTAAAATCCCTGGCTGCCCCTCGATGGACGGTAATTACTGGATGGGGACAGAGTCAGAATTTTACGCGATGATCGATAAAAATGATGGAACCATCCCCTACCAGGTGGAACAAATCGCAAATAATAGAATCAAGAAAAACATCTTTGCGCTCTCTCGTAAAAACAGACAGTGGCTGGAAAATATTACAAGGTAAACATGACAAATACCTCAATAAATGAATTAAAAACGCACCACGATGCCTTAGAATGCGTTATAAGGCAATCCTAGAATCACTTTGGAGAATATAGAAATAGGTTCTGCGTCCAAAAACATCGAAAGGATTTGACATGGGTAAAAATGTAATGACAAAAGAATCTGATTTATCAGCGCGGATCGACACGATCATTAGAGAGGTAGCTTATTTAGGTCCAATGCAAAGAGATATTTCAAAAATTATGAAAAGTGTTTATGGCAATGGTTCGCCTGGTTTGGACGATCGGGTAACTTTTTTGGAAAATGGATTGCAGGAATTTATCAACAGCAATAAAGAGGCAAAGGAACAGAAGGGTAAAAAAGAATTGATCTCTCACGAAAAACGCTGGGATCTTATTTTGTTGGTTTTGAGTAATGTTATTTTAATTGTTATTAATTTGATAAAATTAGTTTGACTAAAATAAGTTGTATAATAAATCTATGGAGGTAAAAATAAAATGTTATTCAATTTGATTCTTGTCGGGGTCGCTTTTGTAGAGGCAAATCTTCCCATTGCCGTTCTTTTGGTGGCGACCATGTCGTACATTAAGAAAGCCACTGAAGTATTTGGGTGGCGTAAGCCGTGGATGTTGACCGTCGCAGCCTTCCTTCTGGGATTTTTGTTTGCCATTCCAGAGGGCGGGATTGTCGATTATTTGAATTTCGCAGTGACTGGCTTATTCCTCGGATTTGTGGCAACCGGTGTCTATGATGCCGTCAAGAGCGCGGTCGGAAGAAAATAATAACTGTAGCAAGAAATTAGAGAGCGTTTCGGCGCTCTCTTTTTATTTAATCCGATGAATATCACATAAAATTAGTGACTAAAGTCATATGGAATATACTTGATAATCCCAACCGTATAGGTTATACTATGGATAATAAAGAAACAGGAGAGATGAAATGATAACCACAGATTACAAAGTCAATTTTACAAAAGCAGAAAACGAATTATTTTCTTGGTCGGCTTTTGAAAAGGATTTTTTGACCTACAAGCCTACCGGCAAACAAATTTACCAGATGGAATGGTACGAATACCGTAACTCACAGCCCATTACCGATCAATCCATTGTAGATGCTGCTTGCGCTTTTTGGGATGAGTTAGCAGCCCTACAAAAAACAGAACGAGAATTAAAAGAAAAACATGCTGATGAAGCATACGCAAAAGATTGCGAACAGCATGACGCAGAGATCAAAAATGGTCTATGCCCGAAATGTGGGACATACTGCTACGGAGATTGTGAAGCAAATTAATGTCGAAATACCCTCTCCGGAGGGTATCTACACAGGACGGCAACCTGGGTACTGATGAGAAAGCCAAAAAGGAGAAAAAATGAAATGAACCTAACCCAACAAGAAATCGCTGTAATTAAAAAATACTTGACCGCGCAAATTGCACTGGATAATCACCTGAGCAAAGCAACCATAGGATACAATCCTAAATATACTTGCGCGGTCGAAAAAGCAATCGAGGAACTCAAGACAGTGTTTACCCAAGATGAGATCGATTTTTTGACCAGCGCCGCATATCGCAAAGAACTTATGGCACAATTTATGTAAAAAAAATGGGCATCGACATGAAACGCCCCGCGAGGGGCGTCTATCCAGGATGGCAACCTGGGCTGGGTGCTGACGAGACAAGCCAAAAAGGAGAAAGATTTAAAATGAAACCAAATTATTGTACTAATCTCTGTGAGAGTTGCTCAAGTTGCAATCTCACAAATTACGGACTGGATTGTCAAAACAATCCGATCCAGGCAGAGTATGCAGAGCCATCAAAATATCAACGAGTCGTTAACGCGTTGAGAGAAAAAAATTATGTACCATCAGCGATCACCCCCCATCTGGACGCGTTGGAGTCGGCAGGATTGCTTAACGATCTAACGGTAGCTCAATTAATGCAGGTCGTTATCATCGCACAGACCGCGTATCGTAATGGTCAGCAATCCACCGGCACAGAGCTGATAGATAATGACGCAATCTGGATTAACGGAGTCGGCGGACTGGAAAAGCAACCGGATGGTACTTGGAAATTGACCATGCCCGATAAACCAAACGCGATTGCAGCAGCTCTCGGTCGCATCGGTGGCTCGGTAAAAAGTGATGCAAAA
>JBAZJC010000204.1:0-2850 GCA_041651495.1 Candidatus Omnitrophota bacterium | reverse complement strand
TTGTAAATTTTGATCCTACAGCGCTTTGATCGTACGTCTGGGTACTGAAATGCTTTGCTGAGCTCTGGCTGTCGGTTTGGTCATAAGTTTAATATCGGGGAGATGACGCTTTTGAAGAATCTTTGGCGTAATTTGGGCAAGGTGAAATTTTCATCGGATCTTATGGGGGTTTGATTCCATAATTATCGCCTTATTTCGATAGGGGTCAGGAATAGGAAGTTGCAAAAAATAAAACAATTAAAAAGACCATAAATATTCTCTGCTCGGTACAGTTTAGAAGTTTCATTAAATTTCGTTACAGTTCCTAAAGAAAGGATTTATTTTTCAGCAAATAGAATCATCGAGTTTCGAAAATTGGATGAGTAATTTCTCTAATGAATAATTTTTGGGAAATTTTTGAAGGGTCTTATGTAGTATGTCTTTCCCTCGTTGAATCTTCTCTCTTGCTTTGATTTTATTGTTATTCTTCAACAATTTTTCTGCATCAGCATATTCAATTCTCGCTAAAACACCTGCACAATAGGAATCTTCAAAATATTTATATAATTTTAATTTGTCTCTTGCTGCATCCAATCGTTCTTCTTTTAGTAACATTTCAGCAAAGATTGTATCTCGTATCCTTCTTTGATTGAATGGTAACTGCACTGGCAATTTATTTAAAAGTCTTTGTGTTTCTTTAATATTTTCTTTCTTAAGTTCAAGAGCTGCTAAATGAGTAATAGCTTCGTATAGATGTTGATCCAAACCTACTGCGTTTTTTGCATCCAGATATGCCTCATTGAAATTGCCTTTTGCTGAATTTAACATTGAAAGTCGATGATGAAATGATGCCTCATCAGGGAAAGTTGTTTTTAAGTCTTTCATTATGGATAATGCTTCATCGATAAAACCTTTCTTTTCCAAAATTGCAGCATATTTCGGTGCGACAAATGGATCGCGTGGGGCAATTGAATATGCTTTCTCAAGTTGGATTAAAGCACCATCAGTATCTCCGATTTGATCTAACATATCTCCGTAATCTCTCAATAAGGGGAAAAATTCTGGGCGATTTTTTAATCCTTTTTCAAAATAAGTTATTGCGACTTCTCGATTTCCTTTTTGTCTGAATAATAACCCCCATGCATGATCGACTTTGTATGGAATGTATTTTAATTTCTCTAATTCATTGAGTTCATTTCCTGCATCTTCAAAACGTTCAAGTCGTGTAAGGCATCTGGCTTTTGTCCATTTTATCTCGTTATCATCAGGATATATTTTTAGCCACATATTCGCGTATTTTAAGCTCAATTCGTATTCTTTGGCATGGTAAAGTTGAGTCACTGCCCCTCTAATCTCCCCTCTAAATTGGTATTTGAGCTGATCAGCTTTGTATACTTCATTAGTTATGATGTATAAGCGATACGCAAGGGCGCAATAATGAATGAAATCTTCTTTATTCAAATTGCCAGTGTATAACTGATTTTCGCAATGTTCTGCTATCTCTTTTGATAACTTATTCCAAGATCCTGTTTTATTTGCACGGTTCCAAAAGTAATCTTTTATTAAAGGTAATATTTGCAGACGAGATAAATCAACAAAAATAAAGGAATACGAGAAAAGATTATCAATCGCGTTTCTAATATCATTTACATCTATACCTAATATTTTTGATAAATCATATTGACTTAAACCACTATCAGCAAGTGTTAATACTTCAAGAATATTCATCTCTAATTCGTTAAGTTGAGATCTTGAACGACCAATTAACTGTTTTGCTGCATCAATTCGAATTGATTTAAAATGTCTTAAATCCTGAATTACTTGCCCGATAGAATATTTTACAATAACATATGCAGCTAATCGTGCAGCTAACGGATATCCTTGTAACTCTCTCGCAATTGTGTCTAATCCTTCGAGTTTTTTTGATCCAGTTTTCAAATTTGAATAATCAAGCCATTTTTCAAGAATTGATTGAATATATTTGTCCTCTATCTGCCCCAATACGATAATATGACTGAGATCTCTAAATTCAACATTTAAATTAGGAATATATGATGATGCAATTAATGTTGGGGGTATATTCTCAATTTGGGAAATAGATTCCAATGTAATTTTTAAAAAATCTTTCAGATACCCTTCCTCATTGATTGAACTTTCAATATCATCGAAAAATAGGACTTTATCTTGTCTGGCCAATTCTTCTGCCGATTTTGTTATTGTGTCGATTAATTGCTCGGCTGATGCGGAATTTTCTGGTAATGCAATTTTTGCTCTGGCAGCTAATTCTAAGGAAAGACGCAATAAATCATGACCTTTTGTAATCGGAAAACGTGATAATCTTTTATTATATACTTTGTTAGATACATGTTCAGCTAAAGTAGATTTTCCGATACCGTAGATACCACAGATAAAAATTAGTTTAATATTTTCCAAGGAAACAGCTTCAATTTTTCCTAATTCCGAAAATCGATCTACAATACCACTTCTCCAATCACGAACTTCCCTATCAGCTGGAGATACTTTTGTTTTTTTAGAAGTGATATATTCAACTATTTTATCAATAGCTTCAAACGGCTTATTTGGACTGTCGATCCTTTTGAAGGGTTGTAGTTCAGGGTGAATATCACAATCATCAATTCTTGCAATGACAATCCGATAATTTTCATTTTGAATATATTTAGTAATTGCAAGATTAACTTCATATTTAACCCATCTTGATTCCATTGATTTTTTTGATGCTATTATCTCGGCGTTCGCACATATTCAAACCTAGTATTTCAGATTTTATCCCCTTGAGATCCTGCTCCCGCGAGGAGTCGTGAATGAAGAAATGGGGACTTAGTTATATAACTGAGAAGATAATAGTTATAT
>JBAZJC010000203.1:0-2859 GCA_041651495.1 Candidatus Omnitrophota bacterium | reverse complement strand
TAATTAACATATAAGAAAGGTGGTCGAAAAGGAGACAGAATACATATGAAAAATTTGAAACCCAGTTTTGATGCAGTAGGTATTGACATTGGCACGCATACTATAAAGATCGCCTACCTGAAAAATGATACCCTCACCAAATTAGGTTTGCGCGAAATCAGTCCCGATACCGCCCTCACCACCATGCCTGCCGAAGAGAAAGACAAGCTTATCGAAAACGTCCTTAAGCAAGTGATCACGGAAAACCAGGTTAACATCAAGAAGGCCATTATCTCCATTAGCGGAGATGCTGTTGTGGTCCGCTATATTATCCTGCCGAAGATGTCCCAGAAGGACCTGGAAACCACCATTAAGTTTGAAGCTGAACCTTATATTTCTTTCCCGATCGACCAGGCGATCCTGGATTTCCAGATACTCGGCGATAATGAAGAAGAAGAGACCAAGCGGATGGATGTTTTGCTGGTCGCCGGTAAAAAGGAAATCATTGAGCGGCAGGTCAATGTAGTGAAAAATGTCGGCTTGCGGCCGGTGCTGATTGATGTCGATTCTTTTGCCTTGGAAAATCTTTATGACTTTAACCTGGGTGAAGATACCAATACCGGCAGTATTGTCCTGTTGATATTAACATCATTGATAATGGAGTGTCCCGTTTTACCCGCGACGTATCGATTGCCGGTAATAACCTGACCAAAGCCCTGCAAAGGGACCTGCGGCTGGATTACCTGAAAGCCGAAGAATTAAAGAAAAATAAAGGCGTGATCTTGTCCGAAGATGAAGAAGGAGATAAAGAATCAGAACAGATTTCCGATATCATCAAGCCTGTGTTCCATGAATTATTAGGTGAAATACGTCGCTCCTTGGATTATTACCAGGCCCAATCCACTGAACGTTCGCTGAAGAAGATCATCTTGAGCGGCGGGACAGCCAGGATCAAAGGCATCGAAAAGATCATTACCCAGGAAACCAAGTTACCAGTCGAGAGGATCAATCCTTTTGAAAAAGTCAAATTGAACCTGAAAAATATCTCTAATGAACAACTCGACGATATGCAACCGTTCTTTTCCGTATGTATGGGCCTGGCTCTTAGGGTCAGAAGCTAATAAAATGAGGTGAGAGACAATCTATGATCAAAATTAACTTATTGCCGCGGGATATGCAGCGAGAAGAAGGGGCTAAAAAACAACTGCAGATTGCCATCTTGAGCATTATCTTGGTGATCTGCCTGCTTTTGGTGTGGTATGTAAGCATGTATACCAGTCTCATCAAAAAGCAGAAAGAACTGAAAACGGCGGAAGAAGAGCTGGAAAAGGTGAGCGTTTTAGTAGCGGCAGTAGAGCAGAAAAAAATGCAGAAAGAAGCTCTGGACCGTAAATGGGGTGTAGTTGAGAAGTTGCTGCAGGGCCGGTTTAAATGGGCGATGATCATGGATGAATTGCAGAAAAGCCTGCCCAAGAGCATCTGGCTTACCAGCTTGCAGGGCACTAAAACCGAAACCGGCAATCTGATCACGATCAACGGTATGTCTTTTGACCATTTCGCGATCGCTGATTTTGTCACCAACCTGGAAGATAATGAATATTTTGAAAATGTAGAGCTACTGAGTATTACGGAGGCCACCGGCGGCGATAAAAATACCCGGACCACTTTAAATTTTAATGTTACTTTGACCAGTAAACTATGAACCAATGCCAGCGGGTAAAAGGAGGATATACTGGTGAAAATTGGAGATAAGAAAAACTTACAACAAAAGCAAGCAATGATCATGGCGATCGTGATGTGCGTAGTTATCCTGTTTTTATTTAAAAATTTCGCTTATGATACGCTGCACGAGAAGATCCAGGGTGTTGACGTGAAACTGAATGAGGCCAAGGCTAAACTGGCTGATGCTAATTCCATCGCTGATAAAAAGGAATTGATTGATAAGGAATTGGCTACGTTACAGAATAAACTGGCGTATATGGGTGAAATGCTACCGCAAAAGAAAGAGATACCTAAATTCCTTAAGACCATTATTTCCCGGGCAAATGATAATACTATCCGGATGATCTCTTTCCAACCGACTGCGTTAATTACCCGTGAATTCTATAATGAAGTGCCGGTCAGCGTCAATATCAGGGGATCATTCAATAGTCTAGGCCAGTTTTTCGCTAAAATCGGCAATCTCAACAGGATCGTAAATGTCGAAAATGTGCAGCTTTCGGCGTCTTCCGGTGATAATCTCCGGGAAACCATCAGTGCGGCATTCACCATTAAGACATTCACGTATACTGAAGGCGGTGGAAACTAATGAAAAAATATACTGGTATCATACTGCTGGCAGCTCTCTTCCTGGCACTGACCGGGCAGTTGGTTTTCACGGCACCACAGGTTGAAGATCAATCATTGAGCGAAGAAGCAAAAAAGGAGATCGGACCTGGTTATGTTTACAAAGGCGGTAATAACAGGGACCCATTTATCCCCCTGATAGGCAAGAGCGCTGGCCTGGATACAGCTGTGGGATTAGGGGTTAAAGGACTGGCCGCAGAAGTAGATATCAAACTGTTATCCCTGAAAGGATATGTTTTCAGTCAGGCGCGTAAACATGCCTTATTTAAATCAGCTGATGGCAAAACATATGTCCTGGACCGGGGTAAATTAGTCGATGAACGTGGTTTGACCGTACCTGGGATCGCTGGTATAGTAAAAGCAGATAAAGTAGTACTGATCACCAAAAAGAACGTTATGAGAGAGTTTAAATTAAGAGAGGAGAGTGAATAGTATAATGAAAAGATTAACGATTGCGAGTGTATTATTCGGTATCTTAGCTCTAGGATTGCATTTTACTTCTTTACCTGCTTTTAGCCAGCCAGAGGCAGAAAT
>JBAZJC010000202.1:0-2862 GCA_041651495.1 Candidatus Omnitrophota bacterium | reverse complement strand
TGCGGATCGATCATGTAGGATTCCTGCAAAGGAAGAAGGATGTTTTCGAGATAAGAATCGAGCCCCGAGGCGTAATGATACATCTGCACCGCCGCTATCATCCTGGGATCTGTCCCTTTATACCCGTTAAGGACCTTTTCCGGCATAAGGATCGGCTTTAGCGTATGGTCAAATACTTGTTGTACGGTGAAAAGTCCGTTATCGACTACGTCATCAAGCATAGAGCCGACCGTTTGCGCTCCCGAGGCAGTGGCAGTCACGCCTTTTTCAAGCATGACCCTGTGAAGTTCGGCGGTCCTCACGTTTATGATCCATATCGTGAAAATGCCGAGCAGCGTCGTGAGCGCTATTGTCAGCACGATCGACAACCGGATAGAAAGCTTTTTCATCAACATTTATTCACCTCTTTTATAACCGCCGCGCATGACTCCCCAGTGACGGCCAAAAACAAAGACCGGAACTGAAATGTCGGCAACCATCTCGCCGGTATCCCTGGGATAATTCTGCAAAAGGAAAGGACGGGTGTTCCGCGACGCCAAAAGTCCGGCCATATCATGGAACATCCGTTTTGAGCGGTGATAGTGATTATCATTCTCGGGGTTCCCGGTTAAGGGACGTGAAAATTTCGAATTGTGCGACGGCACATAGCAGTTACGATCGACCAAGGTCATGTATAGAAGTCTTTTGTCTCTGGCCAGATACTCATCTTCGAGGGGAGTTATGACCTTGTCGGTATAATCATCATAGAAGGTATTAAAAGTAGGAGGATAAGCTTCGGAAGATATCGGGAAGTAGAGAGCGCTGAATATTTCGTCTTCGGATTTTACTCCGTCATTAACGGCTTTTTCCAGAAGTTTGCCGGCCCTATCAGCTGCTTCCTGCACCAACGCCAGCATTTCCTTGTCTTCTGCGGTCAGATCATCAGCTGTGACAACAAAATGTCCTTTAAAATCTCCGGCTTCTTGAAATGCTGCGGTTGTTCTGTTTTTTTGCTCTTCCGCTCTGGCAACAGGGTACAGACTTATGAACGCTAAAAAAATGGCCCCACCACCCACCAGGCATTTCAAATTTACGGTCTCTCTGGGCATATGCTCCATGAACCTAATGGATTACATCTTAGGTTACGCCGTTTTTCCAACAATAAAAAGGTGGGGTGGACGAGGAGAATTGAATCCCCGATCCCAGATCCACAATGATGCCCACCGAATTAATAAAGTTTATCCATCTTTGACTGATATGTCCATAAAATCCATGGTTATGTCAGTTACGAATTAAAAGTGGACAGGTTTTAAGGGATTTACGAATTAAAACTGGACACCCCCTTGAGGTTCTGGGTTTTGAAGGTTTGGACGTCAACAAGTCGGTTTTTGTGCCAGAATCTTAATTCGGATACCGTGGGATTAAGGGGATAGATTCTGATCGTGACGGATTGGTGCGGATCAACGCCATTGATTCTGACAGGGATGTTATTAATCGAGACCTTGCGATAGGCGTCAGTGCTTCGTTGGAGCCGGAGGCAAAAAAGATCTTTGGGTGACTTAAACGGGGGTGGCAGCTTGAACTCCCGGAACAAACTTTGTTTGGCTTTCAACGCTTTCTGAAATCGCACATACGGGATCTCTTCCGTAGTCGAATGCACCCTCTTGTAATTGTACTGCCTCACCTCCTCGGCCAGCACTTTGCGGGCCGCTTGAATCATCGTCACATTCTCGCGCACACACGTCCTCACCAAATGATCCTGAATCCATCCGTAGGGCCGTTCGATCTTCCCTTTGGCCTGTGGCGATAAGGCGTAAATCACTTTCACTCCGCAGTCATTTAGCACTTGTTTCCATTGAGGCAGGTATTCATCCGTGATCGGCCCGGCTTTGTAATACCGGTCATCCCGATTGCGCACAAACCGGAAGATCGAATGTTGATCGACGTAATACCGATAAGGGTAACCATGTTCTAACACCAAGCGCTGTAATGCGTTAATATGAGGCCATACTTGTTCCTGCTTGAGCAAAAGCGCGTAAAACATGAACCGGCTGTAATCATCCAGCCCCGTGATGAGCCACCACTTCTCTCCGCCTCCAGGCGCCCACAAGTGATACGAGCTGTCATGCTGGACTAACTCCCCGATATGCCGCGTTAATACTTCCCGGTCATGGATCACCCCACGACGGCGATTGGGAATATAAAAATCATGTTTCTTGGCCCGGTCGATAATCGTCGAGAGCGACACTTCCTGCTTGTGCTTTTTTTCGAGCTGCCCTTGCAGAAAACTATAGTTGTAACGAAAGATTGGGATGCTCTTGTCCAGGATCATCTTTTTGTCTACGGCCAGCTCTTTGAGAATGTTCGCTTCAATGGCTGGGTCAATCCAACGGGTCGGCTTGCTTCGACTGTACTGGATCGAAAACCTCTCAGGATCTTTTCGGTATTCGTTCAGTAATGCGAAAAACCGACTCTTTGAGATCCCTAACATCTCCTGAAGATGCTTCCGAGCCACTTCCTTACGAACATACCGCTGAAACAAGTCCCTGGCCTGATCATCCGTAAACCGCTTGTGAATCTGTGCCATATTCTCCCCCTCCTTGTGGGAGGCAAAGAATACAGCCCTTTCAGGTGTCCACTTTTAAACCATCAAGTGTCCACTTTTAAAAAATTGGTAACACCAGAAACTGGTTATGGTAGAAAGAACCGGGTTATAGAGTCTGGCTCCAGGCCGGGTCAAAATGGCATCTCATAGAAACTTGACGGAAAGGAGCCGGGCAAGTATTATGCACATATGTGCATAATTGGAAACTCCTATGAGACCTAAAAAAACAAGATGGATCAAATGCGATCCCGGCGAGCGTTGCTTCCGGCCTCGATGCC
>JBAZJC010000201.1:0-2943 GCA_041651495.1 Candidatus Omnitrophota bacterium | reverse complement strand
GTCTTTACCGGGCCTCGGCGTGCAAGATCATGAAGGGGAACTACCGCGGGATCTTCAGTTTTGAATCCCGCCGGAAAGACGAACCCGAAGATCTGGTGAACCATCGCGATCGCCGGGAGATACGGGCTCTCGGAATTTTTGCCTCCTGGCTCAATCACTATGATCTCCGGGAAAGCGACACCGTGGACGTCTCTGCCGAAGAGAACGGGCGGACCGTGTTAAAACATTATCTTGCCGATTTTAACGGGGCCCTGGGTGCGACGCTGGAGGGGCCCAAAAAGCCGATGCTCGGTCACGAATACGTGATCGATTACGGAGAGACCTTCAAATCGGTCCTGGCGCTCGGGTTTCGCGAGAAACCCTGGCAGAAAAAGTGGCGCCTGGCGGGCGAGAAAGTCCAGGCATCCCCGGCCATAGGCTATTTCACGAACGAGTTTTTTGATCCCGCGCGATACAAGACAGAATTTCCCTATGAAGCATTTCGACTAGTGACCCGCGCCGACGGGTTTTGGGCCGCAAAACTCTTGATGAGTTTTTCCGATGAAGATATCCGGGCCATGGTCAAGGCCGGGCAATACAGCGACACGAAAGACGCGGATATTATTGCCCGAACGTTGATCGAGCGACGTGACAATATCGCCCGCTACTGGCTTTCCCGCGCCAATCCGCTGGACGGATTCTCGTTCTCCGGCGGGAAGCTGTCTTTCAGGGACCTTGCAGTCGAGTACGGAATGGCCCCGAAAGAAGGAAACATTTACCACATAGAAGTGACGGGCGGAGGAAAAAAAGAGAAGATCGCCCAGTTGGAGACGAAGGAGCTTACCCTCAACATTCAGCCGGAATGGATCCCTGCAAAGGGTGAAGTCAGGATTGTTCTTCGCGTTGCGCGCGCTTCCGGCAAGGCATTGAGTCCCGCCGTGACGGTCATTTTGAATGCCGCCGGCATTCAGGGGATCCGTCACGAAGATTAGATACACCCCGCCTGTTATTGGGTCGTGATATGAGAACGTTCCCTTTCAGGAGACCCCCTGGTTGAGGGGCTTTGGCTGTTCCAGCGGGAGCGTAAAGGAAAAAACGCTGCCTTTCTTGTATTCCGATTCTATTTCGATCTTACCGTGATGTTGTTCCACGATTATCTTGGAAATGGCAAGACCCAGCCCCGTACCGCCCGGCGCGACAAGTTTGGCAGACTCGAGCTGGCCGAATTTCCTGAAAAGCTTCGGGATGTCCTTTTGCTGAATGCCTATCCCCGTGTCTTTGACTGAGACTTTTATTCCCTGGGGGGTCACGGAGGATGTGATCGTGATCTCGCCCTGGGGCGTGAACTTGATGGCGTTCTGTAAAAAATTTGTGAGGACCTGAACGATTTTGTCACGGTCCAGTTCGACCTCCGGAAGGTCCTTTTGGAGCGCCAGCTTCAGGAGAAGATTCTTGTTTTCCATCAAGGGCCGCATGGCCGCTTCCACCTCCTCAATGATCCGGGTCAGATTCTCCTTTTTCATGCGGAATTCGATCACGCCGGCCTCAAACTTGTGGAAGGCAAGCACGTCGTTGACGAGGCGTACCAGCCGGTCGGCACAACGCTTGGAGATGTTCAACACTTCTTTCTGCTCGGGAGTGATCTCTCCTGTAAGGCCGTCGAGTACGATGCTCAACCCTTCTTTCATCGAATGGATCGGTGTGCGGAGCTCATGCGACACCATCTGGATCAGTTCGGCTTTGATCTCGAGAGATTCCTGATATTTACGTTCCGTCACGTCTTTTGCGAAACAGTAAAAGCCGTCAAAATGCTGATCCTTGTTCACGTTCCTGATCAGGACGACATATTGATGAAAGATGGACCCGTCTTTCCGGATGGCCTTGACCTCGATTTCTGCCTTCCCCTCCGCTCTCATTTTTTCAAAAGCCGCCGTCATTTTATCGGTATCTTCAGGGCAGATCGTGGAGAAGCGGTTCAGCCCCACCATTTCCTCCGGGGCATATCCCATCATGGCGGCGTAGGCCTTGTTGGTGCTTAGGAATTTCTTGTTGGGGTCCAGCCGCGCGATGCCGTCGAGGGCGTTTTCCATCGCCATAGAAAACTCCCGCAGTTGCTGTTCTGTCTGGATCTTTTCCGTAATGTCCTCCGAAATGCCGAGCAGATAGGAAGGCTTCCCATGGAGATCCAGGATCGGGATCTTTTTTGTGTGAAGGATCCGCAGCCCCTTTTTTTGCGTGTGGATCGCTTCTTCCCGGATCTCCAAGAGCGTTTGGGAGCGAAGAGTTTCCCTGTCTTTTCCGGTAAAAAAATCAGCTTCGGGCTTCGGGAAAAACGAATAGTCGTTCTTGCCGAGAAGCTCCTCGCGTTTGTAGCCGATCAGTTCTTCCCCTGCGCGGTTGAAACGCACGAAGCGCAGCTCTTCCGCGTCCTTGATAAAGATCATGTCCGGGATATTCTCAATGATGGAATCTAGAAAAGTATTGGTTTGCCGGAGCTCCCGTTCGATCCGGAGCCGCTCATCGATCTGTTTACGCAGTTCTTCGTTGCTGAGGATGAGCTGGCGGGTTTTCTCTTCGAGTTCTACGGTCCTTTTCGAAACCTTGACCTCCAGTGCTTTATTCATGTTCTCCAGTTGATGGAGATAAACGCCGAGCCTGCGAAGCGTCGGCAGGAATACCAGCAGACCGATCAGGCCGAGGGACAAAAGGTTCAGGAAAAAAAGACCCTGATCAAGGTATTTAAGAGTGGTGATCTTGGAAGTGTTGGTTTTTTGGAATTTTTCGATAGCAGAACGCAACGACTCAAGAAGCCGTTCGCTTTTTTCCTGAAAAGCCAGTAATTGGGCATTGTCCGGGCGGACGCGGGTCGGAGAACTTATAAGGAATTTTTTCAAATCAAAAAAATATTCTTCCACCTCCCGGTTCAGCGGGGCAGAAGAAGAAAAATACAGATCGCGGAGAGCG
>JBAZJC010000200.1:0-2959 GCA_041651495.1 Candidatus Omnitrophota bacterium | reverse complement strand
TCTTCCGGGTTTTTAGATCCATGACGGGTTGGTTATTGCCATGATGCCCGAACTTGAGCTTTGAAGTCTCCCCCCCGAGCGCCTGCCCGATCATTTGATGCCCAAGGCAGATCCCGAACATCGGGACTTTGCCGATGAGCTTCCGGACTGTTTCAATCAAATATTTTACAGCGGAGGGATCGCCGGGACCGTTTGCAAGAAAAACGCCATCAGGTTTATACGCCAGAATCTCCTCAGCGGTCGCGGTCGCGGGAACCACCTGAACGTGAAAACCGTGCTGGTTGAGTTTTCGAAGAATATTCCATTTAGTACCACTGTCCACAGCCACAACTTTGTATTTCTTCTTTTTCTGTTCACCCCAAGCGAATTCGGCAGGCATCAGATCTTCAAATACGTAAGGCCTCTGGCACATAACCTCTTTGACAAGATCGACGCCTTCGATACCGGGGGATTTTTTGGCCTTTTGGATGAGTTTTTTCGGGTCCAGTTCCTGGGTGGAAATAACCGCTTTCTTCGCGCCCACGGTCCTCAAGTGTTTCACAAGCTTGCGGGTGTCGATCCCCTGGATACCGAGAATATTGTATTTTTTCAGGTACTGATCAAGCGTCATCTCGGAGCGGTAATTGCTCACCAGCGGACTAAGTTCCTTGATGATAAACCCTTCGACCCAAGGTCTGGAGGATTCCACATCTGCTGTATTGATGCCGTAGTTGCCGATATGCGGATAGGTCATGGCGACCATTTGCCCTTTATAGGAAGGATCCGTCAGGATCTCCTGGTAGCCGCTCAAGCCTGTATTAAAAACGACTTCCCCAAAAGCTTCGCCATTGGCGCCGAAACCTTCGCCTTCGAACCACACACCATCCTCGAGCGCTAGTACCGCTTTTTTCATGGTTTTCTCTGGGGTAAGTGAATCAGTGGGCTTCCGTACTGCCCCAATCCTCCCGTTAATTTCAAGGATTGATTGGGGCTGTCCTAATTACCCGTTCATTCTTCAATTAATGGGAATCAGGACTGATCAGAACGCCTTTATTTTGGCGTCTAGAATACTTCAGGTTTCGATAACTGTCCAGCGACTGATGATCATAAAATTCGGAGGTTTAAATCGTTAAATCTTGAAAAAAGTCCCGGCCCCGCCCCAACCTTCATTAAAAAAACGGGCTGGTTGGGACAACCCTAACTTCATCATTAATTTTTTAAATCAATGATAGTCAGGACGAGAAGGGGCACTTCTCAATCACCAGGGGAGGCGATCTTGGGCCGGGATGAAACCCAACTTACACGCAAAGAACAGGCAATCAATAAATGCCTGTTCCTTACGAAATGTTGATTTTTCAAATTACTCTTAGAACAGATAGCTCAACTGTCCTCCTAATGTGTTCTGCTGGTGATTTCCGTTGAACACGCTCCCGTCTCCGGCATGAGCATAATCGATCCGGTATTCTGCTCTGGCGATCATGTTTTCGTAAAGTTTGTATTCGAGTGTTAGGGTATTTGCAAGATCCGTGGAAGCACCCGCGGTCCCAACACCGGTCCAGTTACGATACCGCCGGCTGTCATCAAACAGTTCAAAACGATAAGCCGCGGCCAACTTGTCCGTAATTTTGTATTTGGCGTAAGCCGCGTAATCGAACCATTGAGCCGTGTGGAATACATCATTTCCTGCTGTATCCACGCGAGGTTGATTGCCCATGTCAAATTCCCCGGCAACCGATAATTTCTTGTTCACATCCCAGCCAAGCACGTTGGTGACAAGAAAACGTTTTCCGCCGCTCGCATTATTGTTTTCAGGCCCAAAATAGGTCGCCGTGGTCCACTTGACATCCTTAAACGGACTGAAGCTGAAAGCATTTTCGAACGTCTTGTACGAGTTGTTGTCGATATCCACATCCCAACCGTTATTGATGCCTTGGTAGATGGTTAGGTAGTCGTTAAAAAGAGCATAAGTCGCCCGGACTCCAGTATGCGTAAAAGGAATCGCATACCCGAATGAAACCGAACGACTGATATTCCAATTGTTTGGCCCCTCGATCACTTCATTGCCCGCTAACGTAACCATCCGTCCGGCCTTGATATCGATGGTATGCGGCAGGATATTGTTCCCCTCCAAGAATTTCAGGGGAGCCACAAGCTGAACGTATGCCTGTTCAAAAGCAAAAGCTGTTGTGGAGGAACTTCCGTTATCCCGGGTCAGATTATTGAAATAATAGGGAATATCACTCCCCATCATCATATCGATTCGAAATCCGGCACCACCCTCAGAGTTCGCGGCTTTTTCGAACCAGAGTTTGGCTGCATTCATGGAGAAGGTGTCGGCGGCCTTATCGGTAAGCGAACGGCCTACATTCCCTGTCCCACGAGACTCGCCGATCTTATTTTGGAACTGGGTCTCGACATATCCTCCCATATGGATATCCTCCATCGCCCGGAGAAATCCCCCTTTAGACTCCGGCGTTGGTGGAATATAAACCGTTTGTGTATTTGGCGCAGGCTTTTCCATGGTCATCATCTTGCTGTCCATGGCCTCCAACTTCCGGCTCAACGCGTCAATCCGGGCTTTAAGTGCCGCAACTTCGCCCGTCGTCTCGGCAAATACAACTCCCGGAAACAGAAACATCCCGATCAAACAAAGACCTAAAAACCCGCGTAACATTTTTTTCATGACTTCCTCCTCTGTTGGTTTTAAAAACTGCCTCCTGCCTCCTAAACGAAAGCCTTTAGACCGTAATGTTTCAAACGGTACCCCAGCATCCGCTCCGTGATCCCCAAGATCTCAGCGGCCAGACGCTGATTCCCCCCGGAACGCACCATGGCCTCCTGGATCATTTGCTTCTCCAATTCGTGGATCGCTTCCGGAAGTTTTCCTTTCCGAACAAGTCCCCCGTGATCCAACTTAAAATTCCCTATTTGATCCGAATCTTGGATTTCCATACTCTGCCTCGATTTTTGGATCGCTAAT
>JBAZJC010000199.1:0-2960 GCA_041651495.1 Candidatus Omnitrophota bacterium | reverse complement strand
GACGTGACGCATCACAAGTTCGGTCTTAAAAAAGCTGATCTTGAGTACCTGGAACGCGAGTGCAAGGTTTTCTATCACATCGCGGCGCTTACGGCTTTGAACGGAACTGAAAAGGAATGTCAGCAGATCAATGTGGGCGGTACCGAACACGCGCTGGAACTGGCTTGGGACCTCCTCAAAAAAGGAAAGCTTGAGCGGTTCATCTATTTCAGCACAGCGTTCGTGGCTGGGAGCGTGTGGAACCATTATTCCAAGGAGGATGAACTGCCCGCCAAGCCTGTGTTTGCGAATTATTACGAGTCGAGCAAATACAAAGCCGAGACCGAAGTGCGAGAGGCGATGGCAAAAGGTCTTCCGGTCACGATCATCCGTCCGAGCATTGTGGTAGGACATTCCGAGACCGGTGTGGTCTCGGATTTCAATGTCATCTATCCTTTTATCAAGCTTTTTGCCCACGGAGTTCTTTCGAAAATCCCCACGCATCGTGAAAACACGTTCAATATTGTGCCTATTGATTTTGTGATCCGGGCAACCTGTGCGATTGTTAAAGACCCGCGGAGCCTTAATAAGGCTTTTCATGTGGTAGCGCCCAAGCCGCCGTCAATCGGCATGCTTTTGCGGGTGGGAGAAGAGGAGTATTCGACCATTCCTCCGATCGAGGTGATCGACCCCCAACATTTTATGAAAAGCAAAATGAGCGCGCAGGAACAAATGGTCTTCGCGATGCTGGAACCCTATCTGGGTTATTTGAACGGGCATCTCACGTTCGACACCACGAATACCCGCGAAATCCTGCGCGGGACCGGGATCCCGATGCCCAAGACCGACCACGCCTTTCTCAAGACCCTGGTTCGTTATGCCGTTAAAGTCGGTTATCTAGCGATCTAGTTTTGTCATCCAACCCCTAAGGAGGCAGATTAATGAAAAGAACGATGGTTTCAATGTTAATTTTAGCAGTTCTGAGTTTTTGGATCCCCAGTGCGAACGCGGAGGTTTCCCAGGATCTGGATCCGATGGTCTCTCCGGAACCGCAGGCGACCGTGACGAACGAAAATTCTATGAATAATACAAATACCAGTCAGACAGGCAGTGCGGTGAGTACCCCGGAGACGACAACAGCTGACAAGAAAGTCGAAGAGACGAAGAAGGGAAAATCAAAAAAATCCTCAAAGAAAAAATCTTCCAAAAAGAAGTCTTCTTTCAAAAGTTCCAAGAAACAGAAAGGGAACGCCTACTAAGAACTTCGGATTTTTAAAAGGCGTCACCCCGGGGGCGTGCCGGGGTGACGCCTTTTTTGTTTTTACCGCCAGGAGGTCTTGTGTTTGAAGAGTGCCATCCGGAAGGCGTCAAACAGAATGGCGGAGAAGACCAGCGCTGCGAGTGGATGGAGGAAGGCATAACACTTCCTGGCTTTGACGATCCCGTAGGCTTTAAAGGCAGTGGCGAAAACAATGCCCAGGACCAGGATGCAAAGAAGCAGAGAAACGGAAAGAGAGTGAAATAGTGCGATAAATGCCATGAAAGGAAAGACTGAAAAGAAGAAAACGCTCAAAACACATTTCAGGATCGGAGCCGGTTTTTGTTCGAACGAGTGAAGAAAAATCCGCCGCCAGCCCCGCCAAATCGCATCGAACGAATCGTACATTCTTGTGCCGTAGATCTCCATTCCGAAAGCGCACATTCCACGCGCATTTATTTCTTTCGTTTTTTTCATCAGCGCAAAATCTTCAAGAAAGGCTTCCTTCACGCTAATGTGGCCGCCGATTTTTTGATAATGTACCCGTTTGAAAAGAAGATATTGTCCATTCCCGAAATAGACCTTTGACTTGGGATCATTGATCTTTCGGATCGGGAACCAGAGGCCCATGTAAGCCATTGCACAGGGTTGTATCAGGTTTTCCCAAAAGCCATGGGCAAGGCACTTGGGAAGAAGCGTTAAAAGATCAACGGAGTTCTTTTTGGAAAAACTGATCGCCGAATCAAGGCTGCCCGGCTGGTGACGCGTGTCCGCGTCCGTAAAAAGCAACCAATCCCCCGAGGCATAGTAAACACCAAGATAAAGCGCAAAATTTTTGCCGGTCCAGCCGTCCGGGGTTTTTGGGGTGTTGAGGTATTTAAGCTTTGCTTTCGGATCAGCGGGAACGCCGCCGAAGGGGATCTCGGATGCCCCAAGCTCTTTTAAGATCTGTCCGGTCCTGTCGGTCGAGCAATTATTGATAACGATCACTTCGTCTCCGGGCCGGAGCTGTGCAAGGAACGGCCGGACGCAATCCGCAATGTTCTTCTCTTCATTCTTGGCCGGGATCAGAATCGAAACTGTCTCGTTCCGGATGTCCTGTGCGCAGGTCTTTAAAGTCGGTGCTTGGGCAAGCTCTGAAAGAGAGCGGAAGCCCCGGTAGACCCAACCAGCTAGGTTGAAAAGGAGGAGAAGCAGCATGGCGTTTGCGATGATTTCCATAGGGTCGGCATCATAGCAAATGCCTAAGAGGGGTCAAGGTAAATTGGGGCTATCCGTCAATTGACCCCGTCTGAAAACTAACATATAATATCCATCTTAATCGCCTTAAATCGTTTTGCATCAAGGAATAAGGACAAGTCTAAATGGATAAATCAGATTACGGGCATCGGTTTCTTCCCAAGGACTCTCTCGCGGAAATCCAGGCAAATTTCAGGGAAGGCCGCAAGGTACGTGTGGCGGGACGTCTTATGACGCGCCGGGACATGGGAAAGAGCGCTTTTGCAGATTTAAGGGACGAAGGCGCGCGTATGCAGGTCTATGCTAAAAAAGATATCCTGGGAGAAGAGAACTATAAGTCGTTCACTGGATTATCGCTCGGGGATATTATCGGGCTTGAAGGAGAGCTTTTTAATTCCAAGACAGGGGAGCCGACCATTAAAATAGAAAAATTCGAGCGGCTTTCCAGGATCGTTCGCACTTTACCTGAGAAGTGGCATGGTCT
>JBAZJC010000198.1:0-2968 GCA_041651495.1 Candidatus Omnitrophota bacterium | reverse complement strand
TGTTCGGCCAAGATGGGGGTGTTCCAGATCACACCCGTGAACTCCACCGAGATTTCTGACTGGGGCATGAACGACACGACCTCCCTCGACAAGAAAGTCACCGCTGTCGTCAACGCCAGCTTTTCGATCGAGTAAGGGAAAGATACGTTCGTTTAGGCAGGACAAGCTGTTTTTTTTATTTAATCTCGATCGTCAGGAGAAAAATATCGTCGGCGAAATCATCCCTGCCCCGGAAGCGCTGTAACGCTTCAACCAATCCCCGGTTGAAAGCTTCCGGTTTCAGGTCCGGGTAGCGCTTTAAATAATCTTCTACGCCGTCCTTTCCGAAGAAGAGGTCTTTTCCGTTTCGCGCTTCCAGAAGACCGTCCGTGAAAAGCAGGATGCGATCTTCCCGATCAAAATCCACTTTCAATTCGTGGATTTCGGGGGCCCTGGTCTCCACGATCCCTAAAAGATGTCGTTGGGGATTCATGTAAAAGATC
Source organism: Candidatus Omnitrophota bacterium (assembly GCA_041651495.1). GTDB lineage: Bacteria > Omnitrophota > Omnitrophia > Omnitrophales > Aquincolibacteriaceae > Aquincolibacterium. The sequence goes on along the minus strand of JBAZJC010000198.1, from coordinate 2,486 downwards.
TCGCGTTTTTTGGACTGAAAGAGCACCTGCGGAGGATGCCCGAAATTCGAATAAAAAAGGATCTTCTTCTTGAAATCAAGCAAACAGGCGTAAGCGGAAAGCAGAAACGAAGTTTCCTGGAATGTTTCCTGCACAAAACGGTCCAGCTTTTCAAGAAAAACACCCGGGAGAAGAGATTGTTCCGCAAGCTGGTTCACCTCGCTGTGAATGCGGTTTACCATCAGGGCGGCCGGAACGCCGTGTCCGGTAATATCCATGATGAAGAGGAGTAATTTATCCGGCGTTGGGAAATAGAACTTTGCGTAATCTCCGCCGACATAGGAGGCGGGTAGAAAGCTTACGGCGATATCCACCTGTTCGTTCGAGAAGGATTTTGGGATGATGCTTTTATGGATCTGGCGGGCCATCTCGAGCTCTTTTTTAATAAGGTTATTCTTCTCTCCCAGTTCTTTCCGGAGCAGGAACTGTTCTTTTCTTTTTTCTTCGTCAAAATGTTTGTAAACCATTGTGGCGAGGATCGCGAAAACCATCCCGAAACAGTTCAGCTGGAAATAGACCAGGTCGTGCGAATGACGGCTGTGGGTCAATGACAGCGCGAGGGCAAAGGACAGGACCAGAAGACACCCCAGAACGAGAATCTCAAGCGGGTGCCAGGGCATGGCCATGGTGATCAAAAGGAAAAGCAGCAGAAAGGGCCCCATCCCGAGGTCAAAACAAACGGGGTAGAGAAAATACATGGAGCAGAAGCCCGCAAGCAGGAGAAGGGTCATCAGATAAGCAGAGATCTTAATGGTTACGTGCGAACGGCTTTTTCCCGCGAAAACGATTAAAGCCAGGGCAACCGCCATCGTCAGGAGGTCGGTCGCGATTTCCCAAAAAGAGGGCCAAGGATAGTTCCAGACGGAATTGAACACATAAGAGGAAACGTAAAGGGCGACGATCATTCCGAGAAAAAGCTGAACGCGGAATTTAAGGATCTGGACGGTCTGCTCCTTGTATTCCGGGAGATAGCAGGCCGGCACGAGGATGCGGCGCGACAAAACAAAAATGATCTTTTGCCATGGGTTCGCATCAGACATGATAAAATATCATGGCATGAAACATGGGGACTGACAAGGAGAAGAACGACTCGTCCCAACGATTCGGGCAAAAACAACGGCGGAAGAGGACTTTTAAACTTTAAATCAACCATGGACCGAAGTTTTCGGACTTTAGCGGAGAAACGGGGGCTTTCATCGCCCGGTAACCTTCATGCCGTATGGATCGTGGATTGTTAGCCGCAAACCATCATCCTATGGGGGCTCTGAGCATTGTTCTATTTATCATTTGGACATAAGTGTAAGATTTTTAGAACGATTCTGATTACCGAAGGTTTCGAAAAACGAATTTGTAAATGCTATGGGTGCGAAGTGATAGTCCTACCAGAACGAAAGTGAAACTATGACGATCGGATTGTGAAGATGGCAATTTGCCATGGTGCGTACACGGACGAAAAATTAATAAACGGACCCGAAGCCAGGATGGAGAAATCCATAATGGCCATAGCGAAGCCGTTCTCTCGGATCTATTATCTTCCGTTGCTTTTTCGAATTTGGCTGGCTCGAGTGAAGGCGGCGTACCTTGATAAAAAATTGGGAATCGAGGCGAAAGAGGACAAATCTCCTGTTACATGGGGATCGAGTGGAAACAGCCCCTATCAACCAACCCCTTATGGAAGACTCGAAAAAACGATGCGCTTTTTAAAGCCGTCGGGGGAGGATGTTTTTGTCGATCTTGGTTGCGGGAAGGGAAGGGCCGTTTTTTTTGCGGCAACGCATAAATTCAAAAAAGTGATCGGGGTTGAGATAAACAAAAAGCTTTATGATGTCGCCCTTCAAAATGCCGGGAAGTTAAAATTCCAAGGATCACCCAGCGAATTTATAAACTCTAATGCAGCCGATTTTGATCCCAAAGAAGGGACTGTTTTTTTTATGTATAATCCTTTTGGTGCCCCGACGCTTAAGAAAGTGCTCTCTAACATCAAAGACTCGCTTGCGTCAAATCCCAGAAAGATCCGCATTGTTTATTATACTCCCTGCCTCAGACATCTTTTAGACGAACAAGACTGGCTTGTGCTGATCGGAAAGGTCGAAAACAAATTCTGCCTGGTCTGGGGGAACATGACACCAAAGAGAGAGAAACCGAAAGCATTGGATCCTAACAAAGGGCGCTAGGAAACGCTGGTTTTTTCTGCGTTTATTTACACCATGAAAAAAAGTTAACAGTGTCCCAGTGAGCCTCGTATTTTGTAAGGACCCGCAGGAAAACCGAAACAAAATGTCAAATCACGCGCTGCAAAAAGCCGCCACAAGGAGAGAATTCCCGCCATGGAAGATCCCACATCAAACAAGATGGATTTCCTCAAGAATACCCAGATCATTATCCTCGGACTTTGCATCGCCGGGACCACGATCGCCTCAAGCATTATTTTTTCCAAAGGGTTTTTA
>JBAZJC010000197.1:0-2969 GCA_041651495.1 Candidatus Omnitrophota bacterium | reverse complement strand
AATTGGAATATATAGAGATGCAGAACCAACTGGTTTTTACAGAAGCGACTTAGTAATAAAGATTCACGAGTGATACCTAACAATCGCTTCAAGCCGATAGCGCTATTGTCACGGTTTGTGCTCTTGATGGCTCGCTATACGCTCGCCAGGTCGCACAAACCGCGCCAATGACGCGCTACGGCTTAAGCGTATGTTAGGCAGACCCTGCGGGCGCAAAAAATTTATATTGGAGATGAAATGATCCTATTTATTTCTTTCGTAATTATTTTGGCGATGATGTCAACAAAACTAAGCGCAAAGCTTGGTTTGCCACTTCTGATTGGTTTTATCCTAATCGGAATAATTGTTGGAAGCGATGTTTTAAATATATTCTATTTTGATAATGCTGTATTAACCAAAAGAATAGCAGATATTCTTTTAATTTTTATTATATTTGATGGAGGTTTTCGGGTTACTAGAGATGAATTCCGCAGTGTTGCGGGGCCATCGTTAACTCTTGCCACTCTTGGGGTCGCCCTAACATCGGGCGTATTAGGGTTACTGATTCACTTTATTTTCAAGTTTGATCTTATCTATTCACTAATAATATCATCAATCATTTCTTCAACAGATGCAGCCGCTGTATTTATGATAAATAAGTCAAATCCAATTAAAACTAGATTGGCAACAACGTTAAATGTTGAATCTGCTGCAAATGATCCTATGGCAATTCTTCTGACAATTACATTTATACAGATAGCAACAAGTGCATTTGAATCTCCCCTAATTGCTATCTTAAAATTAATTTGGCAATTCATTGGTGGTGTTTTCATTGGTTTTATTTGTTATAGATTATCTGCAATAGTCTTTAAAAAGCTGAATGCAGATAACAGAGGCAACTACAATGTACTAATTATAGGATGCATACTTTTTACGTATGGTATATCCGATTTATTAGGAGCAAATGGAATAATTTCCGTATTCTTTATGGGATATTGGCTAGGTAATTCGCATTTCCCAGCAAAAAAAAGTGTTAGTAGTTTTCTTGAAAGTATTTCAGTAATTTTTAATATGGCACTATTTATAATGCTAGGTTTATTATCATTTCCTCATCGATTTATCTACATCTGGAAGGAAGCAATAATAATAGTTGCAGTTATGATGTTTGTAGCACGTCCTTTAGCAGTATTTCTTTCAACTATTCCATTCAAATATTCACTAAAAGAAAAATGCTTTATAATGTGGGGTGGTATTAAAGGCGCTGTCCCAATTGTACTGGCCACTTATCCCTTGGCAGCAGGAATCGATAATAATGGTTTTATTTTTGATAGTATATTTTTTGCAGTATTTCTCTCTTGCCTAATACAAGGGACAACACTTGGACCGTTATCAAAGTTACTTAGCTTTACCGAAAAGCGAAAGAAAGTTTCACCTCATACTGTAGAGTTACATTCATTACAATCAAGTGAAATTGATATGTATGAAATTACAGTAGAAGAGAATTCAAAAAGTATAAATGTGCCAATTTCAGAACTTAATTTAGGTAAAGATGTTTTAATTAGTTCCATAGTTCGTGATGGTAAGATTATCCTCCCAAAGGGTCACACTAAGATAGATGCGCATGATATACTATTTATTTTAGCGCAATCATCTAAAATAGATGGAATTATAAAATCTATAAATAATGCCTAACAACTGCTTCAACCTGACTCGGCTATGTCACGGTTCTTGCTGTCGCTTCGCTCGGCAAGAACCGCGCCATGTACGCCTCGCAGGTTAAGCAAATGTTAGGCGGGCGCTTCGCGCTAGTAAGGTATATATGACTACCAGTGATTATGATCTTAAAGTACAAATCGTACTCTATTCTACTCAAGAATATGGGAAAGAGCTTAAATTTACAGATGAGATAAAATGCCCAGTAGGAATTGTAAAAGGAATAGGAAATGATGCTTCAATTTTATTAGATGCTCCATTATCATCAGGTGAAGTTGGTACGGGATATATTCAGTTTGTATACCCTGTCTATGTAAAAGACTATATAGATGATGGTATTACTCTTAATCTATTAGGCCTTGGTATGTTTGGAGAAATAACAATTATTCAAGCTCTAAAGTATTATAAACGAGTTGAGAGACTAAGTAGTCTTAACGATATTACTAACTCGTTTATTATTACATCAAAAAGTGAAATTACTGATTGGAGATCAATACCAATTGATACAGAGTATAGAGTAAAAAGAATAAATAAGAACGCTCTAATACTCGGGCCGTTAACAGGTATTGGCTGCAATCTAGAGAGTATTGAAAGTAAAAGAAAAAAACTGAAGGAAAATGCCATAAAATCCCTTGGCATCCAACTATTTGTGAATCACTACTGGAATCATGAATTCGCCTAACACTCGCTTCAAGCCGATAGCGCTATTGTCACGGTTTGTGCTCTTGGTGGCTCGCTATGCGCTCGCCAGGGGTGCACAAACCGCGCCAATGACGCGCTACGGCTTAAGCGTATGTTAGTTGGACCCTGCGGGCGCTAGATGCCTATGATATTTGAATCTGTTGTAATAATATTTCTGAATTAACAAGATAATACCAGTAATTAGTAGAATCCAATTGATTCAAGACTAGTTTATAAATTCTGATTATCACATCTAATATTTATTCTATGGGAGAAATCTACAATGGGAATATTATTAAGTGAAGAGTGGAATATAATTACTACTATTTTAGAATTAAAAACTACCATTCCCTACAAGATTATCTTTGATGATGGTGATGAATTAATTTTTGATGTTAGATTAGAGAACTTTGGAAATATAAATGGAATGCTGATAACAACTGACTATACTTATATAAAAGCTAAAGTAGAAACGCTTTTGGAGATGGGATATGGATATTCATGTTTCACAGAACCTCTTGCTGATGAAGTTAAGAGGTTAAAAGAATGCATAACCAGCGAAGATATAAAATTGTTTAAAGAAATATTGTACGATT
>JBAZJC010000196.1:0-2998 GCA_041651495.1 Candidatus Omnitrophota bacterium | reverse complement strand
TGATTTAGATGACTTTCTAAAATATATGAGGATTTCGAATGATATCAAGTCTGGTCAGATTCTAAATGTTTCGGTCAAGTTTCACGATGTGGGTGATTACAAGATCAAATATTCCACAGAGGATTTGGATGTATATATTGGTTATTTGAAAGTTGTGATTTAATCAACACATGGCATCAGCAAAGGGGGAAGAGAAATGTTAAAGAGCGAAAGAAAAGCTTCGATTCTGGGTTATTTTTCCATTGTGTTTGGTGTTTTATCTTTTTTTGGAAATTTTGGCTATGGCAAATCCGAACTTGAGGGATATGTTTTTTATTCGACTTTGATTCTTACCCTCCTTATAATTGCACTAGGAATTTTGGTCATTTCACGGACAAAGAAAAAGAAAAAAGTCACCATTTTCACAATCGCTCTTGTTGGTTTTTATGGCTTAATGCAAGTTTCTGCCGTCATCGGGATTCCGTATTTTTATAGTGCGATTCCATATGTTTTAATGCAAACCATCGTCATATTTCCGGTTGCTATCTCAATGCAATATCTTCTAGCGTCACATCTCGAAAAAGAAGAAACGAAAATTTCCATTGAAGAAGCCTCCAATGCGTTGGATCCATCCATTGTTCTATTCCAAAAGCAACCGGTATGAATGTCAAGGGGAAGAATGAGAAATAAACCGAGATTTTTCCAGCAAAGGTGGAAATCAAGACAAACTGAAAAGAATCGCGAAAGCGATGAAGGGAATCAGAAGGATAAGAATCACTGATAGAGACGGCCGGAGCTCATCAGTCCATGGACGAGTCTCACCAGTTTACGAGCAGTGAGGGCGAGTGCGCGTTTGTGTTGATGGGTGGTCACTTCATCATACTTGGATTTGTAATAACGGCGATATTCGTCGAGGTGGCGATGCACGGAGTTGGCGGCTTCGCAGAGGTAATAGCGAAGAAAGACGTTGCCGGTGCGGGTCATGAAGGTATCATCGGCTTCGAAGTGCCCGGACTGATGCCTACGCCAGGTGAGGCCGGCGTACTTGGCGAGAGCAGCCTCATCGCGGAACTGGGAAATATCGCCAACTTCGGCGAGGATTCCGGAAGCGAAGACGGGACCGATGCCGGGAATGGAAAGCAAGGAAAGATATTGAGAGTCGGAAACCCCCTTGACCTGATTAAGAATGGCACAATCGATGGCTTTGAGTTCCTTGCGAAAGCAGGAGATGCAATTCAAGCTAGAGGCCAGAGCAATATTGAGGGGATCGTAGGCGGTTCGGTCGAGGCGGAAACTGGCCTTGGCGGCTTTTTGGAGAAGATCGGCGGTATGCAAGGGATCGTCGAAGCGATTCTTGGACACGCGAATGAGAAACGCGGCAAGATCCTCTAAAGGAGCCTCGACGATTTCATCGGTGGTCTGGAATTCGGTTAAGACGGACAAAGCGGAAACGGCAAAGGTATCCGAGAAGACCGGTTCACCCTCCTGGCGGGAGTCGAAGGCGGAGAATTTGAGGTAGATGTTATTCAACGCATAATTCTTTTCCGCGGTGATCAGTTCGGAAACGTGCATGCGATGGCGGGTGAGCCGCTGGAGGGCCAGTTTCTGGGACCCGCGGAAGGGAAAGAGCTTGTCGGTCCGTCCGACGCGGGCGAGATCCGCGAGCAGATAAGCGTCGGCGGGATCGGTTTTGTCCATGTCGGCGAAACTTTCGCGATAGTTCCGGGTGATTTTGGGATTGATGAGATAGACCCGGGTATCCAGGGCGGAAAGCGCGGGAGAAGCAGACAGATAAGTCGCGATGTGGGCAGAGTAAATTCCCGTGGATTCCATGACGATCGTGCAGCGGGAAAGACCGGCGGAGCGAAGCGCGGACAAGATCTGAGTTTCGAGACGGGAAGCCCCGTCCTGATCGTTGGGCGCCGAGAAGGCGGCCAGACGGCGTCGGTCGAAATCCATCGCGTGGACGCGATTGGCGTCCTTCGCGACATCGATTCCGACGAACATGGTGTTTTGGATGTCAGACAAAGAATCACGACCTTTCAAAAGTTGAATGGATGCGACCGGGACCCCGGCCATGCATGACGATCTCAACCTCGCAACATGAGAACCCACCCGGACCTTGGACTTTGGATGAGCTGGGGAACGGGGGAACAACAACCGGTGAGAGAACGTGTCAAACATGCGGGGAAGCAAGCTTTGGAAGCGGCCGAACCGCAGGAGCGATGAGCATCAACCCGGTCATCACCAAAATGGATTATAACACCGGGGTCTCGGTCGCATCCATCCAGTCTGTGGAAAAAAAGAGCAAAGCGACACAGATAATGATGAACAAAGGAACAAAAGATAATGATATGTACTGGCAAAAACGACTGCCAAATCTACATTACATATCATACGAGGAGTGAACTTCATGAAATTCGACGTCCGCTACAACAACCACCCCGCCGATTCCAAGGGCTACGACACCGCCACCCTCCGGGAACGGTATCTGATTCCCCAGGTCTTCGTCCCCGGGGAAATCGCTTTGACCTATTCGCACCACGACCGGATCATCGCCGGGGGCATCACGCCCCTGGAGACGCCGCTGTCCCTGCCGGCCGCCAAAGACCTCGGCACCGGATTCTTCCTCGAACGCCGCGAACTCGGCGTCATCAACGTCGGCGGTCCGGGATGGATCCAGATCGGGGAAACCAGGACCCCGATGGCCCCGCGCGACGGGATGTACGTCGGCGCCGGGACGAAGGACGTGTCCTTCGGTTCCCTCGATTCCAAGAACCCCGCCAAGTTCTACGTGAACAGCGCCCCGGCGCACAAGGCCTATCCGACCGTCCACATCCCCCTGGAAAAGGCCAACAGGAAGCACCTGGGATCCGCGGCGACCTCGAACGAACGCACCATCAACCAGTACGTCCATCCGGCCGTCTGCGCCTCCTGCCAGCTGGTCATGGGGATGACGGTCCTGAACGAAGGCTCCTGCTGGAACACGATGCCGTGCCACACCCACGAGCGCCGGATG
>JBAZJC010000195.1:0-3045 GCA_041651495.1 Candidatus Omnitrophota bacterium | reverse complement strand
AATGCGTCCCTCTATGACGCAGTCCTCAAGATGGCAGGCGAAGAGGGGACATAGGCGACTTGTGTCGAGAGATTGCCGGTTTTGTTAAGGTCGCGTTGCGCCAGCATGGGGCGATTCACAGACAAACATCCCAATTTACTTGAGGAAATCAGATCCGGTGCACAAAGATATGAAAATAACAAAAGCACAAATTGGTAAAGCTGGGGAATTGCTCGTGCAGCAAAAGTTTCTACTATATGGAATTGAGTCGGCCCCCCTTACTACAGATTCAGGAATTGATTTGGTGGCCTATTCGCCGAGAAAGCAGGGAGCTGTAACTATACAGGTGAAAAGCGAAGCCAGGCGGTGGAAAAGGTAGACTATCGATTGATTGGTGGGCACCACAAAATTCGCCAGCAGATCTTTTTGCTTTTGTCGATCTTGAGCGTAATCGTGTCTGGTTCATCAAAACTATCGAGCTTGCATCTCTCGCACAGCAAAAACCTGAGGGGATACCACTTTTTCATGGCTATTGATCCCATGGCCAAAAAAAGACGTGATGGCCTGTTGCGCCTATCTCCAGATTGACGGGCGATCCATGGATGAGGTCCTCGACATACAGGCGTATCGTCCCGATCTCAATGCGGATTCCTACTATTCTCTAACCTTCAATCTCTTCGATAGGGCGTTCGGGCGCGTTATCGCGCCACGTGATTTCAAATGTCTCGATTTGGCGGACCTGCACGATTTTCCCTGGAACGACTTCAAGATGTGCGGATACTACGATTTCCGGGTTGCCCGACTGGATTACAAAGCCCTTTCAGATCCTGAAATCGAGGAAATCGAGAATGCGATCACGGACGATATCCGCTTCGACTATTCAGAGGAGGAAGTCGAACTCCTGTTCGATCGAGATGCCGTCCCCGGCGTGCTGGTTGTTTATGTGATAGATATCATGTAGGATAATGAGGAAATTGGACTCCCCCACCGCCTTGTCAAATCCGGCGTAGAAATCCTCGACCCATGGATTCCCGTGGCATTGGAGACTGGCGGCCTTCACCTTATTCCGTTCCGCCTTCCAGTTCTTATTGACTAATAAGGGCAATGCACTGATCAACACTGGCATCTTGAACGGCCTTCGGACAGTCGCTTGTTGCTGCGAAGAAGATAGTGCCCCGAATTGTTGTTCCCCTGTCGGAAAATCCGCTTGACTCTTCCTTTACGACTCTTTATTTTAGGATATGATTATAATGTAAAATAAAGCCGATTCTTATTTTAGGTTCGAATAAATGAAGCGAGAACTCCAAGGGAGATATATCACCATATCGACGGTGGGTGAAAAGGTACAGGCCTTCGTGCCGGCGCCGCTGCCACCGTGTCCGAATATCGACTGGACCCCGGAGCTGCGCAGCAAGTTTGACCAGGCGCTGCTGGCGCTCGGACGGTTGGACAGCGTCTCAACCCTGCTGCCGGACACCACCCTGTTCCTCTACATGTACGTCCGAAAGGAAGCGGTCCTCTCCTCCATGATCGAGGGTACCCAGTCGTCGCTGTCCGACCTGCTGCTGTTCGAACTGGATCAACAACCGGGTGTGCCGCTGGATGATGTGCGGGAGGTCAGCAACTACGTCGCAGCACTCCACCATGGCTTGGACCTGCTTGAAAAAGGACTGCCGCTATCGCTACGGTTGTTCCGCGAGATCCACGGCGTTCTGCTGACCAGCGGCAGGGGAAGCAAACAGCCCCCGGGGGAGTTCCGGCGCAGCCAGAACTGGATCGGCGGCACCCGGCCGGGCAATGCGGCCTTTGTTCCGCCCCCGGCCGAAGAGGTTATGGAGTGCATGAGCAAGCTCGAACGCTTCCTCCACGACCGGCCGGAGCCAACCCCGGTGCTTCTCAAGGCGGCGCTGGCCCATGTGCAGTTCGAGACGATCCATCCGTTTCTGGATGGCAACGGCCGTCTGGGGCGTCTACTGATTACCCTTCTCCTGAGCGAGCAGAAGGTGCTTCGGCAGCCCATGCTCTACCTCAGCCTCTATTTCAAGATGCACCGCCAATATTACTATGAGCTGCTTAACAACGTCCGTCTGACCGGCGACTGGGAATCCTGGCTCGATTTCTTCGCAGACTCGGTTATCGTCACCGCCACTCAGGCAATGGAAACCGCTCAGCAGCTCCTTGCCCTGTCGAACCAGGACCGTGATAACATCAGGGGCCTGGGCCGGGCGGCCACATCGACCCTGCAAGTCCATCGGGCATTGATGGAGCATCCCCTCGCCACTTCGGGGTCACTGGTGGAGAAGGCCGGCATCACCCCGGCGACCGTCAACAAAGCACTCGGCCACCTGGAGCAGCTCGACATTGTCAAGGAGCTAACCGCTCAGAAGCGCAACCGCCTGTTCAGCTACGCGGGCTATATCGAGATCATGAGTCGCGGCACTGAACTGCCGGGTTGAGATACTACAGAGAAACCCGCGCATCTTCCCCTCTCGGGTGGCGTCTCAGCGGGCATGCTTTTGTCGTAAAGGGAGGAAAAGGCAGGGTTTGCGCTATCCCTCAGGACAAGGGGACCATGCGCTCCCGCATCAGGCGGATGGTCTTTTCATAGTCATCGCTGTAGAAAATGGCGGAACCGGCCACAAAGACATCCGCGCCTGCGGCCGACACCCGGCTGATGGTATCCGGACCAATGCCCCCGTCTACCTCGATCTCCAGTTTTAACCCAAGGTCTTCCACCATCCTTCTCAGTTTCTGGATCTTCGGGATAACCTCCGGAATAAAGGCCTGGCCTCCAAAGCCCGGGTTCACGGTCATCAGAAGGACCATGTCGAGATGGCTCAACACATATTCAAGTGTATTTAACGGGGTAGCCGGGTTGAGGGCCACCGCCGGCCTGGCACCTTGATCGCGAATGAACTGGATGGTCCTGTGAAGGTGCGTTGCCGCCTCTGCATGCACGGTGATAATGTTGGCCCCCGCCTTTGCGAAGTCCTTTATAAAATCGTCGGGCTCAGAGATCATCAAATGCACATCCAGGGGGAGATTGGTAACGCTTGAAGCCGCCTT
>JBAZJC010000194.1:0-3045 GCA_041651495.1 Candidatus Omnitrophota bacterium | reverse complement strand
CTTCAAAGTTTGTCGCCAAGCGACTGGATACTGTTGATCGCGATCTTTTGGAGCCTGGTGCAGGGAAGCCGCAAGGGTTTTAGCGACATGTTCGGGAAACTGCTGGGGATATTCCTCGTGAGCATGCTGACGCTGAGTTTTTACCCAAGCGGAGCCGCCTATTTGATCGCGAATCTTCCCCTTCTTCCCGTGAAGGTGGCCGAGTCTATCGTTTTCTTTCTGATGAGCATTTTCTTTTGGATTTCCGTGTCTTGGTGCATCAATACCTTCGGAAAAGTCTTTAAGGTAGAGGCACAAGGGATTCTAAGGACCTTGGGCGGGATGGTTCTGGGGGCCTTGCGTATGATGCTTTTGCTCAGTTTTCTCGCGCAATTTCTTCTTTTCCTTCCAGCCGAGCTAGTGCAACGGATCTTCAGGCGGGGAGGCTCCTATATGGGCTATACGATCTCGCGGCTCGTGCCCGATCTTCACGAACTTGTCATGAATTCTTTCCATAAGCCGATCCCACGAAAGATCGTAGAATCCATTAAAGTTGGCGGGTAGGAAAAAGACGCGTTATGGAACAAAAAAACTCCGGAACGCGCTACGAAGATCATATTATTGAACAAGTCAGCGCGGCCAACGATATTGTCGAGATCATTTCGCAATACATTCCGCTCAAACGCGCCGGCAGGAATCTCAAAGCTTGTTGTCCCTTTCATCAGGAAAAATCCCCCTCTTTCATGGTCCAGCCCGAAAAACAGATGTTCCACTGTTTTGGATGCGGGGCCGGCGGCGATGTGTTCAGTTTTCTCATGCGTCATGAAAATATGACATTTCCCGAAGCATTGAAATTCCTTGCGGATCGCGCGCATATCGCGCTCCCGGAACGAAGTTCCCACCGGGATGATGGCGGACAGAAGGAAAAACTCTACGAGGTTTGCCAGGTTGCTGCCGACATTTATCACGAACTGCTTTTCAAAGAGACCGGTGCCGCGGCCCACGCGTACCTGGCTCAACGAAAAATCACGAACGAGACCCTCCGGGAATTCAAACTTGGTTGGGCGCCGATGGAATGGCGCGCACTTTTTGATCGCATGATCCTTAAAAAGTATCCGGAAACCCTCCTCAAGCAGGCAGCTTTGATTCAGCAATCGCCGAAAGGGAATTATTACGATACTTTTCGCGGCCGGCTCATATTCCCGATCCTGAATCTTCAGAACAAGGTGATCGCGTTCGGCGGGCGGCTAATTGCTGACGAAGAAGGTCCCAAATATCTCAATTCACCCGAAACGCCGATCTTTTCGAAACGCCGCGAACTCTTCGGCCTGAATCTTGCCAAAAAACACATCGATCGCGAATGGCCAAATCTGATCCTGGTGGAAGGCTATATGGATTTTCTTGCTCTTTATCAGCACGGCTTCAAGAATGCCGTGGCGACGCTTGGTACAGCACTTGGCGAGGACCACGTGCGTCTCATGCGGCGTTTTGTAGAGGAAGTAATCGTGGTTTACGACGGTGACAAAGCGGGCGAAGCCGCGGCACTGCGCGGGTTAGAGATCCTCTTGGAGGGTGGGATGCAGGTGAAGCTCGTAAGTCTGCCGAAGGGCGAGGATCCGGATGATTTTCTGAACAAACGCGGGAACGGTGCTTTTGCGGTCCTCTTGAAGAATGCCAAGGATTTTTTCGATTATAAATTACAGGCGCTTCTTGTGCGCTACCCGCGTCAGGATGCACTAGGTCTTTCCAAGATCAGCCGCGAGATGTTTGAGACCTTCCTCAAAGTCAAGAATACGGTCATGCTTTCGGAATATCTAAAGAGACTTGCCCGTGCGTTGCAGGTGGATGAAAATTCTCTGCGTACCGAGTTCTCTCATCTGAATCAAAAAGCCGGTATCCCTAAGGACCGGCTTCAAGAGGTGGTATCTACCCCCGAGGTGGTCAAGCCTCCGCCCGAGGAATTGTTACTGCTGGTACTTATGGCCGAGGTACCGCCTTTTTGTGACCGTGCCTGCGAAGAGCTTAGGGATTCCGATCTTAAGATGCCGGTTTCCCGTCAACTTTTCGAATATCTGCGACAAATGAGCAATCAGGGTAAAAAATGCTCACTTTCGGGGCTTCTTATCCGGATCCAGGATGTACAATACCGCGAACAGCTTGTGGCGGTTATGGCTTCTCTGGATGAGACAGCTGAGCGGGAACAGATCCTTGAGGATTGCATCGGAAAGATCAAACGAGGTCGTGCCATCGGACGGCTAGAGGAGTTGCGTCGCTTGATTCTTGCGGCGGAGAATGAGCAGGATGAAGATAAGATCCGCGCCGCGACCCAAGATTACCAGGAACTTTTGAAGCAGTTCCGAGAAGCTAAAAAGGATGAATAAATCGCTTGGTTTCAAGAGGCGAGATAACTATAATACGCAATTCTGTGAGCCCCGTTAGAGCTCTAACCCCTTTTGGCGCAAGAGACCTCGGGATAAATATATCGTAAGGTTTTTTTCCTAAAACCCTAAAAAGAATCGGAGATTTGACAGGGTGAAAGAAACATCCAGAAAACCCACACAGGCATCATCCAAAAAGCCATCACCGATCCAGACCCAAGGGAAAGCCCTGCCTACGCAACCTGCCAAGGTGAAGCCGGGCAAAAAGGGAGCCGTCTCGGCGAAGCTCCATGGGGAGATGGTCCAAAAGCTTTTGGTTCTCGGCAAGAAACAGGGCTTTGTGACCATCGAACAGATGAAAAAACAGCTTCCTCCGGACATGAATAACCCCGAAAAAGTGGAAGAGATCATTGGAGTCTTGAATGAAAAAGGGATCGAAGTTACAAGCGGTTTGCCGGGGGACCCGACTAAATCCGCTTCCGAAGTGATCCAGGACGTCGAAGCCAAAAAGGGAAAAGACTCCGAGCTTGAAGAGGACGCGGCAGTTGAAGAATATGAACGGGGCCGTATTGATGATCCGGTTCGCACTTATCTCCGCCAGATGGGACAGATCTCGCTTCTGACCCGCGAGCAGGAAATTGAGATCTCCAAGAAGATCGAGGCCTGCGAAGAAGAACTGAAGAAAGTC
>JBAZJC010000193.1:0-3064 GCA_041651495.1 Candidatus Omnitrophota bacterium | reverse complement strand
CTCTGCGCGGCACAAGGGCCGATGGAAAAATTCGCGGACAAGAATATTGACATGGTCGAGAAGAATTGCATCACTGAGCTCGAGACCTATTGCCAGACCGTGACGCCCGGTGAGGGGCGTGGCATGGCATGCCTTTACGCGCACAATGACAAGCTCTCGGGCTCCTGCAGCGCCGCTCTTAATGAAGCTACGAATGAGTTCAAGAACGCCACGGACAATGTGAACGCGTTCATTGCGGACTGCCAGGCGGATATCTATCAATTATGTTCCAAGGTCGCGATCGGAGAAGGCCGCATCCTGGCGTGCCTTGAAAAAAACAAAAAGAAGGTCACCGCGAAGTGCCGGGACCAGCTTAAGAATGCGCACGGGGATTTCGGCAAAGCGAATCAGATTACGTGACCGGAAAGCCCGCGTCACCGGAACCGGGGCGGGATAAAAAACAGATCACAAACGGAGCCTGACACATGAAAAAAAATATTTGGGCGGTGATGTTATCGTTTCTATTGCTGGGGTTCCATCCCTGTCAGGCCGCCGATCCGCTGATGGCGATCGACATCCTGCTTGAACCCGACAACACGATGACCGAACAGGCCCACTCGGAAAATGCCCGCCTCCGGGAGAACTATCCGGAAGGTTTTTCCCTGGACGCGACGCACACACCGCATATCTCCGTTCTCCAATGTTATGTCCGGACAAGCGACCTCAACAAAGTCTTTTCCGCGGTGGAGCAGGTGGTCCGTGTCCGGAAGCCCGAGGGCATGGAACTCATAACAACGGGTTATTATCCTTACTCGTCTGAACAAGGGGTGGGGCTGGCCGCGATCGCGATCGCACCGACGCCGGAACTGTTTGAATATCAAAAAGCGGTGATCGATGCCGTGCGTTCGTTCATGATGCACGACGGAACAGCCGCCGCCTTTGTTCCGAACGAGAACGGTTCCGTGATCGGCGGGACGACCGTGGCTGACATCGGAACCTATATCAGTCACAGCGGAGACCATTACCGTCCGCATGTTACGATCGGTCTTGCTCATGAGGATTTTCTCCGGAAAATGATTGCAGCACCTTACACTCCTTTCCGTTTCAAAATCCAAAGCGCCGGCATTTATCATCTCGGGAATTTCGGGACCGCCCGGAAAAAACTCTGGAGTTCTGCGTTCCTGACTCCTTTGCCTTTATCCGGAGAAAAGATCATGCTCGTCCGGGACTTGCCGCCCGCGGAAAAACTGCCGGACAATTTCCGTACCATGGATATGCTCTCCGCCGACCTTAAGGAAACCGGGAGCCCTGTCAAAACCGACGGACTCGACAGCCTGCGCGCGTCAGGAAGCGCCGAACTCTGGGAAGCGGCTTTTCCCGTGCTCAAGGAACGCTTCGGCGGAAATTTGATCCTCGTGGACTTGCGTCAGGAATCCCATGGGTTCCTGAACGGCGCTCCGGTTGTCTGGTACCTCCCGCCGGGGGACTGGATCAACCTCGGCAAGACGCGTGACGAGACGCTTCAGGATGAAAGGGACCGTCTGGCCGGACTGGGCCGCGAGAAAACGGTTCGCATTCATGATGACGATTGGATCCCGAGCCGGATCCAGGGCCCCGGAAAGTCTGAAAAAGTTCTGTCGGTTGCGAGCGAAGAAGAACTGGCACGGCGTTCCGGCATCCACTATTTTCGCCTGACCGTGCCCGATCACATGCGCCCGTCCGATGAAGATGTCGACCGTTTCATCAACTTGGTCCGGGGCCTTCGGGCGGGGGACTGGCTGCATTTCCATTGTCACGCCGGCATGGGACGCACGACAACCTTTCTTGTGATGTACGACATGCTGAAAAATGCCGGTCAAGTGACGCTCGACGATATCGTGGCCCGTCAGGCCGCCGCCGGACCCCACTACAACGTGTTCCGGAACGAGTCCGGACCGCCGTGGGAGGAAGTGTTCCGTGAGCGCGAAGCTTTTGTGCGGCAATTCTACGAATACGCAAAAGCCTTCCGGGCAGGGTCGAACGCCTCCTGGACCGAGTGGCTGAAAAAGAACCCGAAGAACAATAAAGTTTGAACCCTGAAAAGGAGAACTGCCCATGTTGATTCTTTTGGCAAAATGTATCGGTCTGTTAGTCGCGGTTTTTGGTCTCGGAATATTCGCCTCGTCGAAGTTCGCGCAAAAAGTTTTTAATTTTCTCAAAGAAGGAAAGCGCGTCTACTGGGCCGGCGTTGTCCGGTCTTTTGTCGGTCTGACCCTTCTCCTTGCGTCCCCGCACAGCGCTCTCCCGGTCTCGGCCATCGCGGTCGGGATGATACTTCTCCTGAGCGGTATCGTCGTGTTCGCCTGTGACCTGGAAAAGCTGAAAAGTTTTCTCGGCCACTACAGCGAGATGCCCTACCTTGTGATCCGGATCCTCGGCCTTGTCGCCGCCTCGGTCGGGATCCTGGTCTTTTCGATCATTTAAATTGAAGGTAGAAATTAAGTAATGTGTCCCCGGATTTTACGCGCGTAGGGCCCTTGCCTGGCATCACGTCATAACGCTCGCGGGCGAGCGTTATAACACCCTCTGTTTGGTGAAGTCAAAAAGGGAGTTTCGGAACACAATTTTCTGCGTGTTCCTTAATATTTAAATTCACAACTCATTTAAAATGAATGGGTTATGGAAAAAACACAACTAAAAGTATGTAAATAGCTTGAAAATACAACTAAAAGTGTGTATCATTAGCTATCATAAGGACTAAATGATCACGATGGAAAAGATACTCAAATATCAAAAGACAGTGCTGAAAATATTGGCGGGGAAGCTGGGCGAATTTTATCTGGCTGGAGGGACTGCGCTTTCAAGCTATCATTTCCAGCATCACCGGGAATCCTACGATCTCGATTTTTTCACGCAACGGTATGACCCTGCCGAGGTCGACGCGATCGTGGCCCATCTTAAAAGCCGGACCTCAAAAAAGATGAACGTTGTTGCCCGGGAAGAGAGTAAGAAGAAATTTGCAGATATACGGCGCTACGACCTCATGATGGATATTAAGAACGCTTTGAGGATCGACTTTGTCAAAGATGTCCATGATCTCCTGGAG
>JBAZJC010000192.1:0-3072 GCA_041651495.1 Candidatus Omnitrophota bacterium | reverse complement strand
TCCGGATACGGGATTCTCCAGCCCCGAGTTGAACCCAGCTATCCCGGAGAAAATCCTTCGTTATTCGTGAAGATCTTCGGAGGCGATACAGGGATCGATCCTTATACTAAAGCGGTGTCTGATGTTTACCAGGATCTTTTCTTTGAAGGGTCTTTTGTCGGGAAAGGGCTTTATGATGTGGATGCATTCGAAAGATCCATGGAAGGCCGTTTCCCGGAAAATATTATATTGAGCCATGATCTTTTGGAGGGTTGTTACGCCAGGTCAGGGCTGGTGACGGATGTTCAATTCTACGAGAAGTATCCCTCTGGGTATCTTGAGGATTTGAGCCGGAGATACCGCTGGATCTGCGGAGATTGGCAGATCATACCCTGGCTGTTTACTTTAGTTCCTGGTGCCGGCGGCGCAAAAGTTAAAAGTCCGATTTCCTTTTTGTCGCAGTGGAAGATCGCGGATAACTTGAGGAGAAGCTTAGTTCCTTTAGCGACAGTTATGTTGTTTTTGTCAGGATGGATGTTTTTTCAGCCTTCTTGGATATGGTCGGTTCTTATCATTGTTCTCCTAGGTTTTCCCTTGGTGCCGATCTCTCTGGCGGAGGCCGTGAGGAAACCTAAGACTTTGACCTTCGTGACTCATTTTAGATTGGCATTATCTTTACTTAAAAAGAATGCGCTTCGGTTCTTTTTCTCGCTTGTTTTTTTGCTGCACGAGTTGTTTTATTGCTTGGACGCAATCCTGCGGACTTTGTGGAGAATGTTTGTCTCGCGAAGAAATTTATTGAAATGGACGACTTTCTTTGAAGCGAAAGCATCCTCGGCGAATCATATTTTAGGATACTACAAGAACATGTTGTTTGAACCGGTTGCCGCTGTTGTGCTGTTAATTTGTTTCTTAATGTTGTTTCCGCGTTTTGATGGGCTTGCTTTAATTCTTTTAAGCCTCTGGTTTGTTTCTCCAGCGGTTGCTTATAACATCAGCCGATCATCACCTGCCCGGAAGATTATGCTTTCTAAAACACAGGTTCTTTTTCTCAGGAACTTTGCACGGAAGACCTGGGCGTTCTTTGATAATTTTGTGACCGAGAAGGATCATTGGTTGCCTCCGGATAATTTTCAGGAAGAGCCTGTCAGTCTCCTGGCCCACAGGACTTCACCAACGAATATCGGCCTGTCGCTTCTGGCGAATTTGACGGCTTACGATTTTGGTTATCTTTCGATGGGGATGATGTTTCACAGGACGGAAAAAACATTCGATACCCTGAATTTTATGGAAAGGTTCAGGGGGAATTTTTATAACTGGTATGATACGCAGACGCTTAAGCCTCTGGATCCTCTTTATGTTTCATCGGTAGATAGCGGAAACTTGACCGGGCATTTAATGATTTTGCGCTCAGGGCTGGCGGAAATGAATTCTCAGAAGATTGTCTCCGTGAAGATATTTGACGGACTCGCAGATACTCTGCAGGTCATGCAGCAGAGTGTCGCAGAGATTGAGAAAAGTCAAAAAAGCAGTGTTGCCGGATTCTTTCGGGAAGTTTCTGAAAGGATCGAGCAATTTCAGGAAAAGGTAAATTTTTCTTCTGTGAGCCTTTCGGAGATCTATACGTTTTTGCGCCAGCTTTCAAAGGATATTTCAAAGGTTTTTTCTGGGCTGGATCAGAAATACTATGAGCAAGGTAAGAAATGGGCCCGTGCCCTGGAGCGGCAGTGCTACGACTTTCTGGAAGATATGTCTTTTATCGCGCCTTGGATTTTGCTCGCGCCGGAAATGCCGGGGATGTGGGATGCGGGGGACGAAGAACAGCAGGAGCGGCTTGTGCAGCTCCGTGAGACTCTACGGTATTTGGATGAGATTCCTACGCTTGGGGAAGTGGCGAGGCTCGAGCAGAAGCTGGTTCCCTTGATTGAGAAGATCATGGCAGATATACCTCTTGTGGATGATGTCTCGAGAGGCGCACATGAATGGTTCTTAAAATTTCGCGATGCGATCAAGGATGCTGGGACACGGTCTGCTGAAAGAATTAAAGCGATCGACTATATCGTGTTACGGTGTAACGAAATCTCCAGCATTGAATATGAATTTTTATATGACAAGAGCACTGACCTTCTTTCCATCGGATATAATGTCAGCGAGCATAAGGTGGATCAGGGTTGTTATGACCTTCTGGCGTCCGAAGCCAGGTTTTGTAGTTTTGTCGCGATTGCCCAAGGAAGAATGCCGCAGGATCATTGGTTTAAGCTTGGCCGGATGATCGTAAAATCCGAAGGAGATCCTGTTTTAGTCTCCTGGGGTGGATCGATGTTCGAATACCTTATGCCTCTTTTGGTGATGCCTAATTATGAAGGGAGTTTGCTGGACCAAACTTATAAGGCAGCGGTCAGCGGCCAGATTCGGTATGCGGCCAAGAACAATATTCCCTGGGGGATATCAGAGTCCGGCTACAATAAGATCGACGCTAACATGGCCTATCAATATCGCTCTTTCGGGGTCCCGGACATGGGTTTTAAACGGGGCCTCGCTGATGATTTGGTCGTAGCTCCCTATGCTTCGATGCTGACCTTGATGGTGGAGCCTAAGAAGGCCTGCGAGAATCTCGAGCGTTTATTTGCGGAAGGAGCTGGAGGCATTTATGGCTTTTACGAAGCGATTGATTATACGCCCGAGCGTCTTGCGCCGGATGAAAATCGCGCGATTGTCAAATCCTACATGGCGCATCATCAGGGCATGAGTTTATTGTCTCTTGCCTATGTGCTTTTGGACCGTCCTATGCAAAGACGTTTTCTTGCTGATCCGATGTTTAAATCGACTGAACTTCTTCTTCAAGAGCGTGTCCCGATTGCCGAACCGTTCCTTTATGATTTTGAAGTAACCGGAATGCTTAGAAAATTCGGAGAGAAGGAAACCCTTTTACGGGTGTTTACAACTCCTCAAACTCCGGTGCCTGAAGTCCATCCACTTTCCAACGGCCGGTACCATGTGATGGTCACTAACGCCGGAGGAGGATACAGCCGCTGGCAAAATGTCGCTGTGACGCGGTGGAGAGAGGATTCGGCTCTGGACAATGATGGACAT
>JBAZJC010000191.1:0-3077 GCA_041651495.1 Candidatus Omnitrophota bacterium | reverse complement strand
AAAGCGCAAAATTTTTGCCGGTCCAGCCGTCCGGGGTTTTTGGGGTGTTGAGGTATTTAAGCTTTGCTTTCGGATCAGCGGGAACGCCGCCGAAGGGGATCTCGGATGCCTCAAGTTCTTTTAAAATCTGTCCGGTCCTGTCGGTCGAGCAATTATTGATAACGATTACTTCGTCTCCAAGCCGGAGCTGTGCAAGGAACGGCCGGACGCAATCCGCAATGTTCTTCTCTTCATTCTTGGCCGGGATCAGAATCGAAACTGTCTCGTTCCGGATGTCTTGTGCGCTGGTTTTTAAAGTCGGTGCCTGGGCAAGCTCTGAAAGAGAGCGGAAGCTCCGGTAGATCCAGCCAGCCAGGTTGAAAAGGAGGAGAAACAGCGTGGCGCTTGCGATGATTTCCATAGAGCTGGCATCATAACAAATGGCCGAAACGGGTCAAGGTAATATTGAATCTGGCAATTCCCATTTTTTCTATAGCAAAGTCCGCAAAATTTCTCAGAGATTCCTCGCCGGCGTTCATCCCGCCGCCAGCGAGGCGGGATTCACTCGCGCGTTCGGCTTTGTTCGCCCATGAGGCCTTGGCGGTGGCAGCTGTCGGAGTCACGCAAAGCACGGTTTCCCCTGATCTTAAGGGGAATTTGCGGGACGAGACCGCAGACGGGCGAGAGTCGCTGGACCCGAGCACCGTCGGTGCCGGACCAAGGCCTCATGGGCACCATGCCCGCTCCGCCTCACGAGCGCGTCTCAGAATCTTGAGAAATTTTACTTTGTTCTCTCTACAAATACCGGGAATTGCCAGAAGCTATCCGTCAATTGACCCCGTCTGAAAACTAACATATAATGACCGCTTCAATCGTCTTAAATCATTCTGCATCAAGGAATAAGGACAAGTCTAAATGGACAAATCGGATTACGGGCATCGGTTTCTTCCCAAAGACTCTCTCGCGGAGATCCGGGAAAATTTCCGGGAAGGCCGCAAGGTACGTGTGGCGGGACGTCTTATGACGCGCCGGGACATGGGAAAGAGCGCTTTTGCAGATTTAAGTGACGAAGGCGCGCGGATGCAGGTCTATGCTAAAAAAGATATTCTGGGAGAAGAAAACTATAAGTCGTTCACTGGATTATCGCTCGGGGACATTATCGGGCTTGAGGGAGAGCTTTTTAATTCCAAGACCGGAGAGCCGACCATTAAAATAGAAAAATTCGAACGACTTTCCAGGATCGTTCGCACTTTACCCGAGAAATGGCACGGTCTGAAAAATGTCGAGACCCGCTATCGCCATCGCTACGTGGACCTGATCTCGAACGACGAGGTGCGAGCAACCTTCAAAGCGCGGAGCCGTATCATCCGTGAGATTCGTGCCTTTCTGGATAAGAAAGATTTTATGGAAGTAGAAACGCCGATGATGCAGCCCTTGGCCGGAGGTGCCCGGGCGAAGCCATTTGTCACGCATCATCACACGCTCCACACCGATCTTTTTCTTCGTGTGGCGCCGGAACTTTACCTTAAACGGCTTCTGGTGGGCGGTTTTGAGAAAGTTTATGAGATCAACCGCAATTTCCGCAATGAAGGGATCTCCGTTCGGCATAATCCCGAATTCACCATGCTTGAGCTTTACCAGGCTTATGCGGATTACGAGGACATGATGGTGATTACCGAGGAAATGGTGCATCATCTGGTCGTGATGCTTTACGGCAAGGAAGAGATCCCGTTTGGAGAAAAAACCTTGAATTTTAAAACGCCTTGGAAGCGTGTTTCTTTTTATGGCGCGCTTAAGGAAGCCACAGGTATGGATTTCCGGGAGGTCAATGTCCGCGATGCTGCGAAGAAACTTCATGTGGAAATTGCCGACAATATGGAGGATATCGATATTTTAAATGAAATTTTCGGAGAAAAGGTCGAAAAGGATTTTTGGGACCCCGTCTTTGTGATCGACTATCCGACGGTCATGACGCCGCTTGCCAAGGCTAAAACGGAAGACCCGGAACTTGTATACCGTTTTGAGCTTTTTGTCGCAAAGATGGAGATTGCTAACGCCTTTTCCGAATTGAATGACCCGATGATCCAGCGTCAGCGCCTTACGGAACAGAAAGAGCTGATTGGTGAATCGAAAGAGATCGATGAAGATTTCCTGATGGCGTTGGAATACGGGATGCCGCCTGCCGGCGGGCTCGGAATCGGCATTGATCGCCTGGTCATGCTTCTTACCAACCAGGCTTCTATTCGTGATGTGATTTTATTCCCTCAATTGAAGCCGGAGAAAAAGACGAGCGAACAGGTCGAGGCGGGGTCCTAAAGGAGCTCTTATGGGATTTGAGACTTTTATTGCAAAAAGACATTTGATGCGGCGACGCAAGACCGGTTTTATTTCACTAATCTCGATGATCTCGGTCGGTGGGGTGGCGATCGGGGTTATGGCCCTGATCGTAGTGCTTGCGGTGATGAGCGGCTTTGACCGTGAGCTGAAAAACAAGATCGTGGGCGTTCAACCGCATCTGAGGATCGAAAAAGTGGACGGGATCGAGAATGCAGAGCGCGATCTTGCCGCGATCCGCCGTCATAACATTCCGGGGCTTGTTTCCGCGTCGAGATTTATCGAAGGACAGGCCATTCTCCGGAGTACCAAGAACGCAACCGGGGTCGTGGTCAAAGGAATCGATCCGGAAACAGAGGATCTAAGCATCTTTGAAAAGAACATGGTATCCGGGACTTTGAATTTTAAAGATTCCGTACAGATTGAACGCAAGCGGTTTCTCTGGTTTTTCCGACACAAGATTGAAACACGTCGCGGCAGTGTTTTTATCGGGGAGAATTTAGCGGCCTCGCTTGGCGCACAAGTGGGGGACGTGATTTACATGATCACGCCGATCCCTGAGCCCGAAAATCCGTTTGTCCCGCTTCCGATGCACGTACGCACCTGGCCGTTCCTGGTGCGCGGGATCTATCGCGTGGGAATGAACGATTTCGACACGTCGCTTGCGCTTGTCACTATCGAGCAGGCGCAGAAGGTCTATCAAATGGGATCCAAGGTCTCTGGGATCAGTATGCGGTTCAAAAATGTCGATGACGCGGAGAAAT
>JBAZJC010000190.1:0-3096 GCA_041651495.1 Candidatus Omnitrophota bacterium | reverse complement strand
GTGCGGAATGAGGACGCTGGACAGCTTGCGCTCCGCACCGAAGAAGGCCTCGATCTGCTCGAAGTCCTTGCCGTAGGTGTAGAGCGTCCGCTCCTTCTTCCCCTGGGTCCGCAGGTGTTCCAGATAGGCCTGGGCGGCCTGATGCAGGGTCTCGTTCATGACTTGTTCTCCTTTCGTTTGTTGAGTTCAGGTTTCCCGGACCGGATGGTCCCGGCGTCGAAAACGCGCATTCGGCACCTCCTTTCAAACGGCTCAAGTCCTTGTAATTCAAGGCTCTACGCACATTCACATACAGGCTTCGTGTGCGCCGGAAGTCAAGGCGTTCCATGCACATTCCAGAGAAACAATCAGGCCCCGGGCGGGCCGGGAGGGGAATCATGAGAAGACAGGTCGAAACGATCCTGAAGGCGCTGTTGGCAGCGAGTCTGGCGGCATCACTATTGGGTTGCACCACCGCCAGGCCGCCTCAGCGGATTCAGGACGCCATTCACACGGCGAACCGCTACATGCCCGAGTACGTGGCCGAGGCCAACAAGGCCCTGGCCGACGCGGAGCACCCGGACCAGGAGCGGTTGAGGGGCATGGGCGACCGGCTGGCTGCGGTGATGGAAGCCCTGGACCGTTGGGCGTCGGGGCAGGAAAAGACGCCGGAGGAGGACAAGCGATGAAGGAAATCCTGGAACGGAACAGTGAGGCCGTCCGCGAGGCGGGACGGCAACTGGTAGAGATCGGCGCGGAGCTGGCTGCCGGGAAAATCGACGATGCCTTGGCCCGGCTCGAAACCGCACGGCAGACTTACCCCGAGTGGGAGGAGCTCGATCAAGCCGCGGCGGACATCGAAGGGGTGATCCGCGACCGCGAAGGGATGCTCGCCGTCCAGCACATCCTGGCCGAGATCGTCGGCACGGTCCTCGGATCGGCTTTGAGGTCGAGGCTGCCCTGATGGCCCGTATATCCGCCAAGGAGCGCAGGCTGGCGGAGACCCTGGCGGACCCGGTCCTCTGGGGACAGGGATACCTGCGCAACCGCGACGGTGGGCAGCGCATCTACTGGCCGCACCAAGCCGAGGACCTGCTCTGTCCGGACAGGAACATCATCCACCTGGACGGGCGCGACGTGGGCAAGAGCGTCTGCATCACCACCGACGCCCTGCATTTCGCCTTCACCAACCGGGGCTGCCAGGGACTCGTCGGCGCGCCTCACCAGGGACATCTCGACACGCTGATCGAGGAGATCGAATTCCAACTCGACGCCAACCCGGACCTCATGGTCAGCGTGGCTCTCACCAAATACGGCAAGCCCAAGATTCACCGCAAACCATACTTCAGGCTCGAATTCACCAACGGCGCGATCCTCTACTTCCGCCCGGCCGGTGCATACGGCGACGCGTTCCGCTCGCTGCATGTGGACCGGGTCTGGGTGGACGAAGGGGCGTGGCTCACCGAACGGGCATGGAAGGCCCTGCGCCAGTGCCTGAAGGCGGGTGGCAGACTGCGCATCTACTCAACTCCCAACGGTCTGCGGGACACCACCTATTACCGCCTCACCGGATCGACCCAGTTTCGGGTGTTCCGTTGGCCTTCCTGGCTGCACCCATCGTGGACCCAGGAGCGCGAGGCCGAGCTGCTGGAGTTCTACGGCGGGCGGGACAGCGCGGGCTGGCAGCATGAGGTGGCTGGCGAACACGGCAAGCCTTCCTACGGCGCGTTCAATATCGAGCACCTCAATCTCTGCCGACAGGACGTGGTCGAGTACCAGAAGGTCGTCGTCACCGGCGAAGAACTGCGCGGCTGCGCCACCGAGGAGGAATCCCACGACCGCCTGGAGATGCTGCTCAATCTCATGCCGCGGACCGGCGTCTTCTGGATCGGCGGAGACCTGGGCTACACCAACGACCCGACGGATCTCGTCGTGTTCCAGGAGATCGAACTGCCCGAGCGCAAAATCATCAAGCTGGTCCTGCGGGTCCGCATGGAGCACGTGGCTTATCCCCACATCGCCCAGGCCATCGCCCTTCTGGACCGGTATTACACCGCCGCGGGCATCGGCGTGGACAACGGCGGCAACGGGATGGCTGTCGTGCAGGAGCTGCTGACACTGGACAAGTACAAGGACTTGGCTCTCCAAGGGCGGCTGCGCGGTTACGACTTCGGGGGCATGACCACCCTGGCCGTGCGAGACGGCCACGAGGTCAGGAAGCGGACCAAGGAATTCATGACCACCTTGATTGCTGGAGCCATGCAACGACGTCAGCTCGTGTTCCCCATCGAGGACCTGGAGATCGAGGATCAGTTCACCACCCACACATACACACTGCACGACGGGCGCATCGTCTACTCAAAGGGCAACGACCACATCATCGACGCCGTGCGTTGCGCCATGTTGGCCCGGGAGCAGTCCGTCCTCAACCAGGTGGGTGAGGAGACGGTCTCCCTGGTGCCGCTGACGACCGAGCCGGTGTTTATCTGATCCGGGAAGACGCGCCTCCTCCATACCCTGGAAGTGTCCATGTACCGCCGTGCGTGTCCCGCCCACCGACGTTCCTTCCACGCCTCCGGTAGATAACCCCAGGGGCGGGCTTTTCCCGCCACACGGCGCGAATGTCGCGCCCATAAGGGCAAGAAATCGAGAGGACCCTGGTGGAAGCACGATCCAATCCGACACCCGACAGCCCGACCTCCGTATCGGGCACTGAGACGCCGCCGTTGCAGGCGGACGGTCTGGTGCTCGTCCCGCTTGCCGCCGCCGCGGCCTTGGACCCGTCCGTGTTCAGCAAGGTCAACGCCTCCGAAGCGATCCCGGCTTCCTGGGAGGACCGGGCGCGCAAGGCCTGGGAGTATTACCTCGAAGAGCCGCTGGTGAAGAACTGCGTCAACTCCTGGCGCACCTTCGCCGTGGGCGAAGAGATCAAGATCGCGGGCGATGACGAGAAGGTGAAGTGGGATGCCGTCGACCTCGCCGACCGCCTGGGCGTCTCCGA
This sequence comes from Candidatus Omnitrophota bacterium, assembly GCA_041651495.1. GTDB lineage: Bacteria > Omnitrophota > Omnitrophia > Omnitrophales > Aquincolibacteriaceae > Aquincolibacterium. Next base: position 116 of record JBAZJC010000190.1, on the reverse strand, counting down.
GTTCGTCAAGGACATGATTCTCCAACTCCTGGTCAAAGGCGACGCCGTCGGATTCAAACGCTACACCAAGGACGGCAAGGACCTGGAGGAACTGGTCTGCGTCAACCCTGTTTCGG
>JBAZJC010000189.1:0-3121 GCA_041651495.1 Candidatus Omnitrophota bacterium | reverse complement strand
CCAGCATATACGTTCTGCTCACTGCTGAATTCCTTTATTTTCTTCGCATTCTCGGAAACGCCATTCGGCACAAGATAAATATCGTCAACAATTGAAACAAGATCGGCTGCGACTTCTATTTCCCTCTGCCACGGCAAAAAACCGTCCTCAGCTACACTAAGCAGATGAATCCCCGGGAGCACGTTTTTGATCTGCGCTGGAATAACCTGCGCCTGGGATACCCCGTCAAGAGTGATAACAGCCGGCTGCTCCTCGCCGACAATGTCAATTATGCTTGTTTTCTGGACATTACTTTTCTGAAAGTCATACCGGTAACCGTACGCGAAAAAAAGCGTCAATCCCGAAACTATAATATAAAGAATGAGCGTGGAAATTCGCCACATATAATAGCCGATTTTTTTTGGCATCGTTTATTCCAGTTGCAGGATTTCGTACTCTATAACCCCACCGGGGGCATTTACCCTGATAACGTCACCCTTACCTTTTTCAAGCAGCGCGGAACCCACAGGCGACTCGTTTGATATTTTATGAGACAACGGATCGGCCTCCGTTGAGCCGACAATGATATATTCCTGCGGCGAAGATTTTTTCCGCGAAACGGGAAGAATGGTAACTTTGGTGCCAAGCTGAACAGTCTTCATGTGCTGTTTTTCCTCAATCACCTTGGCATATTTAACCTTTTCTTCCAGTTCATGAATGCGCCCTTCCACAAAACCCTGTTCGTTTTTGGCCTCCTCATATTCGGAATTTTCCGAAAGATCGCCGTAAGAAATAGCTTCCTTGATACGCTCCGCGACCTCTTTCCTGCGCACGTTCCGAAGATTTTCCAGCTCCTCTTTCAGTTTTTGCAGACCTTCCTTTGTTACAAGCGTAACCTTACTTTCATCGGTAGCGGACGCATTGGCGGATGCAGTGGTATCAGACATGGTCGTTGGTAGTTAATATTAATGTGTTTTGCTCCGCAAAACTTTTATTAGTAGGCACACTCGCTGCGGCTCGTGTGTGCTATAAAGGCCGTATTTTTATGCTCGTAGGATGCTCCTTCAGCTTTTGCAGAACCTTCGCTTCTATCTGCCTGATACGTTCGCGCGTAACGCCGAACTCATGACCCACTTCTTCCAGAGTATGACCAACCCCGTCCTTAAGCCCAAAACGCATCTCGACGATTTTTCTTTCCCTGGGAGAAAGATAGTTAAGCATCTCATGTATGTTCTCTTTTATAAGCTGACGATTAGTCGCGTCCGAAGGTGAAAGAGCGTCATCATCCTCGATAAAATCACCGAGTTTGCTGTCTTCCTCCGTACCCACAGGGGCTTCCAGAGAAACGATATCCTGCGAAATTTTTAAAATGTGGCGCACTTTTTTAACATCCATATCCATTTCAGCCGCAAGCTCTTCCACCAAAGGCTCGCGCCCTAGTTCTTGAACAAGACGCCTCTGGGCATGAGTCAGTTTGTTGATCGTTTCAACCATGTGCACCGGAATACGAATCGTGCGGGCCTGATCCGCGATGGCACGGGTAATTGCCTGACGGATCCACCACGTCGCATATGTTGAAAACTTAAAACCGCGATCCGCGTCAAATTTTTCCACCGCGCGGAACAGACCGATATTCCCTTCCTGAATCAGATCCAGAAAAGAAAGTCCGCGGCCTATGTATTTCTTGGCAATACTGACGACCAGACGCAGATTTGCCTCCGCAAGCTGTTTCTTGGCCTGCTGGTCGCCTTTTTTTATACGGCGCGCCAGATCAATTTCTTCCTTCGCGGTAAGCAGAGGAACTTTTCCTATCTCGCAAAGATACAGACGTATGGAATCATTCGCGATTTCCCTGAGCTCAACCTGCACGGTGGCGACTTTCTTGATTTTGGTCTCAACTTCAACCTCCTCGTCCTTATCCTCTTTCCAGACCAGAGACTCCTTTGAATCGATAACCTCAATGCCGAGATCAAGAAAAAGCCCGTAAATCTCATCAAGAAGCATCAGATCATCTTCAATATTGGGCATCGCTTTCATCAGCTCCTGATGCGTAACGAACCCGTGTTCATGCCCTTTCTTCACAAGATCCCTTACCGGAGGCGGAAACGCGCTCAGCTTTTCATCGGAAGGCTGAATGATGAATTTTCTAGTTTGTGCCATGTGTACTTATATTACGATGTTCCAGGAGCAGATCATTCAGGAGAGGCCTGTCCCCATTTCTTTCAGCCTCTTTTATAAGCTTTTGGAGCTCCTGTTTTTTTTGATGCAAATACCGTTTTCTTAAATTATCAAGCAGACTCGAAAGCTCTTTTTCCACGGCCTCCTCACCCATTTCCCCGTACTTCTCGCTGACGTACAAAGAAAGCACCTGTGCGTTTGCCCTTAAATCCTCTGGAATAAGCGAAATAACATCATTCCCGGAACCGACCCGCTGGTCATTATACTTATCGCGAAACGCAATGTAAATAGGTTTAAAAGCATCTGAAAACAGGTAATCGTCCATCTTCTTCAGAAGCAAAAAAGCGACCCTTGGAAAACCGATCACAAGCCCCAAAAGCAGCTCCTCCGCGGAATATTTTTTTGCCTTTACCTGCTCGTCTCCAAGCGAATTATTAAGCCTGGCTGGATGGCTGGAAGGCAATTTTATATTTTTAATCTCGTCATAAATCTGCGATTCATTCAAAGAAAGATCACCAGCCAGCCTGCGGATAAAAGCGTCTTTTTCAATACCGCTCCGTATCGCCGAGAAAAAAGGCATAAATTCACGGATAATCTTTATCTTTGAAGACAGCCCGTCGGTTCCATAAGTCCTGATCAGCTTATCGTACAAATAATCTCCGTAAGAAACGGCGCGGTCAAAAACGCCCGCCAAATCCGCGCCGTGATCTTTTGCGTACTCCGCGGCATCTTTGCCCTCGGGCATAGTCGCGACCCTGATCGAATAATCAAAATCCTGCGAAAGCTCATAAGCTCTTTGCGCGGCTTCCTGCCCGGCCGAATCCATATCAAAAGAAAAAATCAGAGTCTCCGCGAACGGCTTCAAAATCCGCAATTGTTTGGGAGTCAAAGCGGTACCGGAAGTCGCCACAACGTTTTTCACTCCGGCTTGAAAAGTGGCGATAAGATCCATATATCCCTCCAC
>JBAZJC010000188.1:0-3121 GCA_041651495.1 Candidatus Omnitrophota bacterium | reverse complement strand
TTTCCTGCAGTAATACGCTCCATGGTCTCTTCCGCCGCGAACTCATTCACCACCTCAACCTTGCAATGGGGGTTGATCAAAGCAATACGTTCCTTGGCGGCTTCGGCCTTGAGTTTTCCAAGATTGGGGGTAATGGCAAGAATATGGCGGTTAAAATTGGTGGGTTTGATCGTGTCAAAATCCACAAGCCGCAGGTGGCGGACGCCGGAACGCGCGAGAGCCTCGGTCGCGTAGCTTCCCACTGCGCCGATCCCTATCACCACGACAAAAGCCTTTTTGATCCGCTCGACTTTTTCCTTACCGAGCAGGAGTTCCAAACAGAAAAGCCGTTCCATTCGCCCACACCGCCTTCTCTAAGGTGTCCTGATCGATGCCCTTTGCAAGCGCCGCAAGCATATAGACCCCGCGCAGACACTCAAAGTATTTCATGGCACTCACGTCATTTTCAAGCTGATTAGATTCCGTATAAGGAAAATCAGTTTCAAGAAGCAGCCGGTCCAAGGGTACCAGCTGTATAAGTCTTTGTACGGATTCGGCCTCCCGCTGAAGGGTCCTCCATGAGAAGGAAACATAAGCGCCAAGGTCCAAAAATTCGCGCAACATTTCCGGAGAGCCCTGATACGAATGCATCACAAAGCGTGAACGGGGAGTAAGATTGCTTTTCAGGATGCTTGTGAGATCGCCCCAGGCGCGGACGCAATGAACTGAGAAAGGTTTTTCCAAATGTCCCGCGATCTCCAGCTGACGATGAAAAACCTGGGTCTGCCTCGTAAAATCAATATCTTTGCGCGTCTTATCAAGACCGATCTCTCCCACGCCTGCATTCCGGTTCCTGAGAAAACGCTCAAGTTCGCTGTCCCAGCCTGGTTTGACTTTTTCCGCATACCACGGATGAACGCCAAAAAACGGAAAAATCCGGTCGTCGAGTCGCACGATCTCCTCCACCACCGGCCAGTCCGAAGACCGGGTGCTATTACAGCAAAACCGGCAGACACCAAAGTCCCAGGCACAGGCGAGGGTCTCCGTCAAAACCCCTTTAACCTGAATATCCTGAAGATGGAGATGCGCATCGATCAACATAAGGAGAATTCTAACCTGCTTGGAAGGCTGCGTCTACCTTCGCAGTACGTACGGCGAGAGGAGTAAGGCCGTACGGAGTACGGCGAAGAAGCTCTGGGGTGCTGCCGTCCGGTGATTCGATTTCCTTAGGTGGAATGTGAGAAACCTTCTATGCCGTCTCTCTCAGAGGGGGTGATCCGCTCGACCTTCTCCTTACCGGGCAGGAGTTCCAGACAGAAAAGCCGTTCCATTCGCCCACACCGCTTTTTCAAGCGCGTCTTCTTCGATCCCCTTCGCGCGCCCCGCGAGATTATAGACCCCCTGAAGGGTCTCAAAATATTTTTCGTCATGTACGTCCGCGCCGATCTTTCCCGGTTCCGTGTACGGAAAATCCGTTTCAAGGAGCAGACGATTGACAGGCACGTCCCGCATCAAAGCGATCGATTCCTCGGTGTCCCGCTGGAGACTCTTCCACGAGAACGAAATATACGCCCCGAGGCTCAAAAAATCCCTCAGCATTTCCCGGGAACCTTGATAGGAATGGATCATAAAACGTGTTTTGGGGGGAAGGCTCCTTTTCAGAATGTTCAAAAGATCGCTCCAGGCCCGCACACAATGGATCGCCAGAGGCCGCGCCAAACGTCCCGCGATCTCAAGCTGACGGTGGAACACCTCCGTCTGCCGGGCGAAGTCCACATTTCGCGCCTTGTCGAGACCCGTTTCGCCGACACCTGCCGCCGGGTTTCTTTTTAAAAAACCCTCAAGCGTCACGTACCAATCCGCCGGGAGTTTTTCCGCAAACCAGGGATGGACCCCGAAGAACGGCACGACCCGCCGGTCCTCGGCCGCAAGCTTCTCCACCGCCGGCCAGTCGTCCGGCCGTGTGCCATTCGACACAAATTGCCCGGCATGAAGCTGTTCCGCCAGCGTCAGAATGCTTTTGCGCATTTGAGCGTCCGGAATGTCCTGTAAATGAAGATGCATATCGGTGAACATAAGCCCTGGCTCTCATTTTACTTTTTTTCAAAATTAAGGAAGCAGGGCAACCCTTGTCTTGGATTTCATTTTCTCAATAGTTGACAAGGACAGCCCCAATTTCCGCCCAAGTTTTTGTTTTCTTTTTATTAATGGCAACTTGGACGGCCCCAATCTCAGCTTTGCCTCGATTGATTGGTATTGGGACCGATTCTCTGAAATTGATAAGTATTGGGACTGTCATGATTTCCGCTTCCCTATAATTAATGACAATCATCATGATGACGGGAGGGATTCTATCCTGCTTGGAAGGTTGCGTCTACCTTCGCAGTACGTACGGCGAGAGGAGTAAGGCCGTACATCGACGCAGTATGCCTATCTACTTCCGCTGAGAATAACGTCAACGACCCGCCGGTGTCTTTGGTCGGGGTTATTCAGATAGTACGATTTTACACGCTCTGCGATTTCACCCTTGGATAACTTGGGATAAAGTTCCGGCCATAAATTTGGATGAAATGCGGTCATGGCATCCATCACCCCCGATACATAGAGGATTGCGCCATAGGCGCCCATATCTCCACCCTTTTTCTCATCCATGGCTGCAACGATAAAATCCCCATTGGGAGATCCTTGGCTATCAAAAAAACCGGTGGCTTCTTCCTCCGCATACCCGCTTCCAAGCCCCGCCAGCATCAACAGGCAAATAAGCGCTGCAACTCTCCGCATTTTATTCATGCCACAGTCCCCTTTTCCGTTCCCGCGCTTCCTTCTCCGGCTTTACAAATAACTCTCGATACTAATCGGTAAAGAACAGGAAGGAATTCTATCCCGCTTGGAGGGCTGCGTCTACTTTCGCAGTACGTACGGCGAGAGGAGTAAGGCCGTACGGAGTACGAGGAAGAAACTACCGCGTGACGCCCCGTACACCGTACGCCTCAGCAAAGCAGCCCCTGTGGGGTACGCCGTACGCTTAAACGATCGAGAAGATGAGAATCCCGAAACAGGCGGCGACGAGGCCGAGGAGCCGGATCACAAGGACAGGCAGTTCGCTGTAGTGGGCGAGAAAACCTCTCAATTTTTCCAGGTC
>JBAZJC010000187.1:0-3131 GCA_041651495.1 Candidatus Omnitrophota bacterium | reverse complement strand
ACAGGATCATGAAATTTGAAGAAAAACCCGCCAACCCCAGATCCACTCAAGTAAGTATCGGCGCGTATTTTCTTCCCGGCAGCTTCCGGCTGCGTGTTTATGAATATCTTGAGATCGAAAAGCGCAACCCCGAGAAGATCGGAGATTTTATCGCGTGGCTCACAGTCAAAGAGAGGCTTTACGGGATTGAGTTTGACGGAGCGTGGTTTGATATCGGAAGCAAGGCGTCGTATGACGCGGCGCGGGAATATGTCGAAAGCAAAAATACGAAAGTTCTATCTCACGTAAAGGAGGTCCCTCATGTCCGAGCTTGAAAAACAGGGTCTGCCAGCCCCTAGGAGCGATGACTATATAAAGCTTCTCGAAAGAGTTTCCCTCCTGATCGAGGGGAGTCGGAAAACGGCTGTTCGTCAGGTCAATACCGTCCTTTTGGCAAATGCCTGGTTTATGGGACAGCAAATAGTGGAGCACGAGCAAAAAGGGAGATTGCGGGCGGAATACGGAGAAGCACTGCTAAGAACGCTGGCGAGTGATTTGACTAAAAGATTTCGGAAGGGATATGGTTATGTAACCCTTAGTCTGATGCGGCAATTTTATAATAATTATTCTCTGGATGGAATTGTTCAGACACCGTCTGAACAATCTGTGATGAGTAAGATGCCCCTGACGTCCGGCAATTTCCAGATGGTTTTGGAAAAGATTGCTCGAAGCTTTCCTTTATCCTGGTCTCACTATTGCCTTCTTTTGCGGATTGAGGAACCTGAGAAAAGGCATTTTTATCAAAACCTATGCGTTCAGGGGCATTGGGTAGTCCGACAGCTGGATCGCGAAATCCAGGCAATGCTTTATGAGAGGACTTCGCTTTCAAAACGCAAAGAGCTTGTTCTAAAGAAAGCTAATGAACATCCCATCATGGTCCGTCCGGAAGATGAGATCAAGGATTCCTACGTCCTCGATTTCCTTGATTTGAAGGATGAGTATTCCGAAACGGATCTCGAGGATGCCATGATCCGACACATGGAACGGTTCCTCTTGGAACTTGGCTGCGGATTTACGTTTGTCGCTCGTCAGAAGAGATTCAATCTCGACGGGGATGATTATCGGATAGATCTTATTCTGTTCCATATCCCGCTTGCTCGGTACGTGCTTCTGGAAATCAAAATTTCGAAATTCATGCACGCGCACGCCGGTCAGATAAACTTTTATCTCAATTGGGCAAAGGATCATCTTCACCCGAAAGTGGAAAATGACCCCTTGGGAATTATCCTTTGTTTGGACAAGAGCGGCTCGTGCGTTAAATATGCCACAGGCGGCATGAGTAACAAAATATTCGTATCCAAATACCAGCTAAAACTTCCCAAGCCGGGTGAATTACAGAAAGAATTGGAGCATGGCCGAGATTTGTTTCTTCAGCGACAAGCTTCACATAATACATCTGTAAAGAAGGAGGCAGATGTCGCTTAGGAAAAATGAAAATATAAAATCAGTAGAACATAAACTGCTAACGGCAGATCAAATATCCGAGATTTTGAACGTTCCGAAGTCTTGGATCTATGAGCGGACGAGGCAAGGGCAGGGGGCGATTCCTTTTATCCGTCTTGGTTCTTACGTTCGGTTTAATCAGGAGGAAGTAATAAACTTTTTCAAAAACAAAAAAGATGGAGTATCATAATGCGCTATGGGGAACGACTTAACGACAATCGAAGCAGCCGAGCTGTATGGGCTGTCCACCGTTTATATCCGAAAACTAGCTGCGCAGGGTCGCCTTAAATGTCGCCTTGCCAAGCTCCGCAAAGGAGCCACCCTCTGGCTCATAGACGCCCCAGCCCTTCATGCCTTCATGAAGAACCGCGCTGCTCCCGGGCGTCCCAAGAAATAGATCTAGACAATAGTATCGCTATACGATACTATTATACATCCTTGATGAGGAGGTGGAATCATGGGTGTATTTCCAAAGAACGGTAATTTCTGGATCGATTATTACGCGGAAGGGGTTCGCCACAGGGAAAAGGTCGGCCCCAGCAAATCCCTTGCGGCTAAGGCTCTCAAAAAACGCGAGATAGAAATTGCGGAGGGAAAATTCCTTGACGTGAAACGCGACGTGAGGATTCTCTTCAAAGACTTCGCGGAGATTTACATCGAGACCTACGCCAAGAAAAAACGCTCGTGGGAATCAACGGACAAACTCTATCTTAAAAAACTCCTTCCTTTTTTCGGGAGCAAGTATCTCCAGGAAATAACTCCATTTCTTGTCCGTCAATATCAAACCAAGCGGCGTGAGGAAAAAACGTTTAAGAAAACCCAAGTGTCTGTGGCCTATGTGAATAGGGAAATGGCTTGTTTGAAATGCATGTTTGGATTAGCTATGGAAGGGGATTATGTCGCTCAGAATCCTGTTAAAAAGGTCAAATTTGAAAAAGAGAACAACAGCCGAACTCGTTTCCTTGAAAAAGAAGAACTAAAAAAATTACTCGAGTGCTGCGATTCAAGATTGAGACCGATTGTACTTCTGGCGGTTAATACAGGCATGAGGAAAGCGGAAATCCAGAATTTAAAGTGGCGTGAAGTGGATTTTCATAGAGGATTCATTACTTTGCTTAGAACGAAGAACGGGGAAGTAAGGAATGTACCGCTTAATCAGACGGCAAAAGAAGCGCTTATTGCGGTTCCAAAGAACCCTGAGAGTTCATATATCTTTTGCAATTCTAAAGGAATCCCTTATAATTTCGGAGCTTCGTTCTTGACGGCGTTAAAGAACGCGGAGATCAAAGGTTTTCGTTTTCATGATTTGAGACATACAGCGGCTTCCTATTTGGCTATGTCAGGCGTTGATTTGAATACGATCAGGGATATCTTAGGTCACAAGTCGCTTGATATGGTTCTTAGATATGCCCATTTGTCACCGTCGCATCAAACCAATGCGGTGAGTCGTTTAGATGTTCAAATGGGCACCATATGGGCACCAAAGCAAGTGGTCCCGGTTGGTGCAGAAAACACCGAAGTCGTAAGCTCTTTGACAGCGGTGGGTTCCGAAAATTTCGGCGCGGTAGCAAAGTGGTAATGCATCGGTCTGCAAAACCGATATCGGCGGTTCAATTCCGCCCCGCGCCTCGATCTGTTTTTAAAAGAAA
>JBAZJC010000186.1:0-3153 GCA_041651495.1 Candidatus Omnitrophota bacterium | reverse complement strand
ACAATCCACATCCAATATTGCCAGCTCCCGAACAGCGCTACGGGATCCACTTTTTCTTTGTAAAACAGAAAAACAAGATGGACCGCGGGAACCGTCAGGGCTATGAATGTGATTGCATAAAGCAATGTGATAACAAGCGGCCAGCGTTTCATGGGAGGATCCTTTCATTGTACGCAAGTACTACCTCGCCCTAGTTATCCTTAAAAGATTTATTGGAAACTAGGACAGCACTGATTTCCTATTATTTTTTTATAATAATCAGGCGTGACGGCTTAATGTCAGCCGTCTACGATGACTGCATATCCTTTTTCTAAAAGCCGGTTGTTAAGGTAATCCTCTTGCCCCTTCGCATCAGCAAGGAAGACGTCTGCCAGGTAGCGATCGTACTTGTCGGACTTGACGGTCTTGATGAGAACCAACGCGCCAGCTTTGGCTTGCGTTCCCCGTTCCCCATTCCCCGGCATTTTCAACATTTTCTCTACGGCTTTCTTGGCTTCCATACCATCGCGAGTTTGAATCTCGGGCGCGTCGATGCCTCTCAGTCTCAGGGTCTGAATGGTGGTGATCCCAAACCCCAGGTCGACGACTGCCTCGACCGTGTCACCGTCCAGGACCCGGGTCACCCATGCCTCGTACGTGTAAAGATCCGCTTCCCTGCTTTTCAGGATCTTGCCTTCTTCGTCCGAAAACTCAAGGACGTCCCCCTCATTGAACGGGCCCATGTCTTTCACGACTTCGGCAAGGCGCACATAGTTTGAGAATCCCAGGTCGATGGCAAGTTCGCCAGCATAAGGGCCTGCCTTAGCGAGAATGATCCTGTACGTCCACGGCTTCCCCGGGTGCGGGACAGGACTGATCTTTTCAACGGGAGCAGGTTTTATGCCGGAAGTTTTTTCTTTCTTCGTGATCGTTTTTACTTCTTCGCGTAAACGGTCCCTCGTCCAATTTTCTTTTTCAGCCTGTTCGGCAACAGCTTGCCGCTTTTTAGGATCATTCACGGCAAGAAGGGACTCATAGTGGCTCCAGCTCAATTGGTCGGCGGGCCGACTAATCGGGTAGGCGCGCGCGAATTGAAGCATATATTTCAACTCCGTATGACTCATTCCAAGATCGGTTGCGAGACGCTCAAGAACTTTCTCTCCATAATCCGCTCGCTCCTTGTGTTGAAGGACATGGGCGTCGATAAGCTTGCCGATCTCCCAAGCCTCGCGGACCTTCTCCTGCTCCACGGCCTTTTCGACACGGACACGGCTCTGGGCCCTTGTTTCTCGAACTGCCGAAAGCAATTGATCATAAGTTCCAACCTGCTTCACGAGCGCTGTAGACGATTGTCCCGAATCGTCACTGTGCCGTGCCTGTTCGTTGGGAACAGGCGAGGTTTTGACTTCCGGGAGAGTTTTGGATTTTTCCGCCGCGGGAGTTTCGGCGCGCAGTACCGCGGGGGTTACAAGGAAGAACATAAGGAGAAAACTGAAAAGAGCCGCTTTTTTCATGCCGGAGAACCTTTCTCTTTGAGTAAAAAAGGCCGCGACCACAGGCGCTCCCATCAACGGATCCTGCTACGCAGTCCGTTCGCCGCGGATGAGGTCTTGGTAGGTCTCACGTTTGCGGACAATTTTGAAAGCGGCGCCTTTGACCATGACTTCGCAGGCGCGTGGACGGGAATTGTAGTTCGAGGCCATGGTAAAACCGTAGGCACCGGCCGTCATAATAGCAAGGTGATCGCCGGCCGTCATTTCCTGAAGTTCTCGGTCCTTCGCGAAAAAATCCCCGCTTTCGCAGATCGGCCCTACGACATCGTAGATCCACGACTTTGCTATGGCCTTTTTCACGACTGGCCAAATGTGGTGGAACGCATTGTAAAAAGCAGGACGGATGAAATCGTTCATGCCGGCGTCCACGATCGCGAATTTCTTCACGTCGGTCTCTTTCACATAGATGACCCGGGTCGCAAGAACGCCGCCATTGGCCGCGATAAAACGGCCGGGCTCGAAAATGAGCTGGCACTTTCTTTTCTTGAAGATCGGGAGGATTTTCCGGGCGAACTCCTCCGCCGTCTGGGGGTTTTCGTCGCTGTAGATTGCGCCAAGACCGCCGCCCAGGTTCAGGAACCTGATCTTGATGCCGGTCTCTTCGAGTTCATCAATGAATTCCAGGATCTTCCGGAACGCCTCGACAAAAGGGTCGCCAGTTTCGATCTGGGAGCCGATATGCACGTGGACTCCCGAGATCTGGGCATGGGTGAAACGCTTCGCGCCTTGAAAGATCTCGCGGGCTTTCTCGAAATCGATGCCGAATTTGGTCTCGGCCTTGCCTGTGGTGATGTATTCGTGCGTGTGGGGGTCCACATTGGGGTTGATCCTGAGCGAAACGTTCACACGCTTCCGCATCTTTTTTGCGATCGCGTTGATCTGCTCAAGTTCGGGAATGGACTCCACGTTAAAAAGAAGGATGCGGGACTTGATTGCGTCGCGGATCTCCTCCGCGGTCTTCCCCACTCCGGCGTAAACGATTCTCTTGCCCTGGCATTTCACTTTCCGGGCCCGGAAAAGCTCGCCTCCTGAAACAATATCGAGCCCCGCACCTTTTTTGACAAGCGCGCGAAGGACCGCAAGATTCGAGTTGGCTTTCACGGAATAGCAGATAAGCGGCTTCGCGGAACGGAACGCCTTTTGGAGTTTGGCGAGATGATCGAGAAAGGTTTTTTGGCTGTAAATATAGGCGGGCGTACCGGTCTTTTTCAGGATTTTGCTGACGCGGACCTTGTCGCAGTAAAGCTCACCCTGCTTGTAATAAAAATCGTGCATCTTCTCTTCGTGAAAATCGGTCCGGGGCATCTCAGCACCTCTTTTCTCTTTACAGCTTTTCCCTCATATCCTTTTAAGACCGGGTCTTAAAAGGGTTCAAGCGAGAACCTTTTTCCACTCCGCGATCGCCTGTTTCACCCTCACGGGGTGCGTGCTTCCGATCGTCTTTTTGCCTCTCACGGATTCCTTCGCGTCAAAAAGATCATGGATGTCCGCGCCGAACCTGGGCGAGAACTTCTGCCATTCTTGGACCGACCACTCGCGGAGCCGTTTTTCGGACTCGATCGCATGCCGGACGGTCTTCCCTACCAGTTGATGCGCCTCACTGAACGGGACTTTTTTCCGG
>JBAZJC010000185.1:0-3160 GCA_041651495.1 Candidatus Omnitrophota bacterium | reverse complement strand
AATCTTTTTTCCGATGGCCCGGCGCAGTGAATCGGCCTGAGCGAGCGTAAACCCGGCGAGATCGCTGACAATACGCATGACCTGTTCTTGGTAAAGAATGACGCCGTAAGTTTCTTTCAGGCTGGGCTCAAGAGCCGGATGATCGTATTGGATGAGCTTGGGATCACGCATGCGCTTGATGAAATCATCTACCATACCGCTGCCGAGAGGCCCCGGACGATAAAGCGCGAGAAGAGCTACAAGATGGTCAAAGTGGCTCGGTTTCATTTTTTTGAGAAGATCACGCATCCCCGAACTTTCAAGCTGGAACACCCCGAGCGCATCGCCTCTGGAGAGCATCTCATAGGTTTCGGGATCGTCCTCCGGAAGCCTCGCAATATCGACTTTCACGCCGCGCATCTTCTGGACAATTTTGACTGTTTCATCGATCACGGTGAGCGTTTTAAGACCCAGGAAGTCCATCTTGAGAAGACCGATCTTCTCCAGATCTTTCATGGTGTATTGTGTGCAGATCTGGTCCTCGGTCTTGTAAAGCGGCACATGATCCGTGAGCGGCACATCTGAGATCACGACGCCAGCCGCATGGATCGAGGCATGGCGCGAGAGCCCTTCGAGCGCTTGGGAAGTTTCGATCAACTGCGCGATCCGAACATCCGTCGCGACCATTTCCTTTAACACGGGTTCACGCTCCAGGGCCTGTTTGAGTGTGATCTTAAGCTCCAGAGGGATCAGTTTCGCGATGCGATCCACCTCACCGTACGAGAGCCCCATCACCCGCCCCACGTCACGCACGGCCGCTTTCGCCGCCATAGTCCCGAACGTGATGATTTGTGCTACATTCTGGGCACCATATTTGCGTTTCACATAGTCGATTACCTCATCGCGACGCTCATAGCAGAAATCGATATCAATATCCGGCATGCTCACGCGTTCGGGATTGAGAAAACGTTCGAAATAAAGGTGGTGCTTGATGGGATCAATGTCCGTAATGTGAAGTGCGAAGGCAACCAGACTGCCGGCCGCAGACCCACGGCCCGGACCCACCGGAATGTTTTTTTCCCGGGCGAACCGGATAAAATCCCAGACGATCAGGAAGTAGCTGATATAACCCATTTTATTGATAAGAGTAATCTCGGTGCGCAAACGCGTCTCATAATCCGCGGGAATCTCACCCGAGAACCGTTCACGAAGAAATCTAAAGCAAAGCTCTTCCATGTACTGAACCTGCGTCTTCCCGTCAGGCGGCGCGAATTGCGGAAGAAAGATCTTGTGAAAATCGAGTTCCAGATTGCAACGGTCCGCGATCTCGATCGTAGACCGGATGGCTTGAGGAATATCCTTGAAGAGACTTTTCATCTCCTCCGCAGATCGAAGGTAATACTGATCGCCCTGATAGCGCATGCGGTTCGGTTCATCAAGCTTCGCACCTGTCCCGATGCAGATTAGCGCGTCATGCGCCATAGCCTGGTTCTGGTGAATATAATGCACGTCATTGGTGGCGACCAGGCCCACTTTGAGCTCCTTGGCAAGTTTCTGAGAGCCCAGAGTGATCTTCTTCTGCGGTTCCAGCCCATGCTCCATGATTTCGAGAAAGAACCGGTCCCTGCCGAAGATCCCGGCATATTCCTCCGCAACCTTTCGCGCATCATGGACCTGATCATGATAAAGGTAATACGGAACCTCTCCTTTAAGCCCGCCGGAGAGCGCGATAAGACCTTCCGAATATTCTTTAAGCACTTCCTTATCCACACGCGGCCGGTAATAGAAACCTTCCACATACCCGATACTCGCGAGCTTCATGAGATTCTTGTAACCCTGCTCGTCCGTGGCCAGAAGCGTGAGATGGAAGGAGGCTTCCTTGATACCGTGCGCCTGTTTCTCGAGCCGGGATCCTGGCGCCACGTACGTACTCATCCCGATGATGGGTTTGATCCCCTCTTTCATCGCCTTGGAATAGAACTGGATGGCACCAAAGAGGTTACCGTTGTCGGTCATAGCGAGCGCCGGGAAACGGAGCTCCTTGGCACGGGTCATGAGTTCGTCGATCTTGCAGGTGGCGTCGAGGAGGCTGTATTCGGTGTGACAGTGAAGATGGACGAAGTCGCTGTGACTCATGGCTTACGCGTTTCTCGGGGAACGGTTAACGGGAAACGAAAATAAAAATTCATCGTGGGTCTTTGAACGTTGCCCGTTCGACGTTTCCCATTCCCCGGCTTTACTCCCACTCAATGGTGGCCGGGGGTTTGCTGGAGATATCGTAGCAAACACGGTTGATGCCGCGCACTTCATTGATGATGCGGTTGGAGATGCGGCCCAGGAGCTCGGGAGGGAGTTTTGCCCAATCCGCAGTCATGCCATCCTGGGAGGTTACGGCGCGCACAGCCACCGCGTTTTCATACGTGCGTTCATCCCCCATCACACCGACACTCTGGACCGGAAGGAGTACGGCAAAAGACTGCCAGATTTTGTCGTAAAATCCCGCTTTTTTGATCTCATCGATCACGATCCAGTCTGCCTGGCGCAAAAGATCACAGCGCTTTTTATTCACTTCTCCGAGGATACGCACCGCAAGTCCCGGACCCGGAAAAGGTTGACGGCCGACGATATCCTTATCGATCCCGAGCGCACGTCCGACCGCGCGAACCTCATCCTTAAAAAGCTCCTTGAGCGGCTCAACCAGTTTGAATTTCATATCCTTCGGAAGTCCGCCCACGTTGTGATGGCTTTTGATCGTGCTCGTGGGCCCTCCGAAATAGGACACTGATTCGATCACGTCCGGATAGAGCGTTCCCTGCGCGAGAAACGGCACTTTCCCGAGTTTATTGGCTTCCTTCTGAAAAACATCAATGAATGTCTTGCCAATGATCTTTCGTTTTTTCTCCGGATCGATCACGCCTTTAAGACGCTGGAGAAAGATCTTCTCCGCATTCACGACTTTCAGATTCATTTTAAAATGACCGCGGAATGTCTTATCGACTTTTCGTACTTCACCCAGGCGAAGCAACCCATTATCCACGAAAATACAGTTCAGTTTTTTCCCGATGGCCTTGTGGATAAGTCCCGCAGCGACTGAAGAGTCCACACCGCCCGAAAGTCCGAGCACCACCCGGTCGTTTCCGACCTGCTGGCGGATCTTTCGCACACTTTCCTTGATAAAGGA
>JBAZJC010000184.1:0-3174 GCA_041651495.1 Candidatus Omnitrophota bacterium | reverse complement strand
TTGCCAAGGCGTTGGCGACCGCCGCAAAGCTGGACCGCCGGTCGGCCACGGGGGTTGAGATTTTACAGAAACTCCTGAAAGAAAAAACCTTTTACGCTTCCACCTCAAGGGGCTTTGAGCCACTTCCCCGCTTCAAATCCGAACTATTCTTTCAATTGTGGCAAAAAATTGATATCATCACGACCCAAGAAAACAAAAATATCGGGGAACGGGTAAAGGGAAACGGGATTTCTTTGCGTTTCACGTTCCCCGTTCCACGTTCCCCGAGGAAACGGCTTTAAACCATGGAATGGTTTCACGAATTTTTTTCAAGGCTTTATAATTTTCAGGAGCTCATTCGTTGGGGCGGCTATCTTGTCCTCGTGATCATCATTTATGCTGAGACGGGACTCCTCGCCGGTTTCTTTTTACCGGGCGACTCCCTGCTTGTCACGGCCGGCCTTTTTGCAGCGGTGGACGGCGCACTCCGTGTTGAGATCCTCATTCCCCTCCTCGCTGTGGCGGCCATTGCAGGCGACAACACCGGTTACTGGCTCGGCTATCATTTCGGACCGAAACTTTTCAGCCGGACTGATTCTTTCTTCTTCCACAAGGACCATTTGGTGCGAACACAAAAGTTTTACGATCGATATGGCGCAAAAACGATCATCCTGGCGCGCTTCGTCCCGATCGTCCGGACCTTCGCCCCCACGGTGGCGGGTGTCGGCCGTATGCCTTACCGAAAATTTTTCGTCTTCAGCATCGGCGGCGGGCTCGGCTGGATCGCCAGCATGACCCTTTTGGGATTTTTTCTCGGCCATTCGATCCCGAACATCGAAAAGAAAGTCCACTGGGTCATCCTGGTCGTGATCGTCCTTTCGGTCCTTCCGATCCTGAAAGAATGGCTGCATTCGAGGAAAAAACCGTCGCCATGAGAGCGATCGTCTTATTGATAACTTCCAATATCTTTATGACCGCGGCCTGGTACGGCCATCTGAAATTCAGGTCTTCCGCGCTCTGGAAGGTGATTTTGATCAGCTGGCTGATCGCCTTCGTGGAATACTGCTTCCAGGTCCCCGCGAACAGGATCGGGTCCTACCAGTTCTCGACGGCCCAGCTCAAGACGATCCAGGAAGTAATCACGCTTGTGGTTTTCTGCGGTTTTTCTGTTCTTTATCTTAAAGAAGAATTAAAATGGAATTATCTGGTGGGTTTTGGTTTCATGATTGTTGCCGTATTTTTTGTTTTTAAAAGGTGGTAATCGCGACTTCCTCTGTTTTTCAATCAAAGTCAGGATAAACCTGAAAGGTCCTTATGGCTCTTAAAGAAACTTACGAAAAACAAGGCGCGTTCCTTTTCCGCGGCAGAAGTTTTCTTCCTCTTTTAGTGGGACCTCTTGTCGTGGTCGCGCTCCTGGACCCCCAATACACCCATCCGCTTTTCAGCGGCTTTTCCGGCACCCTGTGGAAAACGGTCTGCATCCTTATTTCCTTTACGGGATTTGTGGTCCGCTGCCTCGTGGCCGGTTATGTACCGCGCGGCACGTCGGGACGCAACACTCAAACCCAGGTCGCGGAAAGTCTGAACACCAAAGGCCTGTACTCCGTGGTCCGGAACCCTCTTTATCTTGGGAATTTCCTCATCATTCTGGGGCTTCTGCTCTTCATCCAGGTTTGGTGGTTCACGTTCGCGGGAATTGCCATTTTCTGGATCTTTTATGAACGCATTATTTTCACGGAGGAAGAATTCCTGCGCCAGAAATTTGGACCTACGTTCGTGGAATGGTCCCTGAAAACACCGGTTTTTATCCCCAAGTTCTCAGGTTGGCAAAAACCGGAGCTCCCTTACGCGTGGAAGACCGTCCTGCGCCGTGAGCATTCGACCCAATTCGGTATGGTTTCCGCACTCACCGTACTCGGGATCGCCGCAGACCTTTTTACGAAACCGGACCACAAGATCGCGGTTTTCTGGTGGATCTTTTGGGGGGCTTCCCTTGTCATTTATCTTGTGTTCCGTTTTTTAAAAAAGAAAACGCATGTGCTCAATATCGAAGGTAGGTGAACATTAGACGTTTTGTTGTTTGAATAACCCCTAAGCCACTTTAAAAAGAGGTTCCTTATGAAAAAATCCATCGGCACCAAAACCCTTCTCTTTCCCACTCCTGTTTTGATCGTCTGTTCTTATGACACGAAAGGCGCTCCGAACGCCATGAACGTCGCCTGGGGAGGCATCGCCTGCTCGGAACCTCCGTGCGTAACGGTCTCCATCCGCGACCACCGGAAGACCTATGAGAACATCATGACGAAAAAAGCCTTTACTGTGAATATTCCTTCCGAAAAATATATGAAAGAGGCGGATCATTTCGGGATCGTTTCCGGTAAAACCGAGGACAAGTTCAAGGCTACCGGGCTAACGCCTGTTAAAAGCGACCTTGTGGACGCTCCTTACATCAAGGAGTTCCCTCTCGTACTGGAATGTTCCCTCAAAGAAACCCACAAGCTCGGAACTCACACACAATTCATCGGAGAGATCAGAGACATCAAGGTGGAGGAGTCGGCGCTCAATTCCAAAGGCTTTCCGGACCCGGAAAAAATGAAGGCCTTCATGTTCGACCCCGGTACGAGCGCCTATTACGCGACCGGCAAGTTCCTCGGCCAGGCCTTCACGGTCGGCAAGAAAAAGTAATAAAGGAATTTTTCATGGCGAAATGGATCGGTCTGGCCGCAGGCGGCATCCTTGGGACTTTTGCCCGTTACTTTCTCTCGGGAACCATCCATCGTCTCTTCGGGGTCACATTCCCTCTTGGGACCCTGGTGGTCAATCTTGTCGGCTGCTTCGCGATCGGTTTTCTCGCCGTGCTCGCGGAAGAAAAATTCCTGCTGGGTCCCACCGCGAGGGTTTTCCTCATGATCGGCTTCTGCGGCGCCTTCACAACGTTTTCGAGTTTTATCCTTGAGACATCGAACCTCACTAAAGACGGCGAAAGCCTTTATGCCTTTATGAACATCGCCCTGAGCGTGGCCCTGGGCTTTCTGGTCTTCCGCCTGGGCGTGATGCTCGCGCGGGTGATCTAACTGGAAAAACGTCATTGCGAGCGACCGAAGGAAACGTGGCAGGCTCGCAATGACAGAATAAAGCTAAAGATCGCAGTAAAATTTAATGGAGGAATTCATGAAGATACCCGAGGACGGGAAA
>JBAZJC010000183.1:0-3207 GCA_041651495.1 Candidatus Omnitrophota bacterium | reverse complement strand
AAATGCCGGCGCGACCGCCTTCACATAGCCCACCGGTTCCGCTGTCGGTGACAATCCCCAGTCCAGCGGTCTGTACGTCGCACGTAAGCCGGATTTTCCGTGTACGACTGTATCGCGCCGCACATCCATCGCAAGCACCAGTTCCATCGGTAACGCAACCACAATTAGGATTAACGATCATTAAACTTTCGCTCATAAAGACTAATTGATACTTCTGTTGAGGAGGCTGGTGTGAGATGAAAACGGTTTCAGTTCTCTTCCAATGAACAACCTGATGAAATACCTGGTAAAAAACCTTTATCGAAACAATTACGGATTGGTCGCCAGAAGAACTGGTCTTTAACGCAATTGCATGGAAAGAAAGATATTGATTTTTCGTCTGTTCCCGGGATCTCTCAACTGCCATGAGAAAACGGAGAAAGGATAATCGCGCTTATACTTGGCTCTGTACATTCATGCACCAACCGAATCGGGGATATGAAGAAGATATAATCATTCGGAAAAATCAGACATTAAAAAATTAGGCATCCGGAATAATCGAATATTTTTTGAAATTATTAAGTTGAAGATTTAAATGCTTTTAAATTTACTACGACATCGCCAAATTGGATTTTATCATCTTTTGAAATCACTAATTTTACCCTTGGAAATTTAGTAATTATTTCAAAACAATTTTTTTCAAACTCGTTTAGATCTATATTATTTCGATTGATAAAACCGATATACAATATTTTTAAATTATTTCGTTTTGAAAGATTATCTTGTAATTTTGTTTCGTAACGACGAAGATCGTCATGTGTGTTCATTATTTGAAAAGATGAAGTTGGTCTTCGAGGGTTTTCAACTGTACTAATTATTTTATCAATTTTTACAATATTTTCTTTTATTTCGTGTTCAGATTCCAATAATTGATTGTAAATTTTTTCAGTTCGATACAATATTATATTTATATCATCAAGATAAATTTCACAATCTTTAGATGTATCAATGATTCCTAGATATATGTAAAATTCTTTTTCATCATGTCCGAATCCTCGAAAATTTGTATCACTAATTGCATAATTAAGGAACCAATCCTTGTCCTTTGACTTAAATCCAGCAATTTCTAAATCTCGAAGTATTCCTTTCTTTGATATGACACTTGTTGAAGTATTTACCTCTTTTTTCTCGTCTTTTTCGGTGAAAAATATTGCATCCCTGATTGCACGATCTAATTCTATTGCTAGATTTTTTGGAGTATATTTGATTGTGTCGTGACTTCTGATATTGAAAGCTAATGTTAACTCTTCTTTTTGTAATGGGATAATATATTTTTTTAATGCAGTCATCATTCCATACTCATAATACACATTTGGATTTGGAACATTCACATTATCTTTAATTGCATCATCTAGTATTGCCAAACAAAATTTTGATTCAATAATTTTTCCGCAAATTTTCGTACAAAAAATATCTTTACCATAAGCTCGTTCTTTAACTGCAATAATGGGCTCAATATGAGATTTTTGTAACTTTTCTGAAATTAATGCTAACATAGGTTCGAGTGAATCATCAGATGGACATGCGATAAAACAAGATTTTGACGCCCCAAATACTTTTCCGCATTCATGATCGGGCCTTACAAAGCACCTTTCATTCATTTTAAATGGGCGGTAGTCAACTGGGCGACTATTTGTAAAACTACCATAGAAATCTTCAAAAATAGGTAAATCTGAACCCCAATTCATAATCTATATTTTTTTTTGTTGGAATAAAGGTTTGGGTGAATAATTTGTTTTTTAAAAATCTTCGGGTTCCAAAACTTTTACAAAAACAGAATGGAGGCATTCGTGCTCCCGTGCAGGATCTGTTCTCATCCGCGTTGCCCCATCTTCAGAAATGTTGGCGATGCCACAGCGCTGCGAACCGATTTCGTTGAATGCCGCAACATCTGCAATCGTGTCCGCGAGTTCGCGAACCGCGTTTCTGGCTCGCTGTGATGTACGAAATCTGCCATTGTTCTCTCTGGCTCCCGCCCTTGGGCTGAATAGTACTCTGTAGAAGGTGGGACTTAGGCATTGCTGAAGGGTAAAGAGGAAATTCAACATCAGAATATTTGCAACACCTTTAACGTCTCTAAGTAAAAAGATCATTACTAATGCCTGCCCCTGACCCGATCCTGTCCCTGATCGAACGCTTCGAATTTCATCGTCAGGCATACATACTGGGAAAATACAACGAGACACAACTGCGGCGGGAATTTGTTGACAAGTTTTTCTCCGGGCTCGGCTGGGACGTGGATAACAACAAGGGATTTTCTGAAGCATACAAGGAAGTCATGCACGAGGAACCGGTCCGGATTCGTGGCACGACCCTCTTTTTCGATTACACGTTCCGGGTCGGCGGCGCCCGGAAATTCCTTGTCGAGACAAAGAAACCATCCGTCCATATCAAAGATGATGCGGAATCTGCCCTGCAACTGCGCCGGTACGCATGGAACCAGAAACTCCCTCTTTCGATTCTCACCAATTTTGAGGAGTTCGCAGTCTATGACTGCAGGATAAAACCGGAGAACAGCGATGCGGCAATCAAAGGACGGATTGAATATTTCACGTACAAGGATTATCCCGCAAAGTGGGACTGGCTCGTCTCGATCTTCGCACCGGATAGTATCCTTCGCGGTTCGTTCGATACATATGCAGAAACGACGAAGGGCAAACGCGGGACTGCCGGTGTTGATGATGATATTTTAGCCGAGATCGAACAATGGCGGGACGCTCTTGCGAAAAATATCG
Organism: Candidatus Omnitrophota bacterium; assembly: GCA_041651495.1. GTDB lineage: Bacteria > Omnitrophota > Omnitrophia > Omnitrophales > Aquincolibacteriaceae > Aquincolibacterium. The sequence continues at coordinate 433 of JBAZJC010000183.1, read as the reverse complement.
CGCTGCGCAACCCGACCCTGTCGGTTGAAGAATTGAACAGTGTCGTGCAGAGAACGATTGACCGGATTCTCTTCCTGCGTATCTGTGAGGATCGGGGCATTGAGGAGTATGCAACGCTCCACAAACTCCTCGAAGGCGAGCAGGTGTACTCGCGGCTCTGCCAGCACTTCCGGTGTGCGGATGACAAATACAACTCCGGGCTCTTCCACTTCCAGCAGGAACTGGATTGGGACGAAATGCCGGACACGCTTTCGCTCACGCTTGCGATTGACGACAAAGTACTGAAAGGGATAATAAAAAGGCTCTACTATCCCGAGAGCCCGTACCTGTTCTCCCTCATTCCTCCTGCGATTCTCGGGCACGTGTACGAGCAGTTCCTTGGCAAAGTGATCCGGCTTACGGAAGGGCACCAGGCAAAGGTCGAGTATAAGCC
>JBAZJC010000182.1:0-3240 GCA_041651495.1 Candidatus Omnitrophota bacterium | reverse complement strand
CCTCTCACCCACATCACACGGGCTTACACCCTGTTTATGTCGCCATCCGCCATTAATATTATGCGCGTCGCAAATTAATACAACTTCGCATTTAATACAGTCTTCTAATGTTTTCACGACCATTATTTCTTCTCGCACAACTCCAACCCCATATGCAACAACAATCCACACATCGTTTCAATATCAACATTTGCTTCCTGCGCCATTGCACCAATTTTCTTTTTATCTTCGTCTTTCAATATTTGCCAAATATATGTCACGATTATACTCCCACATGTGTCGTTCGGTTGCGCGGGCATCGGTTCTCTTTGATGGCTTGATTACACGCGACCAATTCTAATCCCACAGTATTCAGCCCCAGACATCCACCGTTACCAGAGATATCATTATGATCATATCCCACTCCGACATAAAATAAACACACTTCGCGCTTCATTCTAATCATCACATCCTGCAACGCATACACCAATCCCATCTCCCTTTTCTACAGTGGCAACAAGCGCGCCATTCTCAAAAGAAATACACACCTTCCCGTCTCCAAAATTTTCCAGAATCGACGATGTCCATTCTAAAAGACGAGGCAAATCAAATTTACCAATGCATATTCCTGGAGAATTGAGTTCACATAATCCAACGGTGCGTTCTGTGTTTAAAGAAATGGGGGTCGTTGTTTGGTCACTCCTCCCATAATATACACTCTTAACACATATTAAATTTTTTCACGTCACAGTTTAACATTTACTACATTTCCCTCTACAATAGACGGTTCCGGCTGAGGAGATCCCCGGTGAACAAGTCACAGTTTAACATTTACTACATTTCCCTCTACAATTACCAGAGATATCGTGGTGATCATAATTAACACCGACAGTCACAGTTTAACATTTACTACATTTCCCTCTACAATCTATAAAAAATATTTGACCTGGCATGGATTGAGGGGTCACAGTTTAACATTTACTACATTTCCCTCTACAATCTATAAAAAATATTTGACCTGGCATGGATTGAGGGGTCACAGTTTAACATTTACTACATCTCCCTCTACAATCGGTGCGGTTCTTTTTCCCGGCGTTCAACTTCCTCGTCACAGTTTAACATTTACTACATCTCCCTCTACAATCTTTGCCGGGCAGAATCACTAAGAAACGGAGGTACGTCACAGTTTAACATTTACTACATCTCCCTCTACAATCCGCTGCAGAATTTCCCTTTCCTAACGGGTTTCCCGGTCACAGTTTAACATTTACTACATTTCCCTCTACAATTATCGTGTTTTGCCATTATCGATCATCTCGCAAATGTCACAGTTTAACATTTACTACATTTCCCTCTACAATTTCAAACTCTCGTGATAATCGTGCGGTAAGACAATTGTCACAGTTTAACATTTACTACATTTCCCTCTACAATAGCGCATATTTTTCCCTTGTCTATCAAAAATCCCACAAATAATTCTTTTTTTTTCAATTGTTATTTTCTTCCTGCTTTTTTATCGAACTGCTTATAAAGGCAAGACCAGCATTCCGAATGTTCACAGCAGCATTGATATCTCTATCCAATTCACTTCCACACTTTGGACACTTCCATGCTCTGTCGGCAAGTGTTAACTCCGTGTTCCGATATCCACACTTGTTACAAGTCTGTGAAGTATACGCAGGATTAACAGCAATTAATCTCCCGCCCATCTTATATCCCAGTTGTCGTTTAAATTCTCCGAATGGTGTTTCTGTCCACGCCTTCCTGACTCCACGTTCGCTAGCGAGTTGCATGTCCGGAACTTCTTCGGGATTCTTCCGTTTTTTATGAAATGTGGTCAAATCCAAATCTTCAATTACAACATATTCAAACTCTCGTGATAATCGTGCGGTAAGACAGTTTAACCAATTTTTCTTTTTGTTGCTTACATTCTCATAAAGATGTTTCAAGTGACGATTGTGTTTTCTCCATTCATCTGAACCAGGTGAGCACTTTGAAATGGCATGTTGAATCTTTGTTAACTTTTCCGTTGCTTCAGTATACCAACGCGGGATGTCTATCTTCTCTCCAGTTGACAACGTGATAAACGATCTGGTAGAAAAATCAATTGCCTTGATATTCATATCGATCCCCACAACTCCCTTCCCGCTCAACACTTCCGGTTCTTCCGCGAATTCACACATCAGAGAAACATAATACTGCCCAAGAATATCCTTTGAGACGTTCGCCCGCTTAATCACGCCTTTGATTGGAGTGTGATAGACAATCTGTAAAAGACCGGGCATGCGCGAAAGTTTGATAAGTCCTTCCTCTTTGTAAATAGTTATTCCACTCGTCCACGTAACGGAACGATAATTTCTTTCTTTCGGGTAATTGGGATATCCACCACCTTCCTTCCAGAATTTATCGAAAGCGTGTGCTACCCGTTCAAGAACTTCTTGCATTACCACAGCGGGAATATTTGGAAGATTATATCTTGAGTTCACTTGAGTAAATTTATTCCGTGGAAGATTGTATCTTGAAAACTGAGGGGCAAAATCTCTAATTTTTTGAAGTAATTTATAAGTAGAGGTGTTACCAGTTCCCTGATGACGAAGTGGTGATCCAAGTATATAACACTCGTTTGGAATCCTTGGCAGGTTTTTTACAATTTTTTCTTCATACATACCTGTTTTTTTATTTAATATACGTTTAATTTTTGTTTTTGGGATGTCTCTATACCAATAAGGATGATATGCACGATTTTCATACCATGAAAATTCTTCATCATAATATGATTTCTTGGCAATTTTATGATCGTCTTCATAATGATGAAGGACGAATCTATAAAACCACCAACAAGAATGAATTGTTTCATCAAAATATGTTTGTTGTGATCTCGTGGGATATGCTCGGTACTTAAATGCCATTTTTTTCTTAGTTGTCATCATTCTCTCACATATCCCACGGATAGTTTAGGGTGTAGCTGTTAATATTTATCAGATTTCTCTGAATGGACTACTGTGCTAGTCCGAATAAAAGAATGACGCTTTAGCATTTATAGTTTGTGTATGCGTTCTTATACAAAAAGAATTAATATGAGAATACATAATTAATAATTATGTATAATAACTATTTTAAAAATTGTAATATGATCTCACATCGAACCGGAAAAGAGGAAAAAATTATTTTTTTAGGGATGTTATGATGAATTTTAATTTTAGTCAGATGATGTGGGAGAATCAAGAAAGAATTGCACGTGGACTAATGATATCATCAGTT
>JBAZJC010000181.1:0-3273 GCA_041651495.1 Candidatus Omnitrophota bacterium | reverse complement strand
CTTGTCAATGGTAATTTTTTTAATATAAACTCAAACGGCAGTGTGACTATTTGTCCTTATATGGAGCCTCTAGGCTCAATCATGGAGGAGGACTTTTTGACGCTTTGGGGATCCCGAAGGAATACCCTGGCTCAAGAAAAAATTAAGTTGTGCCAAAAGAACTGCCATCACCTAATCAACTGCTGGTACGAGAAAAAATAACCTTATATGGCGAGCAACAAGCAGTCAATTTTTCCCAATGTGCCGTTTTTTTGCGATCTGATTTTGGGACATCAGTGTTTTTTTCGTTGCCAAATGTGCACACAATGGAAAACACCCGCAAATTTTCCTTCCTTGTCATTTGAAAATTGTAAAAAATTTATCGACGGAATTGCCGAGATCTCCGCTTATATGGATATCAATATCATGGGAGGAGAACCGTTCTTATACGACTGGTTGTTACCTCTTTGTGATTATATCGCCGAAAAAGGGTTCAACGCTATTGTTTCGACGAACGCTTACCTGATCGACGAACCCATGGCCAAAAAAATTGCTGACTCACGGCTTAAAGTGCTTGCCATTTCCCTGGATGCCTTGACACCGTCGATCCACGACCATATTCGAGGCATGGGCGGTTCCCATCAACGAGCAATTGATGCATTGGAATTTCTAAAAAAATACAGAAAAAATGATCTTCAGATTGTGATTCTGCCGTTAATTCTCCACAGAAATTTGGAAGAGCTTCCCTCCTTGGTCCGCTGGGTTAAAGAAACTGACGCGGCGGATGCTGTTTCTTTTCTGGCCTTGGTTGAATCGGGGATCGTCCATCCTAAAGAAGGATGGTTTAGAAGCACTGCATACAAGGAACTCTGGCCACAAAACCCGGAAAGAACTTTGGCTATTATTGATGAACTCATTCGAATGAAAAAAACAGGATCCCCCATAACCAATCCCCTGACACAACTCGAAGCCTTCAAGGAATATTACAGCAACCCTGAAAAATTCCTTGCAGAAACGGAATATTGCATTCGTGATCATATTATCGACCTTGACCCATCAGGAGAAATATTTCTGAGCGGACATCGCCTTGGATCGATCAAGGGCCCCGCCTCCATCAAAAGTTTATGGGATTCTGACCGTGCCAACGAGATCCGGGAATACATCAGAGTGAACGGCTGCGACACGTCCCGCGCTTGCCTCATTAATTTTCTTTGCGTATTTAATGGACCGGGGAAATTTGAGGCCGATACTCTTTCTCAACGGGGATGCAAATATCAGGAAGAAGGCCAGTTCGACCTCGCCCTGGCAGAATTCCAAAAAGCGGCAGAATTAAGCCCTGAAGATGCCAAGATCCAGATAGGTCTCGCTTATAACTACTTTAAGACCGGCAACCATCAGGCAGCCCTTAATGCTTATGATGAAGCGTTCCGGATACTTCCCGATCTCCGAAAAAATGATATTGCCCTGCAATACGCGCACATACGCTTTCTTTTAGGCTTAGACCCCGTAGACCCTTTTGCCAAATCCGAAGAAACTGAAGCCGAACTTTGTTCAAAACGGGGACTCAAATACCAACAAGAAGGAAAACATGACCTCGCCCTGGCAGAATTCCAAAAAGCGGCAGAATTAAACCCTGAGAATGCTAATATTCGGATAGGTCTCGCTTATAACTATTTTAAGACCGGCAACCATCAGGCAGCCCTTAATGCTTATGATGAAGTCTTTCGATTACAGCCCAATTTTCGAAAGAATGATATTGCCCTGCAATACGCGCACATACGCTTTCTTTTAGGCCTAGACCCCGTAGACCCTTTTGCCAAATCCGAAGAAACTGAAGCCGAACTTTGTTCAAAACGGGGACTCAAATACCAACAAGAAGGAAAACATGACTTCGCCCTGGCAGAATTCCAAAAAGCGGCAGAATTAAACCCTGAGAATGCTAATATTCGGATAGGTCTCGCTTATAACTATTTTAAGACCGGCGCGCATGAAGAAGCTCTCAAGACCTACAATGAAGCATTCCACTTGTCACTGGAACTCCGCAACGACGAGAACATGCGGCAATACGATCATATTCAAGATTTGCTTAAAAAAAATCTTCGTCCTTTTTCCGGATAACCTCGTTAAACACAACAAATCTTGGCAGATCATGAAGCGCCCAGATCAAGGACCCTGTCCACCTTCCCGGGAGGCGGTCGCTCTCAATTCTCAATAAGTCTGTTAATTACAATCATGCCACAAATGTTTTGAGCCATCACGCTATAACCTTTTCCATTGCAATGCGATCGATCGAATGCATAATAATCATTCTTGCGCTTACCTTTTTGGAACAATCCTTTAAATATCTGTTCATTATCAATAAAAAAACTGCGTTCTTTCGCGCAACCTCCCTTAAAACAGAATTAATCATCATAATCCTGCCACTATAGTCAGGGCAATTTTGAAGGATTACCTTTATACCTCTTGTTTGAGCTCTTCGGATCATTTCCTCAATATCATGCGTTACTCAATTTCCTATTTTTTGTCCGTGCTTCGAGTTATCTTTTATCAGTTTTAAAATATCCCCAACCACAGGATTTACACGGACATATCGCCGTATGAATTGAATATCTTCTTTATCCCAAATCGGATCTTGTACAAATCTTGCCGCAAATTCCACGTAAGCCCTCTTACGTATTGGATCCGCCTCTATAAATCTTTTGCTGTTCTCCTTGGACTCTTTCTTATTACCAATCAAAAAATACACCCTTGCCAGAGCGTCATATGCTTCGGGGAAACCAGGCTTATCTTTCAAAGCTTTTCTATACCATAGAACAGCCTGATTATTCTTTTCTTTCCTCTCACAAACTGCCCCACGGGCAAACAACTCCCCTAGTTTTTGGGGCAATTTCATTGGAACCACTTCAAGAATAATAACAAGATCAGGACCCATCTCGTTGACATTCTTTTCAAACCTTTCAAGAATCATGGTCGTATTGAACGAACCCACCCCTCTTTGACTACTTTTATTTTCTTTTCAGGATCCTTTTAAAAAAAGGACCTCAAGCCGCGAAGGATAATCATCACCTTTTGACGCGCCATTTCCAAAAGTAAAAAAATCCACGATGCCCAAAACAACAAAAACGTCTTGACCTTTTTAAAACGCTTTTTCTCCCGGCAGCAGATGAGAATACACGGCACCGAAAAACCCGGGAAGCACTTCCAATGCAATAAGACTCACAAAAACACTCAGGATTAAAACAAAAAATGTATTTCTTTTATTTTGCGCGATTAACAATCGAAGCCTTTTTAATA
>JBAZJC010000180.1:0-3276 GCA_041651495.1 Candidatus Omnitrophota bacterium | reverse complement strand
AGGACCGCTGCTTCACGCGACTTTGGAATAAGTTCCATGCTCGCATCCCTCATCAAAAATTTCAAAATCAAGATCAAACAAGGTGCCACTTCCCGGTCTGGATAGCAACCTCTGCCGCCGCACGGTGTAGCGGCGACAGGTGTTCAAGAGTCTCCCGGTCGATCGTGAACCCTGATATAGGCCGGGGTTTAGGCAAAGTTGATACTTCAGAAGCCGCAAAATTAACCATGTCTACCCTTCCTTTGCGGGTTGGGAGACGGTGCGCCGGGTGAACTTGCTGGCGCTAGCTCAATCCCGGCGCATTCTTGTCTTTTCAATTTGTTTTTGATACCATCTACAAGAACCTGGGTCATATTGATCCCCTGTTCTTTTGCAGCCTGTTTGAGATCATACGGAATCTGAAGACAGGTGTTCTGGAAAAGTTGTTCTTTGCGAATTACAATTACCATCTTTTTTCTCCGCACCCTTCACGGGATTGTAAGTAATCTGATGGGTAGGTATATATGGAAAGTATGATCACATAGGGAATTAGTGAGTCATAGTATGGTGTTTTCAGAAAATGATCTGCATATACTAAACAAAATCGCGATATCGCCAGATCCCATCACTGCCTACGAACTGTCCACAACACTGGAGAAAGATTATTCGACCATTCATAAGGCGTGTAAAAAATTGGTTGTATTGAGGATTTTAAAATCGGATAACGAAACCAATGATAAAAACGTGCCTAAAAAAATTTTGACGTTCACGCTATACGGTTTTTGCCGATTTGTCGCCCAAAGCGAATTGTTTTTCACTCATGGCTGTAATTTATCAATAGATCTGGATACCCATGATACGCCGGGGGCGGAATACGGACCGATTGATGATCAAATGAAGATTTTAAAAAAATGGAAATACCTTCACGAATCTATTGACTGGGTATATTCCCTTATTTTAAAAATGCCGGAAAAAGAGCCGGGATTCGGACCGTTTTTATTGAGTCTGTTTAATGGTTCATGTAAAAGGATTACAAATGAAGCAATCTCCCCAAAATACATCTCAACCGACAATAAAGGGATTGCGAACATCTTCCCAAAAAACATCTATTTCGAAGATGAGTCTGCAAAAAGGACACTTATTGAATTTTTGGATTTTATCGATTCTAAGTTGTATGAAGAGGTCTTCAAAGGGTTTGAATTTTTTATTCATGTCCTTATGTTAGCCGAATATCCCCCCGATCTATCCATTGAAGTAATCAACATTATTAAAAAATCTGATAAAGGGCAACCAATAATAAAAGAATATTTAAAACGAGAATTGGGGGGATGCGAAACATCAAAAAAATTTGAAAAATTATTGTGAATTCTTCAAGCTGATTCGTTCGCCTGCATAGCGATAATCTGATTCTGAAGATCTTTAATCTGTTTCTTCATTGCTGTAAATTCCGGTAAGAGTTCTGCCTGTTCTGTTGCTACCATAACCTTCTGTCGTGCTTCTTCTGTTAGCTCAAGTGCACAGACCGGGCACCATTGATGGGTGGGTCCGGCAATCGTGCCGCACCGGGGGCACTGCCGGGGCTCCAGAACCTTTGATTTCGGTTTACCCGCAATCTGCACACCGGCTAACCGTGCCATCTCTATCCTGACATCGGAGGGACCGACATGCGAATAGCACTTATCCATCATGATCGTGGATGTGTCCCCCCATCCGAGCAGTTTAATCATACTTTCCTGGCATCCGTCTTGGATCAAATGCGTAATTTTGCTGTGCCGGAACAGGTGCGGCGTGATCTTTCTGGTGATCTTGGCTCGCTCTGCAATATTCTTGATCTGTTTGGCAACACCTGCATACTGGAGCTGGTTCCTGCCGGTCCGGTTCCGGCCCCCGCCGGATGTCAGGAATACGAAGTTCTCCCCGGCAGGTTCTCCTGGATAATCGTTTTTCCATGCTGAGAGATATTCCCGTGCCATGAATAACGGGATAAGCCGGGTTTTCTCTGTCTTGAACTTCACCGTTACGGTCGCATCAACATCGGTGAATTGAACCTGGTTCCATCGCAGGGTTCCCAGTTCCCCGACACGGAGGGCACCATCATACAAGACACTGATGATCGCCCGGTCCCTGCTGTTCTGGCAGGCTTTTAACATTGCGCGGATCTCTTCTTTGGTGAACAGATCATCAGCCTTTTTTGTGTCGTAATGGTATGCTGGCGGGGAAATGTCCCCCAGTTTCTTTTCGGGGATTGCAGAGTATCCGTTCTCTACCATCCACAAAAAAATCCGTTTCATGAACCGGACAAAATCGGCGATCGTGTTCGCCTTGTACCGGGGGGACCCGTCCGGTTTTAGCGCCGTCTCAAGACCCTCTCGCGCGGCATATACGTCTTTGATAGCGCTCTCCCGAAATGGTTTTGGAAAAAACTCCCGGAGGCGGATCAGAGTAACGGTGAGTTTGAAACATCGTGAAGCGGTGATCTTTTTGTTGACCGCTTTCGTTTCCTGCACAAATTCAAGAATGAGATCTGCATCATCCTGTGTGATCTTCTGATTATTCACTGCCTTCTTTAAGGCACCGTTTGAATACTCCCGGTACTTTACATCGGAAGTATGGAAACGGCTTTCCTGACTTGCTGGCGCAGTCATGAAAGATACTTTTGCATGGTAAGCATATAAAGAATTTGATTAGAACATAACCTAGTGACTATATGCCCCATAACAGCACTCGGTTTTAGCTCTCTTCAAAAACAATCTCTCCCGTAGTGAGAAAGATCGGATTCCGCTTTCTGGTTTACCCCGGTTCAGAAAATTTCAGGAATACACGTTTTCGTTCTCTGCCGGGCAGTCTTCCCGTACCGGATCACGAAAAGATCATTCTTCAGGAAGTCCGGCTTTTATGGTGCTGTCGGCTAAAAGATGAAACAGGTACCCGAGAAAAAAGGTGGAGACGTAAAAGAAAAGTGTCGAGAATACACCGATCAGTGCCGTGATCGCAAAGACCCACAGGATCACCTTCAAGGTCCTCCTGCTATGAAATGTGTGACGGTGGTTCCAGTGCCGCGCGGGTTCGAGAATATCAGGAGCGACCGAACCAAGTGCCACTGCACCCGTCCCGATCAACCAGACCCCATTCGGTGAGATACCAAGAAACGGTATAACAAGAACATTTACAAGACTATTATTGATAAAATTATACACGAAAAAACATATGAGACCAATACCAAGATGCGCTCCACGATTCATTCCCGGTACTCCGCCATTCTTTTTCGTGTCAAGGAAAATTGTGGGAAAAAATCCA
>JBAZJC010000179.1:0-3300 GCA_041651495.1 Candidatus Omnitrophota bacterium | reverse complement strand
CTATAAGGTCAAATCCACTCTAGATGCCGTGAAGGAGGTCATCCGATGAAATCCATCGTTGTGGTTCTCGCGGGCGCCGCGGATCATCCGACCGAAGAACTCGGAGGAAAAACTCCTCTGGAGGCAGCCAAGATCCCGAACCTGAATTTTTTTGCGAAAAACGGCAAGGTAGGGACTGCGAAACTTGTTTCCGACCGTCTGCCGCTTTCCGAGGATGTAAGCCTGTTTAATCTTTTAGGCTATGACGCCTCGAAGCTTTATACGGGCCGCGGGCCGCTTGAAGCTGCCGACAAAGAATTGACGCTCGACGACAAGGAAGTCGCGTTCTGCATGAATTTCATCACCGAGGCCGCGGGCACGTTGGCCGATCCGACCGCCGGGGCCCTCAGCACCAAGGAAGCGAAGGCGCTCGTCAATTTTCTGAACAAAAAGGTCGCGAGCGATTTTGTGCGGTTCTTCTCGGGTTCCGGGCACCGGCACATCGCGGTAATCAAGGATGCGAACGGGTTCGAGGCCTTGTCCGCGAAGACCCAGCCTCCGGAAAGTGTGATCGGCGAAAAGATCGAGGATGTTCTGCCGAAAGGCCCGGGCGAGGAATTGATGCGAAAATTGATGTATGACGCCAGGCTTCTTTTGCAGGACCATGAGATCAATCAGGTGCGCGTGGACCTCGGCGAAAACCCCGCGAACATGATCTGGCTTTGGGGGCAGGGAAAGAAACCGGTCCTCAAACCTTTTCGCGAATGTTTTGACGTCTCCGGCGGTGCGATGGTCGCCGCTCGCGGATACGCCAGAGGCATGGGACGTTTGGTGGGGCTTACGGTCATGGAGGTCAAGGAGGAGGGCGAAGATCCTTCGATTTTTTATGACAAGATCTCTAAAATAGCGATCGACGCGCTGGAAGAAAAAGATTTTGTTTGTCTCCATCTCCACACTCCGGGGGAAGCGGCACGGACCGGAGAGGTCAAACATAAAATCACGGCGATCGAGGCGATCGATTTTTTCATTCTTTCGAAAATCCGCAAATATCTTGAGCGCTCCAAGGATTCGCGCCTTCTCGTCACGCCGGGGCACGCGACACTCTGGAAGATGAAAGAGATCGTCCGCGACAGCGTTCCGTTCGCCGTGGCCGGCAAGAACATCATGGCCGATGAAATCGAGCGGTTCTCGGAGATCGCCGCCAAGACTTCGGAACTGAAATTCAATAAAACTACGGAACTGATGCCTTTTTTTATGGCCAAGGCGTCGTAACCGTCCATTCATCGAGGTAAGGATCACTCCATGGCACTTATCGTTCAAAAATACGGAGGCTCTTCGGTCGCCAACGCGGAAAAAATTTTGCGGGTCGCCCAGCGTGTGATTAAAACCAAAAAGGCCGGGAACAAGGTCGTCGTGGTCGTTTCCGCCATGGGCGATATGACTGACGATCTGATCACGCTCGCGGACCAGATCAACAAGGACCCCGAGGAACGCGAAATGGACATGCTTCTCTCCACAGGGGAGCAGGTCTCGATCGCGCTTTTGGCGATGGCAGTCCACAAATTAGGGCATGAGGCCGTTTCTTTTACAGGTTCACAGGTTGGGATTGTCACGGATGAATTCCACAGCAAGGCCCGCATCCGGAACATCAGCGCAGAGCGTATCGAGAAAGCCCTCTCCGCCGGGAAAATCGTGATCGTGGCCGGGTTCCAGGGCCAGACACCTTCGGGCGAGATCACGACGCTCGGGCGCGGAGGTTCCGACCTGACGGCCGTGGCGCTTGCGGTCGCCCTGAAGGCGAAACATTGCGAGATCTACACGGACGTGGACGGGATCTACACCGCGGATCCGCGTGTGATCCCGGAAGCGCAAAAGATGGATCAGGTCACCTATGATGAAATCCTGGAGCTCGCGTCGCTCGGCGCAAAAGTGATGCATTCGCGTTCGATAGAAGTCGGAAAAAAATTCGACATGCCGATCTGGGTCTGCAATTCCCAGAACGACCACAAAGGAACTCTTATTACAAAGGAGAACAAGAAGATGGAAGACGTTGTCGTGAGCGGTGTCGCGTTAGCCGAGGATGAAGCCAAGATCACATTGTTCCGCGTGCCGGACCGTCCGGGCGTGGCCGCGAAGATCTTCCAGACCCTGGCCGACGCGAACGTGAACGTGGACATGATCATCCAGAACAAGACGCAGACGAATTCGACCGACGTCTCCTTTACGGTCTTCAAGAACGAACTGACCAAGGCCATGAAGGTCGTGAAAGCGAACGCTAGGAAGCTCGGCGTGAAGGATGTTGTTTGCGATGAGAATATTGCAAAGATCAGTATTGTCGGTATCGGGATGCGTTCGCATTCTGGGATCGCATCCAGGATGTTCTCGACCCTGGCCAGGAACAAGATCAATATCGACATGATCTCCACCTCTGAGATCAAGATCTCGGTCGTGGTCGCCGGCGACAAGGGCAAACTCGCCGCTCGTGCCATTCATCAGGCATTCGGACTCGGCAAGAAGTAACGCATTTTTTGCGTCATTGCGAGGGAGCGCAGCGACCACGGCAATCTCGCAATGACAATGTTGGGTCCGACAACGGGTAACAGAGAATTATGAAAACAAGAAATAAAAAGATCCTTTTTTACGATACGACACTCCGCGACGGCTCGCAGGCGGAAGGCATCAGCCTGTCTTCGCACGACAAGATCCTGATCGCGAAACGGCTGGACCAGTTCGGCATCCACTACATCGAAGGCGGATGGCCGGGCTCGAACCCGAAAGATATGGAATTTTTCCGGGCCATAAAAAAGGCCGGGATCAAACACTCGAAGATCGCGGCGTTCGGTTCCACGCGCCGTGCTCATACCAAGGTCAAAGACGATGCCAACGTGAAAGGACTTCTGGAGGCCGGCACGAAGGTCGTGACGATCTTCGGAAAATCCTGGGACCTGCACGTCACGGATGTTTTTAAGGCCACGCTCAAGGAAAATCTCCTCATGATTTACGAAACGGTCGCTTATCTCAAGGACCGGAAGATCGAAGTGATCTATGATGCCGAGCATTTTTTTGACGGCTTCAAGGCGAACCCGGAATACGCGCTAAAGACACTTCAGCAGGCCGCGAAAGCCGGCGCGGACAATATCACGCTTTGCGACACGAATGGTGGAGCATTGCCGCACGAGGTCCGTCACGCGATCCTTCGGGTGAAGCGCGCAGTGAAGACGCCGCTCGGGATCCATGGTCACAACGATGCCGAGCTTGCAGTCGCCAATTCGATCCAGGCCGTGGGCGAGGGCTGTATTCTGGTACAAGGCACGGTCAACG
>JBAZJC010000178.1:0-3318 GCA_041651495.1 Candidatus Omnitrophota bacterium | reverse complement strand
GTCCGTGTGGGGGACGAAGGCCGGGTATTCTGGGGCGGCATTGGCCGGCGGTCGCTACGAATGAAAGAGGAAAATTATTTCTGGACGACCGTGAAAGACCGCAAGATTTTTTACGCGCTCGACACTTTCTTTCAGGCGAATCTGTCGATCCTTGAGAAAATCGTTTCAAGGATCGAAGATCTTATCGAGTGGCAGGAGGGCACGGTTTTTCTTGATCTTTATTCCGGCGTCGGACTTTTCGGGATTGCCCTGGCAGATCGTGCGAGGGAAGTGGTAATGATCGAATCGTGTTGTGATTCTGTGAGACTTGCGCAGCACAATGTTCGCCATCACCGGTTGGGGCATGTGAGGATCCTGGAAGGGAAGGTCGAGACTCATTTGCCGGAGGTTCTTCCGGAATTCCATGGAAAACCCTGTGTCGGTCTGATCGACCCGCCGCGCGCCGGGCTTTTCCCGTCCGTGATCGAGACTTTGAACCGGGCCAAAGATCTCAAGACACTGTTCTATCTTTCCTGTTCCCCGGAATCACTGGCGCGCGATCTTAACAAGTTGATTCCGGGAGCGTGGCAGGTCCGGAAGATCATGCCCTTCGATTTTTTTCCTCGGACGCGGCATCTGGAGACCCTGGTATGGCTGATTCGTTGCCGCTAGACATGTCATCCCCGAATGCTTCTATCGGGGTTCCAGAACTGGATTCCCGCCTTTCCGCCAGAGGACGGATCCGTCCAGCGCCTTGTGGCGGACGCGGAAATGACAAAAAAAAGAAGACGCAAGAGTTTGTAAAAGAAAAGTACGATCCCATCGTTTTCAGCGAGTTCTTCGGGAATTCTCATCCGGTTGAGATGGAGATCGGGTGCGGGAAGGGGAAATTCCTTGTCGCCCGCGCCATCGGAAATCCGGGGACCAACTTTCTCGGGATCGATCGTGTAAGCAAATTCATGAACATCGGGAAAACGCGCGCCGAGAAGCGGGTGCTTCCCAACATCCGGTTCGTCCGGGCCGAAGCGCGGGCATTTTTAACCGAAGCGATCGCGCCCGGAAGCGTGAGCCTTTTTCATATCTATTTCCCGGACCCCTGGCCGAAGCGCCGGCACCAGGTCCGCCGCGTTTTCACTCCGGAGTTTCTCGCGCTCCTTCACGCGCGGCTTGTGCCGGAAGGACTGGTAGAGATCGCGACAGATGATAAGGACTACTTTGCGGCCATGAAGAAAACCATAGCGGCTACGTCGGAACTCTGGGAGAATGTGCGCGAAACGAATGAAAGGATCCTGGACGGGATGAACAAGACCAATTACGAACTCAAATGGGCAGCCGAAGGCCGGCCTCTTTTTTACGCGGAGCTTAAAAAGCGATGAGGATCGCGCATGCCCTGGCCAGCGCGGGGCTGGGGTCCCGCAGGAAATGCGAGGTTTTTGTCACGAACGGTGCTATTTCCGTGAACGGCGAGATCGTGCAGGACCTGGGTCGGCAGGTGGATTTTCAGAAGGATACGATCATGTACCGGCACAAAGTCCTCCAGATGGCGCCGCATGTCTATTATCTTTTGAACAAACCCGAAGGTTATGTCGTGACGGCGCAGGACATGCATGCCAAAAAAACGGTCTTTGATCTTTTGCCGCGGCATCTTGTGAAAGCGACACGCCAATCCGCCACGAACCGTGTCCGCGTGTTTCCGGTCGGCCGGCTCGATAAAGATACCTCGGGTCTGCTTCTCATGACCAATGACGGCGAGCTTGCGAACCGCCTGATCCATCCGCGCTTTCATGTCGAGAAATGGTATCAGGTGAAGCTCAACCGCGCCTGGGACGAGAGGGATCGCAACAGGGTGCTCGAGGGTTTTCACTCGTACGACGGTTTTCTTAAATTAGAAGAGGTCCGGCCGATCTCACCGAGGATTGTCATGGTGGAACTTCGCGAAGGAAAGAAACGCCAGATCCGCCGGGTGTTCCAACGATTTGATTATGATGTCGTGATGCTCAACCGCTATTCTTTTGGGCCCTTGAAACTCGGGCATCTCGCACCGGGCCAGGGCCGCTTTCTTACCTCCTTCGAGGCCCGCGAACTTCGCAAGGCCGTTGATCTTTAAAAGGAACTCGTAGCTCGGGACTAGGGACTCGCAGGAATGAGGAACCAAAACGAGTCTCAAGGAGCGAGTGACGATTCCCAGGCTTTTGATCATTCCTCGATCATCTTTTTTTGCGGGTGATAGAAAAAACGCTTCTTCGAGCCCGCATCTTCCATAATGACCACCAAGTGACCATCCACTGAGAAAGCCGGATGCATCTGGATGGCTTCGGCCTTGACGCCTTTGCCTTTCAAGAAAGCCAAAAGGAATTCCCGTTCCGGTTCCTTCAGCGTGCACTTGATCTCCAGAAAATCCCGCACCAGATATTCCCACGTTTGTTTTGTGGTGGCGTTCATTTCGGCACCTCCTCGGGTCGTTTTTTTTCGGCTTTAACCTTAGCGTATGTTCATGCTTTTTGACAGGGGGAGGCCCCAAACTTTTTCATGGAATCTATTATTGATAGAGTTAAGAGATATTATAAAATATGTTTCGAGACGAATGTCAGGCCTTATTTCCCCTTGAGAAAACTTATTAAAATAAATTTGACAAAGAGGCGATCGTTGGCTATTATACAACTATAAATCTATAGGGTTAATAGACTATGATATCTAACAAGACAAAATATGCTCTGAAAGCCGTCCTGATGCTTACGGGGAAATACGTTTCGAAAGAGCCCGTTTTAATTGCCGAAATCGCGGAAAAAGAGTCCATTCCGAAGAAATTCCTCGAGGCGATCCTTCTAGAGCTCAAAAACAAAGGACTCTTGCAGAGTAAGAAAGGGAAGGGCGGCGGATATCTTTTGGCCCGTTCGCCGAACCGGATCAGTTTTGGGGAAGTGATCGGGATCTTCGAGAACCCTTTTGACTCATTGCCCTGTCTGGACGGGAAGACAAATCGAAGGTGCGATGAATGTAAAAAAGATAGCGCCTGCGGGATCCGTATGGTGATGCGGGAGGTTTACCAGACGACATCAAGCATTCTTAATGTGACATCGTTCCAGGATGTCCATGATCGGATGCGAAAGACGAACCAGGAAGCCATGTATTTTATTTAACGGGACGGTGTTTTTCCGCCCTACTTTGAGCGGATCCGAAGGATGAGTCGAAGGATCTCAAACAAGGTCTTTCGCCTTCTGCGGCGTCCAGGATGACCGATCTAACAACCAAAGGAGAAACCAAAATGAGCAAGATCGATAGCAAGTTAAAAATCGAAACACTGGCGCTTCACGGAGGACAGGAAGCGGATCCGACGAC
>JBAZJC010000177.1:0-3320 GCA_041651495.1 Candidatus Omnitrophota bacterium | reverse complement strand
GAGGCGCTGAAAAGAAAGTAGGCGAGCAGCTGGAGCTGCGCGAGCGTGAATTTGGTCCGGAGCGAATGCAATATCTTGTGCGTTTCATTCTGCTTCAGGTGATCGACACAAAATGGAAGGAACATCTCTATGGACTCGAC
Organism: Candidatus Omnitrophota bacterium; assembly: GCA_041651495.1. GTDB lineage: Bacteria > Omnitrophota > Omnitrophia > Omnitrophales > Aquincolibacteriaceae > Aquincolibacterium. The sequence continues at coordinate 3,180 of JBAZJC010000177.1, read as the reverse complement.
AATCTTCGCGAAGGGATCGGGCTCAGGGCTTACGGTCAACGCGACCCGCTCGTGGAGTACAAACGCGAGGCCTTTGACATGTTCGATCAAATGACGGACAGTGTTAAAGAAGAAGCCGTCGAACTTCTTTTCCGTGTCCAGCAGGTCCATGAGGTCAAGCCGGCGAATCCGATCGAAGAGTCCCACGCCCAGTACCTTCATCCTGAAGCGGGATTTTCAGAAAGCAAAGGAGCGTCTTCCGCAAAATTGCCGCGAGGCATGGGCGCTTCCTCACCTTTTTCACCGCGCAATGAAGCTTCGGACAACCAGGCACCGGCCCCTATTAAGCGGTCCCACGAGAAAATAGGCCGCAACGATTCCTGCCCCTGCGGCAGCGGCAAGAAATACAAAAAATGTTGCGGAATAAATGAATAAGGGAAACTCATTCCTCGGGACTATCCTGACTTTTATTTTCTTTTCATTGACGGTAATCAGGAGCGCCCCAATTTTCGCTACGCTTCAATTAATAGATATTGATACTAGGGACTCGTTTTGGCTTTCGAGTCTCGAGAGACCAGTCCCGAGTCCCGGTTTTCTACTATGAAACCTCCGGTTGAAAGAACTACTCCATACTCCATACTTCGCACCCCGTATCTCTATCAGATAGTATCAGGTCTTCTACTCGCGTTGTGTTATCCTTCCACAAGCTGGGGATTCCTAGCCTGGTTCGCCCTTGTGCCGCTTCTAGCCTCCGTTCATCATGCTCAAAACCACTCGCAGGCTCTGGGTTTTGGGCTGATCACCGGGGTTGTATTCTTTGGTTTTTCCATGCACTGGCTTACACACGTGTCGACCGTGGGTTGGCTGCTTCTGGTGTTGGTGGAATCGGTTTATATCATGGTGTTTGCGTGGCTCGCGTATGTGGGAATCAAGTCCCAAAAACCGGTCGTTTTCAAAATTGTATGGATTGCACTCGCATGGACGGTCACGGAGGTCCTTCGTTCCGAAATGCCGGTGTTTGGTTTTGGATGGAATTTGCTGGCGTATTCCCAGAGCTCCTATGTCCCGCTCATCCAGTTTGCAAATGTTCTCGGCGCTTATGGGTTGGGATTCTTGATTGTGTTGGTAAACGCGTCCCTTTTTTGTGCTTGGTTCAGACGCAGGGACCGAGGGACGGCCCTGAGTTCTGTCGCGGTCGCGGTTCTGGTGCTGTCGGGACTTTTGGGTTATGGGAAAATGACACTCGCAAAATCCCTGAATCCCAAAGAGTACCTGCGTGTTTCGGTCCTGCAGGGGAATATTCCACAGTCTGTGAAATGGGAACTCATGGCCAGGGAGAAAATCCTTGAGATCTATGAGAAATTAACACAGCTCGCTGCACTCGAACAGCCGGATATAATTATTTGGCCAGAGGCGGCCTTTCCGGGTTATTTCAATAGAGACCTCCAAGCGGAACGGGTTTCCCGGCTCGCGCAAGAAGTCCAGATACCGCTTTTAATCGGCGGGCTCGAATGGGAAAGTGAAAAGGAGTCCTATAACAGCGCCTATTTTCTCAGGAAAGACGGCGTTTCTGGACAGCGTTACGACAAGCTCCGGCTTGTGCCGTTTGGCGAATACATTCCGTTCCAATTCCTTTTGGGTTGGCTGACCCCGGTGGCGGATGCGCTCGGGATCAGTGATTTCAGAGCGGGCAAGGACTCCGTGATCTTTCGTTGGGCGCGCGAGGACTGGCCCTTCGGGGTCCTGATCTGTTTTGAGGATGTTTTTTCAAGCCTCGCGCGGGACTTGGCGGACCATGATGCGAAATTTCTTGTTGTGATCACAAATGATGCCTGGTTTGGGAAGACCGGCGCGCCTTTTCAGCATCTTCAGGCTTCGATCTTTCGCGCCGTGGAAAACGGAGCGGCGGCTGTGCGTGCGGCGAACACAGGGGTTTCGGCTTTTGTTTCCCATCAAGGCCGCATACTTGCTACCGTGAAGGACGCGGGAGGCGAAGAGACTTTTGTGATGGGTCAGAAGACGCTTGACTTGCCGCTTATAGCGGAGCGGACGCTTTACCGGCAGGGCGGCTATCTTTTCCCGTATTTCGTATTTAGTTTGTTCCTGATTTTAAGCTGGACATTAATTCAACGGAGGAAAGAACATGCATAATTTTTTTGCAGTACTCCGTACTCGATTTTTGCTTGTTTTGGTTTGTTTGTTGTTTTTGAGCGGCTGTGTCCGTCTTGCAGGTGGTGCTGGTTATTGGAAGACCGGGGCGAGCGGCGAAACCACCGCGAAAAAAGTCGGTTTTGACACCGCGGATTATGTTCCGGGAAGTCCCGCTCCAGGCAGTATTACAACCTAAAATCACACCCCCGGCCCGGCAGTGTCACCGCCACACTTTCCTGAAATTTAAGGAGAAAATTATTCAAAGAACTGTTATTATTCGCTTGGGACGTTTGGATCAGGCTTGGGTGACAAAATGCTTGAGAATAAAAAACGTATTCTTGTAATTGATGATGACGATAATGTTTGCCGCATCGTCAGGGAAGGATTCGAGTCGGTAGGCTATCAGGTCCTGACTGCCAATAACGCGGACGAAGGTTTGCAAAAAACGGTGCAGGGCAAGCCTCAATGTGTTCTTCTTGACATCAAGATGCCTAAAGGGACCGAGGGACTGACCTGCCTTCGGAATATCCGTTCTTTCATCCACAAGGATCCTCAAGAACAGTCCAGGATTCGGGAGACTCCCGTGATCATTTTGACAGGGACCGGCACTTCCATGCAGACCGCCTTTGAAATGGAAGGGGTCAGCGGATTTTTCGAAAAGCCTTTTAACCTGACCCATCTTCAAAGCAAGATCGAAGACGTTCTGAAACTGCGCTGATCTTTCTTCCCGTCTCCCTTTCCCACTTTATGGAACCAAAGTAAAATAAAGAAGAGTAGAAAAAGCTAATCCCTCTCGCCGGACGGCATTCGTTAACACAAAGGACTCAGGTCTTATATGAAAAAAATAAAATCTAACGGGTATAACCGTATTGCTATTGTGACTGGTTCGGATCGGGGTATTGGTTTTGAAGTTTGCCGCCAGCTCGGGCGGTTGGGATATCAGGTGGTGCTGACCTGTCCGGACGCGGCCAAAGGAAAAAAGGCCGCCGCAAAGCTTCGCCGTCAGGGGATCCATGTTATTTACCATGTGTTGGATGTTACCAATGAAAA
>JBAZJC010000176.1:0-3324 GCA_041651495.1 Candidatus Omnitrophota bacterium | reverse complement strand
CGGCAACGCATCCAGGTAAGTGGACTTCAACTTCGCGCGTTCCCGGTATTCCAGGATCTTTCGCGGCAGTTCATGCGAAAACGCGAGCTTCTCAAGCACGCTCGCATCGGTCGAGTACCCGGTCTTGATCTTTTTCAGGGCCGGCAATTTTTTCTGGACGAACAGCACGTCCGCGAGTTGTTTCGGCGAATCCAGGTTAAATTCCGTCCCGGCATCCGCGTGAATATCCTTCACGAGAGCTTTAATTTCATCTGCGGCCTTATTTGAAAGCTCCTTCAGAAATTTCAGGTCCAGCGCCACGCCGTTCATTTCAACCCGGGCCAAAACGCCCGATAAAGGCAGCTCGACCTTTTCATAAAGTTCCGTGAGCCCGAGCTCCCCAAGCCTGGTTTTCAGAATCGGCACAAGCCGCATCACGCAATCGGCATCCTCACAGGCGTAAGCGGTGATCTGCTCGAGGGGGACAGCATCCATGGTGATGCTTTTTTTACCCGTTCCGATGAGACTCTCGGTCGTGATCTTTTGTACGTTCAAATATTCAAGCGAGATGTCATCGAGATTATGGTTCCGTTTGACGGGATTGATCAAATAGCTCGCGATCATGGTATCGAACGCGATGCCGCAAAGCCGTACGCCGTGACGCGCCATCACGATCTCATCGTATTTGATGTTCTGCCCGTATTTGGCGGCCTCGCCGTCCTCAAGCACCGGTTTCAAAACTTCCAGAACTTCATCAAGCGGCAAGCCCGGGCCTTGCTGTGCCGGAGAAGACACGGGCAGGTAATAAGCCGTAAAAGGTTCCCAGCAAAAGCTCATGCCGACCAAAGCGGCCTTCATGGGATCGGTCGAGGTCGTTTCGGTGTCGAAACTGAAGGCTTTTGCTTTTTTAAGCGCTCCCGCAAAGGCCTTGAGCTCCTGAAGGGTTTGTATCGCTTTGTAATCCCGTTCCTTTGCCTCTTTTCCCCCTTGCCCCGCGACGCTTTTCAGAAGTCCCCGGAATTCATACCGTTTAAAGAATTCCATCAAGGACGCGTTGTCGGGCCCGGCCACGCGCAAGGCGTTCCAATCGATCTCAAGCGGCACATCTGTATCGATCGTCGCGAGCATTTTGGACAATTTCAGGTCTTCCATGTTTTCTTTGATCTTTTGCCTTTGTTTCTCTGAGGAAACTTTTTCCGGATGTTCGAGAAGGGCATTTACGGAACCAAATTCCTGGATGAGCTTGATGGCGGTTTTCTCGCCGATCCCCGGCACGCCCGGTATATTGTCCGAGGCATCCCCCATGAGCGCGAGAATGTCCACGACCTTGTCCGGTCCAAGTCCGCTAAAACGTTCGCGGACCTTTCCGGCGTCATAGACCAGGTTCTCCTTGTGCGGCTGAAGAATTTTGATCCGGTCATCGACCAGTTGAAAAGCGTCTTTGTCCCCGGTGATAATGAAGACTTGATAGCCTTCTCTTTCTCCCCGCCTCGCCAGAGTCCCGATCACATCATCGGCTTCATAACCCGCTTTTTCAAAGATCGCCATCCTCGAAATCCGGCAGAACTCCTTGATGGGCTCGATTTGTTTTACGAGCTCTTCGGGCATGGGTTTGCGATGTGCTTTGTATTCCTTGTATTGTTCATGCCGGAATGTCGGTTCCTTCCGGTCAAAACACATGGCGACATAGGCCGGTCTTTGCTCCTCCATGAGCCTGCGCATCATGGTCACGAACCCGTAAATGGCGTTGGTCGGCTCTCCTTTGGAATTCGTCAGATTCGGGATCGCGTAAAAGGCCCGGTAACAAAAGGAGTTGCCGTCCACCAGGAACAGTTTTTCCCCTTGAAAATTTTTCGCCGGGGTCTGTTTTGTCATTTTGCTGATCGGATCTTCGGGTTTTCTCTAGATTCTTAGGAAAAATACGCGGAAAGAACTAAAAGGGGCGATTGATCGCTGGGATTAAATTTGAATTCGGTCTCTTTTGCCTGGACTTCAGATCGCTTTCCCTGCCTGAAAGCGGGCATAGAATACTCAAGCCTCCCTATGGGGTCAAGTTTTATTTATCTTGTTGCCCCGCCTTTCCCCTTACTTGTGAACTGGATCTTGGAAAGCTGGGGGCCAAGCTCGCGAGAGTCAACGGCAACTTCGAGCGCGGCTTCGTAGCCGATAATGCCCTGGGCGTAGAGGTGTTTAAGGTAATCATCCAGCATGATCATGCCGTAGCGCGCCCCGGTCTGGAGCTCGGAAAGGATCTGGTAGGTTTTGCCTTCCCGAATGAGGTTGCGAATGGCCGGCGTTGAGAACATGACCTCGAACGCGGCCACGCGTCCTTTACCATCGAGACGCGGCACAAGCACTTGCGAGATTATCGTAACGGTCGTGGCGGCAAGCTGAACGCGGACCAGCGGCTGCTGGTGCGACGGAAAAACGTCGATAATGCGGTCCACCGTGCGCGTGGCACCCGTCGTGTGGAGCGTGGAGAACACCAGGTGTCCCGTTTCGGCCGCGCGAATGGCGGACTCCATGGTTGTCAGATCACGCATCTCCCCGATCAGGATCACTTCCGGATCCTGGCGCAGAGATTTCACGACCGCCTCAGGAAAACTCGGAACGTCTTCCCCGACCTCGCGTTGGGTAATGACGCCCTTTTTATGATGATGCACGAACTCGATCGGGTCCTCAATTGTGATGATGTGCTTCGGAAAATTTTCATTGATGTAATTGAGCATGGTCGCAAGCGTGGTCGTTTTACCGCTGCCGGTGGGGCCCGTTACAAGCACCAGTCCGCGAGGGAGCTTCAACGTCTCGATCAGCTGCACCGGCAATCCAATATCATGAAAAGTGAAAAACCTCGAAGGAAGAAGACGCAACATGAGGGAAAAATGGCCCTGTTGTTTGAAACAGGAGACACGAAAGCGCGCCTTGTCCTGAAAGGAAAAGCCAAAGTCGACACCCCCGACCTCTTCGATCCTTTTTCGCTGGATCTCGGTCGTGATCTCTTTGGCAAAAGCCTCGGTGTCCTGATGGGTCAGCGGCTTTTCGTCGACCGAGACCAGGGCCCCGACCATGCGATAGGTCACTGGTCGGCCTACAGTCAGATGAATGTCCGAAGCTTCTTTTTCGACCGCGCCCAACAGAATATCTTCGATGGTCATGAAAAGGCTCCTTTACCCCGCTAGAGACAGGAAGCGATTTTAAAAACCGCTTCCGTTATTTGGCTGAAAATGAATTTATTGGGACAAAATGTTTCGCCCCGTTATTGTCGGCTTTTCGAATAAAAACCTTAGAAAACGAGAGCCCCGAGACTCCACAAAACAACAGAAATAAACCCGGCCAAAAGACACA
>JBAZJC010000175.1:0-3360 GCA_041651495.1 Candidatus Omnitrophota bacterium | reverse complement strand
ACCTGGGGAGAACCATCGACCATCTGAAAAATGGCTGAATAACTTCCGAAAGAAGAGGCTTCGCCAGCAGGCCCGTTGACACTAACATAAACATTTGATCCATTGGCAGAAACATTCCAAGGAAGTCTAAAACTCCCCACTTGATCAACGGGTAAAGAAAACAAAGACACCGGGGTAGCATAAGAATTACTCACGTTCCCTACTACAAACGAGACTTGTTGACCCTCTAATTTAAGGTTCGCCGCAAAATTAGGATTCCCTTTTGCCTTGAGAATCCAAGGGAGCAGGTAATTTTGCGTATCTTGAGCGCTGGGTGTAATTGACGGCGCTGGAGTCTCAGCCAGAACCGATGTTAAAGGCTTAGGAGCCACTTTCTGCGCAGCAGCTTTTACTACACTTATCCGCTGCTCCATTGTAACGGGTTCACGAGACACTTGAGCTTGAGTTGGAATGCCTTGGCCTTGGGCCCCAAGCGGGGAACTCATGACAGCTGCAAATAGAGCGATTGCTGTGGTAATGGATTTAAGACCAACTCCGGCGTTCCGGATCCGGTTGGCTATTTCAAAATTCGGCAATTTGGCGGGAAGCTCTCGGACACGTGCGGCGATGTTCTCAATGTAAGTCCGGAGCGGTGGCAGAACTTTTGTCTCGGACCGGACTATTTCCGGATAACCGATTGTGCGTGTAAAACGGCCCGCGTTTTTTGGCATTTCATACGAATAAAAACCGTTGGACAAGAGCTGTTGATAATAGGCTTTGTGGACCGGGTCTGCCTTTGTAATCTTGGGCGACACGATGTGATAAGAAAGTCCGAGCTTTGTAAAGATGTCTTTGATGCCGGACTTGTGGAAACCGCCGTAAACCAGGACTGCGGTTTTCTCGTTAGGATCTTTTAAAAACCGGCTCAGGGCTGCTTCAATGGAGTAATCACGGGCATGGGCAGTCTCATAGAAACTCTCCGCCGATTTCAGGTTGGTTTCCCATTGCTTGGAAAGGACTAGGCTCCGTTTCGTCTGTTTGACTATGAATTCTGCAAGTTGCTTTGTGTCGAGGTTCCGGACTGCCGCTTTGGCAATTTCATATTCGGCCGGCGTGACTTCGAGATTATTGAGACGTCCGATCAGGGAAAGGGTCTTGAGGTACTGGAACGTCTGCTGGTCGCGTTCCTTTCCGAGAAAACTTCGAGAGATCTGATTTTCCATGCCATCGATCTCCTGAAAAAGCGTTTTGGCATTGATACTCCCGATCTTATTCAGAACGACTTCGTCTTGTGAATCCCGGGCTTCCATTAAAAGTGAGAGATCCGGGAACTTTTGTTTGAAAGCCTCAGGGGTTATTTCCCCCAAGAGGATCTTCCGGGTGCGCTGGATGTAATCAAAAAGAGGAAGTCTGTCGGAAGCAAATCTGTCCTTCAGTTTCAACCATTCCCTGACAGGCTTTGGAAAATTGCGCTCAGCAAGGCGGTTGATATGTCTTGTGAGCTCTGCCAGGTCTTTTTCAGTTTCTTTTTTGGTCTTTGCGGCCTCAAGGGACCAGATGATATTCTGGAGATGAAGCCGGATCGAATCAGCCCCAATGAGCTTGAAATCCCCTTTCGCCCTGTCGCGATTGATATGGGCATACTCGGCCGCACCGATGCGAAGCTGATCCAGAAAGAAATAGGAGACCTTTTCTTTTACGTCCGCTTCAGAGACCCCGGAAAAAAGTTCATCCGTCGGGACCGAACCTTCGCAGCCTTCTTCAAAAACTGTTTTGACGCCCTGTTTTGTGGTGAGGTGTGTGATGAGCCCGGCAATATTTTCCTGGGCTTCCAGGGAGTCGTGGGCATCCTGGATATAAATAACAGTTTTATCGAGGACCCCGATGTGGGACTCATCAATGGCTCCAAATTCGGGAAGGACAAGCGTGCCTGCACCGGACACTGTGTTTGAACCGGAAGCATTGGCTGCGGATGGCGCAACAATCACGGTGTTGGTAAAAATAAAGCTAATCGTCGCCACGCACGCCACGAGGCAGCGGAAACGCTTGCCAAAACCTCCCCTTGTTTGCCGACTTTTTTCAGTATCCACGCTCACCGCTCACCTTTCTTGCAGGCTATAAAAAACACTATTCAAACCCTTTATATATCAAATCCGCTTTTAGCTTAAACCTAACATGTTTTAATGATTTGTCAACGGGAGCGGCAAAAGAGTATTTGTATAGGGAAAACCGTCTTCAGCTCATTTTATTTATACACCGGCCGCGCGGGAACGGTACAGATTAGATGCTTCGGCGCCGCCTCCCAGCAGTATCGAGATAACACCTAAGTGCGGAGGGCTCCGGTCTGCGGAGGGCTTTTTTAAAACGTTTTAGTTCTCTTTCGAAGCGAACAAGATCCGCGAGAATGTACTTTTTATTGGCCTCAAAAATAGGAAGCCAAACAGACGAGGCAGACGCAGCGATGCGGGTCGTGTCCCGAAAACCTTTCGCCGCAAAAGGCAGGGCTTGACGCGAGGCTGTCTGGGCCAGGCAGACCGCGATCGCGTGCGGGAGATGGCTGATTTCACTGATCAATTTGTCGTGCAATTGCGGAGTAAGGTGAACGACTTTTTTCGAAAACCGCGCCCAGAATTTCCAGGCTTTCCTGTAACTTTCGGGGCAAGTTTTCTTTGTCCGAGTCAAAATCACGATACCTTGCTCATAAAGTTTCGGACAGGCCACTTCAATCCCCCGTTTGTGAGAACCGACCATGGGATGGCATCCGACAAAGGAAAGGTTCTTCCACTTATGCGAGTTCACTTCTTTCAGAACGGATATCTTGACGCTTCCGACATCCATGACCAAGGCGTCTTTCGCACAAACTTTGTCGATCGCTTTAAGGTAAGGCAGGAAAGTGTCGACGGGTGTGCAAAGCACTACAAGATCCGCACCATGCGTGCCGAGCAGCACATCCTGTGTGGCTTCATGGACCCATTTCTTTTTTTTGGCAAGTGTAAGGGCTTCGCGGCTGCGACTGATTCCGGTAATCCGGGCCTTGGGAAATTTTTTCCGACACGCCACAGCGAGCGAGCCGCCCATCAACCCAAGTCCTACAATAGCTATCTTCTTGAACACTAATTCACCTTCTTTACCTTGATAATATTTATCAGACTATTTTGGGGAACGGGGAACGGCAAACGCTGAACGTAAAAAATATTACGTTCCCCGGATTTTAAATGTCCCGTCCCACCGCATGTGCAATGAGACGAACCTTTTTCATCATTTCGTCGAATTGCTCCGGCAATACCGACTGTTCTCCGTCACTTTTGGCCTCTTCGGGATTCTGATGGACTTCAATCATCAGGCCGTCACATCCCGCCGCAACCCCGGCCATGGCCATGG
>JBAZJC010000174.1:0-3397 GCA_041651495.1 Candidatus Omnitrophota bacterium | reverse complement strand
TTTAAAAATTTTTGGAGGAATTTAAGTTGGATAAAAAAACCGCTTGTTCTCTGCCGCCCATTTCCACTAAGGAAGAGGAAACCCTCCTGGCTGTTGAAAGAGAGGTCTGCTCGTATGGCGATACGGTGCATTATGCTGAACATCCTAAGATCTTCGACCGGTGCGAGGGAAGTTATCTTTATGATACAACGGGGAAGTCCTATTTGGATCTCCAAATGTGGTACTCGGCCGTGAACCTGGGTTACGGCAATACCCGGGTCAACGACGCTCTCAAACGGCAGATTGATAAGCTTCCGCAACTAGCCTGCCAGTATCTTCATCGGGAAAAGATAGAACTTGCAGAACAAGTCGTCGAAAGTGTCAAAAAAAGCTTTGGTTTAAAAGGGCGCGTTCATTTTAACGTGGGCGGTTCCCAGGCCGTGGAAGATGCTTTGAAGCTGGTGCGCAAATATACCGGTCGCTCCAGGATGTTTGCTTTTGAAGGCGGCTATCACGGTCGCACGCTGGCTGCGTCGGCGATCACATCCTCCTATCGTTACCGTGAAGCCTACGGAGAATTCGGGGACCGGGCCGAATTTGTTCCCTTTCCTTACGTGTTCCGTTCGCCATTCCCGCGCGATCCTAAGGCCGCCGAAGACTACTTTATCCGTGAGTTTGAGCGAAAATTCGAACATGAATACACGGGGACTTGGAACCCCAAAACAAAACGCGCGGAGTTCGGAGCTTTTTTTATTGAAGCGGTCCAGGGCACAGGAGGCTATGTCATTCCTCCGAAAAATTATTTCAAGCGGCTTGCAAAAATATGCCGTGACCACGGAATTCTTGTAGTGGATGATGAGATCCAAATGGGATTTTTCAGGACCGGGAAGATGTGGGCGCTTGAGCATTTTGATGTCCAGCCCGATATTCTTGTTTTTGGCAAGGCCTTGACCAACGGCCTGAACCCGCTTTCAGGGATTTGGGCACGGGAAGATCTGATCACTCCAGAGAAATTCGGTCCCGGGTCCACCCACTCAACATTCTCTTCCAACACGCTCGGTACCGCGGCCGGTCTGGAGGTCATGAAGATCCTTGGTGAACAGGATTTCGGTCCTAAGGTGATGACCAAGGGCGCTTATTTTCTTGAGCAACTGCGCCGGCTTCAACACAAACATCCCGAGATCGGGGATGTGGATGGTTTGGGGATGGCGATGCGTATGGAGATGTGTGAAAAGGACGGTCTAACACCTAGCCGTGCGCTTGCCGACCGGATGTTCCAGATCGGATTAGAAGGTGACCTAGAGACTGAGGGACAACCCATAGGGCTTGTGTTGGACATCGGAGGCTATTACAAGAACGTGATCACACTGGCCCCGTCACTTGAGATCACGGAACAAGAAATAGATCTGGCTGCGGTACTTTTGGACCAACTTATCACTCGAGCAAAATCAAAATAACAAGAAATAAGGACTATGGCAGTTAAATTTTGTCTTCGTTTACCCCGGCGATCTTCGCCTCCCATTCCAATGAATGGGTTGGAATACAGCGCAGAACCTTCGCAGGCAACAGTCCTTTTGATCCACGGGTTAACCGGCACACCGAATGAAATGAAAGGATTGGCCAACTTTTTTTACCGGAGAGGTTATTCTGTTCTTTGCCCCCGGCTTGCACATCATGGGGAGCCGCTTCATATCCTGAAGCGGGCCAAGTGGCAGGAATTTTACCGGTCGGTCAAAGAAACGCTTCTGAAGATCCCCGCAGATCAAAAAGTATTCGCGGCCGGGCTTTCTATGGGCGCGTTATGCGCTCTTTTGTTAGCCGAGGAATTCCCGGAACGGGTCTCTGGCGTGACCGGTCTTTCTCCAACACTTTTCTATGACGGGTGGAATATTCCATGGACCCACTGTTTGCTGCCACTTGCGTATTTCACTCCGATTCGTTATTTTGCCTATTTTAAAGAAGAACCGCCTTATGGGATCAAAAATGAACGTATCCGCAGCAAGGTCCATGAATATTACAAAAATGCTTCGCTTGAGGATGTTTCTGAGGTAGCACAATACGGTTACCCCTATTTCCCCGTTACGTTGCTTTGCGAATTACGCCTGTTAATCCGGAACCTGATGAAAAAAATGTCCCGGATCCGTGTCCCCGTTCAACTGATCCAAGCCTCCGAGGACGATATGACCAGCGTCAAAAATTCGCAGTTCATTCACGACAACGTTGCTTCAAAAGAGAAAGAAATAGTGCTTTTGCATAACTCATATCATGTTATTACGGCCGACCAAGAACGCAGAACGGTGGCGCAAAAGATGAATGAATTTTTTTGCCGTATCCGCGGCGTACAACCCGGTGAAACGCCTAACGGAAAAGAAGAAGACTTATGAGTTTTAGCGTCCCAAAAAACAAGCCGCCGATGGTTTTCCTCGATTTCGACAACACAATCACTAGTTTGGATGTTCTGGATGCGGTCATCGGAAAGTTTTCTATAGACCAGAAGTGGATGGTCCATGAAGAGGCGTGGAAAGAGGGAAAGATCGGTTCCCGGCAATGTCTTGAGGCTCAACTGCGGTCCGTTCGTGTGACCCGTGCGGAGCTCGAAAAGTATGTGAAACAAATCCCTTTGGATCCTTTTGCCCTGAAACTTTTTCGAATCCTTCGTCACCGGAGTATTCCTTTTGTGATTGTTAGCGATAGTTTCACTGTAATTATAAGGACCATTTTGCGTCACTATGGGATCCTACGGGCCAAGGTTTTTGCCAACCATTTAGATTTTAAAAAAGACCGTCTCATACCGTTATTTCCTTATCACTCCAAAGAATGCCGCCGCAAATGTGCCCATTGTAAAAAAATCCATGTCCGGGGGCACAAGAACAAGACAACGATCTATGTCGGAGACGGTCTTTCGGACGTTTGCCCGGCACTCGAGGCAGATATTGTTTTTGCCAAAGACAGTCTCGCAAGCCATCTTGAGGCCGAAAGGAAATTCCATACACCCTTTTGCGATCTAAAGGATGTTTGTGCGTTCTTTGAGCAAACGAAAAAGCCTTTGCAAAAGGCACCCGCCCATGTTTGAAAACTCGCCGGCAGGCTTAGCAGTCGCGGAACCGGAAAAGCCCGAAAGAAAAAGTATCGATTTGCGTACGAAGATCTTTACAGATGTTACAAAGATCTCTCCCGAAGCGTGGAACCAGGTCTATCCGAACATCCCCGAAAGCTATTATTTTTTTAAAACCCTGCAAGAGGCGGGGCTTGAACAATTTGAATGGCATTACATTCTTGCCTATGACGGGGAGTCGCTCGTCGGCATTGCCCCTTGTTTTTTAATGCATTACCCTCTCGATACCACCATCCAAGGCCCGATCAAGACCCTTCTTTTAAAGATCAAAAAAAAGTTTCCGCATTTTATGGAATTGAGGGC
>JBAZJC010000173.1:0-3401 GCA_041651495.1 Candidatus Omnitrophota bacterium | reverse complement strand
TCGATAAAGTGCCCGTTTTGCCCCGGTATCAAAACCTTTGCGGTTTTTGCGTTTTGTTTTATGAAGAAGTTTTCTCTGCCCAATGTTTTAGCCAATATTCCATAGCTTTTTCTTTGGAGCCCTGAATGACATCATTCGCATTGCCAGAATGCCAAGGAGACGCCAGAACTCGAGGCATTCCTGCACAAAGGAAGCGCTCCGGTTGAACCACGCATGTTTGGACACGATCACAGTCCGGATCTCTTTGGAATGCTCAAAAAGCGGCGCGATATCCTCCGTCACAAGAAGATCGATTGCGGTATGTGGAAATTTTTTATAGAGCGCCCGGATCACGGGCCGGGACATGACGACGTCGCCGATATGGTCCAGGCGGATCACAAGGATGCGACGGACGGCCGCGGGGTTCAAGGGCTTTCGCAGCGGCCGCAGCGGAAAAAAACAGACTCGGCCGATCGCGTCAAAACATCCGGCCAAAGCCCGTTTCCACAGACTTTTGAAGGGATAGGATGGCATGGGTTATCAAAAAAGAGTGTAGATGAACGGTGCAAGCGTGGACTCTTGCGAAAAAACGATCAGGGCGCCCAACAGGACCATGATCACCACAATGGGTGTCAGCCACCATTTCTTGCGGACCTTTAGAAAATCCCAGAATTCCTTCAAAATACTCAATTTGCCCACAACACCTCCTGTTCCTGTTTGAATGGGAGATATACTAGCAGATGCTGCCTGGGGCCGAAATGAAAAACTCAGAACTGCTTTTCGTAGCTGTCAAGGCCACGCGGGGTTTGAGACCGCATCTTCCAATAGCTTTGTTTTTTTGGCTCGAGCTTCTGGTCCAACAGGTCCTTTCCCCTAAGACGTAGGATCAAACCGATCGGCGTGATCGCGAGATAGAAAAGGATCGAAAGAAACACGCGGGTCATGACCCAGCCCCCTAGGATTGCGAGCGTCATCCATGCTTTTTGAAGCGGCTTCAGGTTTGCCGGGCTTACTGCGCCCGCGATTACAAAAATGAGACCCGGGACGAGAAAATAGGGGTAACTTTCCCGGCCGCGCCACAAGAGCAAAATGCCTAACGTGCACAAGACCCCCCCGACTACGAGACCGAACTCCCGGAGTTTTTGGGGACTGCTTTCTATCTTTTTAATTTCTGCGATGACCATAAATTCCTTAGTCGAGCCTAAACTCCTTCATCCATTCACGGTCCTTCTCAAGAGGTTTCTGCCCGGACTTATCGAGAAGATAGTTCCCCAGGACCAAATAGTCCATGTGCGTGCGCATGAAACACCGGTAGGCGTCCGCGGGTGTGCAGACGATCGGTTCTCCCCGTACGTTGAACGAAGTGTTGATCATGACCGGACTGCCGTACCTCTCGTCAAATTTTTTAAGAAGCCGGTAAAATCGCGGGTTCTGGGTCTCCGTGATGGTCTGAACGCGTGCGGAATAGTCGACATGCGTGACAGCCGGGATCTCAGAACGCTTTACGTTCAAGAGTTCGATTCCCTCAAGCTTTTTCTCATCTCCCGTCATTTCACAGCGCCATTTTTTCTGAACCGGCGCGACGAGAAGCATGTAAGGGCTTTCCGCTTTCATCTCGAAATAGTCCGAGATTTTCTCGGCGATGATGGAAGGTGCGAATGGTCGGAAACTTTCTCGGAATTTGATCTTGAGGTTCATCTGTTCCTGCATCTTGGGCGAACGCGGGTCCCCGATAATGGAGCGGCCGCCCAGCGCCCGGGGACCGAATTCCATGGCGCCTTGGAACCAACCGATCACTTTTTCCTGTGCGAGCAGGTCGGCGACTCTTTCCGTAAGTTCTTCGTCTTTAAGACGGACGAACGGGATCTCGAACTTTGACAGAAATGCCTCGATCTCGGCGTCCGAGAATTCGGGCCCGAGATAAGATCCGCGCATGTTGTCCGTTTTTCCGTTTGCGGACCTCGGTTTTTGAAGGTATTGATGCCAGGCAAAATAAGCCGCGCCCAAGGCGCCGCCGGCATCGCCGGAAGCCGGTTGTATCCAGATATTCTCAAACGGGCCTTCGCGAAGAATACGGCCGTTGCCGACACAGTTAAGGGCTACGCCTCCGGCAAGGCACAAGTTCTTTTGCTCCGTCACCTTATGAATATGGCGTGTGATCCGGAGCATGATTTCCTCCGTCACTTCCTGGATTGAGCGGGCGAGATCCATTTCGCGCTGCGTAAGACGGGATTCGGGCTTTCGCGGGGGCGCACCGAAGAGTTTGTGAAAGCGGTCGTTTGTCATGCGGAGTCCGGCGCAGTAATCGAAATACTTCATGTTGAGCTTGAACGAACCGTCGTCTTTCAGATCGATCAATTCCTTCAGAATCAGGTCCTTGTAGACCGGTTTGCCGTACGGGGCGAGGCCCATGACCTTGTACTCCCCGGAATTGACCTTGAAGCCGGTGTAATAAGTGAATGCGGAATAAAGGAGGCCCAGGGAATGCGGGAATTTGATCTCGGCGAAAATATCAATCTTATTTCCTTTCCCCACGCCATAACTTGTGGTCGTCCACTCGCCCACGCCGTCCATAGTCAGGAAGGCAGCTTCCTGAAAAGGTGACGGAAAGAACGCCGAGGCAGCATGGGACTCGTGATGTTCCGGAAAAATAATTTTTCCGTCAAAACCGAGAACAGTCCGTAGGGAGTCCTTTATCCAAAGTTTTTGTTTGATCCAAAGAGGAATGGCTTGAAGGAACGAGGCGATCCCGTGCGGCGCATAAGAGAGATAGGTTTCGAGGATACGCTCAAATTTGAGGAACGGCTTATCATAAAATGCGACGCAATCAAGGCTGGAGGTTTTGATTCCACCCTTTTTCAGACAGAAATCAATGGCATGCTTCGGGAATGAGAAATCATGCTTTTTCCGCGAAAAGCGCTCTTCCTGCGCCGCCGCGACGATCTCTCCGTCCCGGACGAGGCATGCCGCACTATCATGATAAAACGCTGAGATCCCGAGAATGTTCAAGCGGCCTTTCTGTTGCGCTAAGCACAAAAGTTCGATGCCGGACACCGAACGTCGATAAAGTGCCCGTTTTGCCCCGGTATCAAAACCTTTGCGGTTTTTGCGTTTTGTTTTATGAAGAAGTTTTCTCTGCCCAATGTTTTAGCCAATATTCCATAGCTTTTTCTTTGGAGCCCTGAATGACATCGTTCGCATTGCCAGAGTGCCCAAGGAGATTGAAACCGAACAAAGAGGTGTTCGCCAGGGCCGTGAGCTTGAGGTAGGTTCTTCCTTCCCGCTTCCCCTGTTTCAACCAGTGCTCGATCGCTTTTTCTTTCGTATCGATCCCGGCCGCACGAAGATCTTCATAGTTGTTCACATAGGTCTGCCAGTCAAAATCCGGGCGGAGTGAGGCAGGTTGGTAGGGAATCTTCCGG
>JBAZJC010000172.1:0-3405 GCA_041651495.1 Candidatus Omnitrophota bacterium | reverse complement strand
AAAACCTGCGGGGATTTTCTTGCGCTCGGGTGTCCCAGACTTTTTTTCGGGATCTCGGCCGGCAATCTCGATTCCATGGTGAGCAATTATACCGCGAGCAAGAAACCGCGGCGCACGGATGATTACTCTCCGGGGGGCCGGTCGGGTCTAAGGCCCAATCGCGCGACGATCGTTTATACAAACAAAGTCAAAGAACTTTTTCCCGGAGTGCCCGTGGTACTTGGCGGCGTTGAGGCGAGTCTCCGGCGTCTCGCGCACTTCGATTACTGGGCCGAAGACGTGCGCCGTTCGATCCTGGTTGACGCAAAAGCGGACATTCTGATTTACGGTATGGGAGAGAGCCAGGTTCGTGAGATCGCGAGACGCCTGAACGACGGGGAAGACATCAAAAAGATGAAAGATATCCGGGGCACCGTGATCGTCCGGAGCAGCAACGAGGGTTTCGAAAACGCCGTCACGTTGCCTTCCTATGAAGAAGTAAGCACCGATAAAGACAAGTTCAATGAGGCATTCAAGCTCGCGTATCTTGAAGGCGATCCTGTTCGTGGGAAGCCGGTGATCCAGAAACACGGCACCCGGTTCGTGATCCAGGAACCGCCCGCGTTGCCGCTTACGACCGCCGAGCTGGATCATTACTACAGTTTGCCTTTTGCCCGTGATTGGCATCCGGTTTATGAAAAGGCAGGAGGCGTTCCGGGATTTGAAACCGTGCGTTTTTCCATTACATCGCACCGTGGCTGTGTGGGGGAATGCAGCTTCTGCTCTCTTTTTGCGCATCAGGGGCGCATGATCCAGAGCCGTAGCAAAGAATCGATCCTGAACGAAGTTCGAATAGTTGCGGCGCCGCGAGAATTCAAGGGGACAATCACCGATTTGGGGGGTCCCACCGCGAATCTCTACGGTGCGGCATGCGATCAATGGGAACACTCCGGGGCTTGTCGCACGAAGCAGTGTATGATGCCCAAGAAGTGCGAGAATCTGAAGCTTGGATATGAAAAATCCATGGAAGTCTGGAAAGAAGTTCTGGCCGTCCCGAAAGTAAAGCACCTTTTCATCCAAAGCGGTCTCCGGTATGACCTGCTTGTGGAAAAAGAATCGGATGCGTATCTTGAGGCGCTTTGCAAGAGTCACGTAAGCGGCCAGCTGAAAGTTGCTCCGGAACATGCCTCGGACGCGGTACTCAAGATAATGAATAAACCGCCGTTCAGGGTCTATGAGCGGTTTGCCGAACGGTTCAAGACCATGAACCGGAAAGCCGGAAAAGAACAATATCTCGTGAATTATTTCATCAGTTCACATCCGGGGTGCACGGACGGAAATGCCAGGGAGCTTGCCGCGTATCTGTCCGCAAAGCGAATGCATCCGGAGCAGGTGCAGGATTTTATGCCGCTTCCCATGACGGTTTCAACCTGCATGTATTACACGGGCAAACATCCGATGACCGGTGAGCCGGTCGTGACCGCCAAGACTCACAAGGAACGACAATTCCAGCGTGAATTGGTTCAACCAAGAAGAAAGGAAATGCTGAACCGAAAAGGTTCTGCGTTCTCCGTTCCCCGTTTCCCGAAAGAAAGGAGCGACTATGGCCCAGTATGATGTGATCGTGGTCGGCGGCGGCGCGGCGGGGATCATGGCAGCGATCACCTCGAAACACAAGGGCGCATCGGTCCTTGTGTGTGAAAAGATGCCGAAGATCGGAAAAAAACTACTCATCACGGGTGCCGGCCGCTGCAATCTCCTAAATGATGCCCTTGATGCCTCTTTTTATAACTCCGGCGGTCAGACGCTTGTTCGTTCGGTTTTTGGCCAATTCGGGAAAGAAGCCATGCTTGAGTTCTTTAGAGAACTGGGTCTTGCGACTTACGCGGATGAAATGGGCCGGATCTTCCCGGTAACGAATCAGGCGGCCTCGGTACTAAAAGTGCTTGAGATAGAACTTGAGAGGCTCAAGGTAACGATCAATCTTGGCTGTGAAATAAAAAATATTCGTGTGGTGAAAAACGGATTTGAAGTTTGCGCCAAAACCGGAGAAAAAGAAACATGTCACAAGATCATTTTGTGCTCCGGCGGGAAGTCCTATCCGGCGCTTGGCGCAGATGGGAACGGCTATGCGCTCGCCGCAGTGTTTGGACACCGGATCATTGAACCGGTTCCGAGCACGGTCCCTTTGCTCGTGAAAGATCCTTGCTGTCATTTTCTTCAAGGCCAAAAGGTTCGCGCAAAGGTCACAAGTTGTATCAACGGAAAGAATGTCCGGACCGTATCCGGAGAGATTCTTTTCACACAATACGGTCTTTCCGGGACCGCGATCCTGGACGTGAGCGATGAGATCTCAATCGCTTTAAACCGCAACCTGATTAAAAATATCACCGTGATGGTAGACCTGGTTCCTTTCATGGGCGAGGCCGCTTTGACGGAAGAATTCTCCCGCCGTTTTGAAAAAGGCGTGAAGCGTGAGAATTTGCTGGAAGGGCTTTTGACGCACAAATTTTTCCTCGCTCTCCGAGGCGAGGTCCAAAATGCCGATGCTTCATCGATCGCCCATATACTTAAGAACAAAGAATTCAAAGTGATCGGCACACGCGGCTGGAATGAAGCGGAATTCACGGCGGGCGGGATCCCGGCAGAAGAAGTAGATCCAGTGTCACTTGAGTCCAACCTCCAGAAAGGCCTTTATTTCGCGGGAGAGATCCTTGACGTACAGGGCCGCCGCGGAGGTTACAATCTCGCTTGGGCTTGGGCCAGTGGTGCTGTTGCGGGAAAAACCACTTAAATTTTAGCCAGCCAGACAAGCACCTCAATGTGCTTCGTGCGGGGGAACATATCGAAGGGAATGACTTCCCGGACCTTGTAACGGTTCGCAGCGAGGATCTGCTTTAAGTCCCGCAAGAGGATCTGAAGATCGCAGGCAAGGTAAAAAATGTTCTCTCCCACATCCTCCTTGGACAAAAAGTCGGCCAGAGACGATGCAATCCCTTGTCGCGGCGGGTCCATGAAGACCAGTGCCCCGGGCTTAGGGCTGTCCTTGTCTTTCATTTCTTCTTCAGGATGGGGACAAGGACTGCCCCAATTATCGCTTTGCGGTAATTGATAAGTATTGGGACCGCTTCGCTTCGATTGATTGGTATTGGGACTGTGAACAATAAAACGCGGGAAGGTTTTCTCGACTTTTCCCGCGAAAATACCCGCCAGAGGCAATTCCAATTCTTTAACATTTCTCCTGAGGCAGCCTGTGCTGAAGGGGTTGTCCTCAAAGCAATGGGTCTCCGGCACATCGTGGGCCACGAGAAGCGGAAAAGTTCCGACGCCGGCATAAAGGTCCAAAAAGCGCGAAGGCTTGATCACTGTGATGTATTCGGCCAGTTTTTTTGCGATGAGCTCCGTGACTTCGATGTTATTCTGGAA
>JBAZJC010000171.1:0-3407 GCA_041651495.1 Candidatus Omnitrophota bacterium | reverse complement strand
ATTGGTTCCGACATCCAACACTACCGGCAAACAATGTTTGGGATGGACTCCGGCACAGCCGGTATAAAGCATGAGCTTCCCCACGGGGATCCCCATCCCGTCCGACCCGAGGTCCCCGAGACCGAGAATCCTTTCCCCGTCCGTCACCACAATAATACGCACATCCTTACGGGGCCAATTTCCCAGGATCTTTTTTATTTGTCCCCTGTATTGTGCGGCAATGAACAGTCCTTCATGACTGCTTCTGAAAATTTGCCCGTACTCCTGACACGCCTTTCCCACGGTCGGCGTATACACGATCGGCATCACCTCGGCCATATGATCGACGAGAATGTGGTAGAAAAGCGTTTTGTTGCGTTCCTGGAGTGCGGTCAGATAAATATATTTTTCAAGATCCGAACTTTTGCGGCGGACATTGTCCATAGCGCGCCGGGCCTGGTCTTTCAGGGAATTCGTACAAGCCGGGAGCAGTCCCAAAAGCCCGAAAGCCTCCCGTTCTTCCTGGGTGAAAGCCATCCCTTTATTTAGCATGGAATCACGCAACAGCTCCACGCCTTTCGGAAAATTGCCTTCGATCTTTTTTTTCTTCATGGCCTTTTGATATCTCCCATTTCTTTTTCAACCCTCCGACAGTTCACCCTGCAGGGATCTTTTTGAGATCAAAAATACTTTAATAATTAAAAAGGTCTCGATGAGCAAACTTTTTTTCAGGAAGCGCGTTATGCAAGGCCTCCAGGATCTTGGTCTTGGCCTTGGGTGTAAGACGCCTCCCCTTACGCGCTTTTTGCACCACTTTATGAGAAAGCTGCTCGGTCGAGGCCGCGACCAGTGCGTGATTTGAAAGCCCGTGCTTGGTCATCAAGACATCAAGCGGCTGCATCCCGAGATCGTTTTTCTCCATATTATCACGAGTCACTGCAATTTACTCACAGCCACGAGAAGGTCTTTCGTCGCCGGATATTTCTTGAGCTGTTCGATCAGAGCACTGATCGCTTCAATAGGTTTAAGCCCGGCCAAGGCGCGGCGTATCCGGCGCGCCGGTTCCAGTTCCTCCGGCGTAAAAAGAAGTTCTTCCTTGCGCGTCCCGCTTTTTGATATATCCACCGCCGGATAGATGCGCTGGTTCGAGATCTCGCGCGATAGGAATATCTCCATATTACCCGTACCTTTAAATTCTTCAAAGATAAGTTGGTCCATACGGCTTCCGGTATCCACGAGGATCGTCGCAAGGATCGTAAGCGATCCTCCGTGTTCGATCTTGCGGGCAGATCCGAAAATCCGACGTGGTACTTCCATCGAACGCGCGTCCACGCCGCCGGAAAGTGTCCTGCCGCTGGAGCGCTGCTCCGCGTTATGCACCCGCGCTAAACGGGTCAGGGAATCGACCAAAACCATCACGTTTGCGCCTGCGGCGACTTCACGATACACTTGCTGCATAAGCTCCCGAGCCGTCTGGATGTGATGATCGTAAGGTTGGTCGGACGAGGACCACCGGACCTCGGCCGTCACACTGCGTCGGAAATCCGTGACCTCCTCGGGTCTTTCGTCGATCAAAAGACAATAAAGTTTCATCTCCGGACGGCTTTTTGCCACGGCATGGCAAAGATGTTTAAGAAAAGTTGTTTTTCCAGAACCCGGAGGAGCCACAATCAGCCCGCGCTGCCCCATGCCGATCGGCGTTATGATATCCATGACACGCATCGTAAGTTCCTGTGAACCATCCTCAAGCCGGATGCGCGGCGAGGGATCGACGGCTGTGCTGGCAAAAAATTTCTGCTCGTCTCCGGGTATCACACGCCGCGGTTCTTCTTGCGGCGGTCTGTAAAAAGGACGAAAAGGATTCTGTCCCTGTCGCGCAGATCCTGAACGACGCTCGCCGCGGTGTCGGTGGGGTCCTCTTTCTGGACGGTTATGACGGTCAAAGTTTTTCATTTTTGAAGTTTTTCCATTTTCTTCCCCAAGGAACTCCATTCCCCTTCGGCCGCTTCGATCCGGATCTGGATCTCTTTGAGGCGGACATTGCGTTCCTTGGAGTAATGAAGCGGGTTTTTCGCCATCTCCGCAAGGATCTTATCACGTTCCTCGGTGAAATGGCGCGCACGACCTTCGGCTTTTTCCATTTGCTTTCTGAGCTTGGCGAGTTCGGACTTGTGTTCGTTTTTTTTCGCGGACGCCTTTACCGTTTCGCGTGCAGTCGTATCTTTGGGAGGTGCCGGCATAATATTGTCGTCGATATCCTCTTCTTCGCCACGGGCCACCTGTTCCAAGTGGTAAACATAATCTTCATAGCTTCCCGGATAATGAAGAATACGGCCTTTTTTCACCTCAAGAATGCTAGACGCCAGAAGATTCACAAAAGTCCGGTCGTGGCTGATAAAAATCACGGTGCCGGAGAAAGATTTAAGCGCACGCCCCAAGGCTTCCACGGTTTCAAAGTCCAGATGGTTCGTCGGCTCGTCGAGAAGCAGAACATGGCTCTTTGAAAGAAGGATCCCCGCAAGAACAAGCCTCGCCCGCTCGCCGCCGCTCAGAACTTTCACTTTTTTTTCGACATCATCCCCTTTAAAAAGAAAGCTTCCCGCCATATTGAGAACATCCTGACGGGTCACGCCATCAACGCTTTCACGCAAAAGATAAGTGTAAACATCATCCTTCGGATCAAGTACCGCAAAGACATGCTGGGCATAATAAGCCACCTTGAGCCCGGTCCCCCAGCGAACCTTTCCTCCTTTGGGTGCAAGATCCCCCGCAAGCGTTCTAAGAAATGTTGTTTTTCCTTCGCCGTTATTGCCCAGCACCGCGACATGTTTCCCGCGATCGATCTCGATCTGAATGTCTTGCGCGACATCTTTTTCTGGATAACCGATCACAAGATCTTCGCAGGTGACCGCAACCCCCGCCTTCGGTTCCACTGGCGGAATATGGATCTTGACCGTGCTCATGGGATGTGCGATTTCGATCGTCTTGAGCTTCGCGAGTTGTTTCATTTTTGATTGCGCACGCGTCGCCGTGGAGGCCTTGGCTTTGAACCGGTCGATGAAGGTTTGGAGTTGCTCCCGCTTTTTATCAAGACCACGATTGTAAGCCTGTTTTTGGGCGAGCTGTTCCTCCTTGAACTCAAAATACTCTTCGATATCTCCGGGATAAAGAGTAAGTCCTCCGTTCTCGACCTCAAGGGTATGGTCGCAGGTCCGCTTCAGGAATTCCCGGTCGTGGGAAACGACCAGATACCCGCCTTTAAAATTAAGCAGAAAATTCTCCAAAAGGATCAATGTGCTCAAATCCAAATAATTGCTGGGTTCGTCAAGGATCAAGAAATTGGGATTTCCCAAAAGCATCGCCGCGAGTTTCACGCGCGTCTGGAACCCACCCGGAAGATTTCGTACTGATTCCTCGAGGATCTCGTT
>JBAZJC010000170.1:0-3427 GCA_041651495.1 Candidatus Omnitrophota bacterium | reverse complement strand
AACCGGACATCACGGTGGCCATTCGTCTCGACCCTGACAACCAGGGGCCAATGGATTACTACCTGTTACCCCGGCTCGATTTCGGCCAGCCCAAGATCCAGCTGGCCGAGCAGAACGCCATCGAGTTCGACAGCTACCGCTTCGAAACCCTCGACTACCTCTACGGCATGGCCGGACGCACCCGCATACGGAGGGCGGCATGAGCCCGAAGCAAGCCCGCGAAGAAATCCGCATGATCCCGATCGACAAGATCGATGTGCTCAACCCCCGCGACCGGAACGGCAAGGCGTTCAACGTCATCGTCGGCAACATCAAGGACATCGGCCTCAAGAAGCCGATCAAGGTGACACCGCGCACCACAGAATCCGGCGAGCAACGGTATGTGCTGGTATTCGGCGAGGGCCGGCTGACGGCGTTTCGCAACCTCGGTGAGAAGGAAATCCCGGCCATCGTGGTCGAGATCAGCGACGAGGATGCCTTCCTGATGAGCCTCGTCGAGAACATTGCCCGCCGCCAGGAGAAGCCGCTGGAGAATCTGGCCAGCATCACAGCCCTGCGCGCCAAGGGACATTCACCCAAGGAAATCGCCACCAAGATCGGCATGACCCCGCACTACGTTCAGGGCATGCTGACCCTGCTGGAAGAAGGCGAGGAGCGGCTGGTCGTTGGCGTTGAGCGTGGCCAAATCCCACTCAACGTGGCCTTGACCATCCATGGCGCCGGTAACGACGACAAGTCGGTACAGGCCGCCCTGCAGGATGCCTATGAGTCCGGCAAGCTACGCGGCAAACCGTTGATGGATGTCAGACGGATCCTGGAAAAACGCCGTACCCTCGGCCGATCCGCCAACAAGCAAGGGTCGAGGAAGCGCGCCGAGGTTTCCGCGGACGCACTCGTGCGCACGTATGAACGTGAAGTCGAGCGACAGCGGCAACTGGTCAGGAAAGCGGAATACACCCAGCACTGTCTGATGTTCGTCTCCGGCGCTCTGCGGGAACTGCTGGCGGACGAGAATTTCGTCAACCTGCTGCGCGCCGAGAAGCTGGAGACCCTGCCGAAATATCTGTCGGAGCGGGTCTGGCCTGGAGGCGTAGCCCCGTGAGCAAGGTCGCACTCGGTTTCGACCCGAACACAATCAGGGTGCCGCTGGACAACCTGCTGCCGTCACGCAAGATCGCCATTGGTCTGTTGCAGTCCCGGAAGTACCTGCAGATACTGGCCTCGATCCGCGAGGTCGGGGTCATTGAGCCGATTTCCGTCATCGCCGCCGATGCTGCCGCCGGGACGTATCTGCTGCTCGATGGTCATGTCCGGGTCGTCGCCATGCGTGATCTGGGTTACACCGAAGCCAATTGCCTGATCGCCAAGGACGACGAGGGCTATACCTATAACACGCGGATCAACCGAGTTTCCAGCATTCAGGAACACCGGATGATCCGGCGGGCCATCGACCGCGGCGTGTCGCGGGAGAAGGTGGCCAACACCCTGGGCGTGGATGTCAGTCTGATCCACAAGAAGGCGTCGCTACTGGACGGCGTCTGCGACGAGGCGATCGAAATGCTCAAGGATCGGCAGTTCTCGACCAACGTCACCAGCGTATTGAGGCGCATGAAGCCCATGCGGCAGGTGCAATGTGTCGAGCTGATGATCGATTGCAACAAGTTCACGTCAGACTATGCCAACGCACTGTTGGCGCTGACGCCGCCGGACATGCTGGTCGACAGCGCGAAACCGCGCAAGCAGACCGGCGTCACCCCCGAGCAACTTGCACGCATGGAGCGCGAAATGGCCAACGTACAGGGGCAATACAAGCTGGTGGAGCAGAACTACGGGCAGGACGTGCTCAATCTCGTCCTGGCCCAGCGGTATCTGGAGAAACTGCTGGCCAACAAGATGGTGGCCAGGTATCTCCGGCAGCATCAGCCAGAAGTGCTGGAGCAGTTCGAGAAGATAGTGGCGACGAAATCGCTCGATCAATAGCGTTCTGCTCTTGCCGGCTGATTTCAACAGTATTCACCACCAGCTCCAATTCGCCTCATGGTTGTGCCAAGCCCGGAACACGGGATCGTATTCCGGATCGGCCAGCCAGCGGCGAAACATGCGATCGTTATAGGTACGGATACGATGATCGCCGACCTTGCGATACCAGCGTGGCGCGGTGGTACCCATCGTGACTTCGTTGTCGGAATGAAAACGGGCAATTGCCTTGCGGCCAGCCTTGGATCGGGGATCGAGCTGAATCCAGTGCCCATAGGGAGGACGAGTATCCCAGTCGTGCAGCACCCAGTAATACTCGTGACGCTCCCGCTTGCGGCGAAACGTACGTGACATGACATAGCTCCAGTTATTGGTAACTACGTCATGGCGATCTCCTTTTTCGGGGCAAATTCGAAATTCATCATGCTTTAACGCTTGGCGGCCATTTTTGCTGACAAAACTATGCCCCCAGGGATTCGGTTATTTTGGCATCCAAAGATACCCCTGCAACCACAATCGCCCCTCGATATCCTGGCCGACCTGCGGCGGCGATTGACCGGACCAGGCACGCCGGGTAACCAGAATATCCAGATCGGCATCCTCGTCGCCGAAGCGCATCACCGTGGCGCGAACCCGCCAGCCATCCTGACCCAGCCAATCCTTGAACTCGGTCACCGATTTCACTGGCGCGTGGAAACTGTAGTCGTCCACGTCCCAGCCACTGACCGGCAGAAACATTGCAGCGCCATTCATGCTCATGGTGCAAGCGGCCTCATGGGGCTCATCGCCTTCTTTCAGCCGCTGATTCATCCAGGCCACCTCGTCCGGATGGCGGTTGATCTTCCATTCATGTTTCTCGGCCGAGCCAGCGTTATAGGCCATGCCGGAGAAGATGAAGTCGTAATCCTTGCCCGCGTCGTACCAGGCACGATTGATCAGGTATTGCGTGTCAAAGAAGGTCACTTCACCTTCGCCCCAACTGGCCGTGATCTGAGCCTCCAGCCCGCCGTCCCAAACACAGACCTCACGCAACGTCAGGGTGTGCTGGCTGCCGGTCGCAAAGAAAGGAAAGATGCTGACAATCATGTTCGCCTCTTTCTCTGGGCGGAGAATCAGCGCCAGTCCTTGCACACGCAGCGGCCAAACGAGCTGAAACCCCTTCGGCCAGTCCTCTGGCGCCACCCGCAGCGGCTTGCGGTCTTCGCCGTAACCGGTTTGCAGCAGGGCGGTCGGCGCAATCTCGGGCAAGCGCTTCATGATGTCCTTGCTATCTTCGACGAAGGGATCCCAGTGCGAGCCAAGGAAATGCTGGGCCTCATCACTTTCCGGGACGAAGGTCGATTCCGGCCAGGGCAATTCGTCGCGACAGGGTTCAACCGGGGAAATGGCAGGCGCGTCCTTCTCCAGCGTTTCACGGCGAATCAACGCCTCGCCGCTATCGTCAAAAGCA
>JBAZJC010000169.1:0-3455 GCA_041651495.1 Candidatus Omnitrophota bacterium | reverse complement strand
TATAGCACGTACGCTGTCAAAACTTATTAAATAATATCCAGACATGATAAACATCAACGAAGACAAATGGGACGACATCAAACGCGATTTCCTGAGCGAGATTGAGTACGAATTCAGTGAAGAACCGTTGATTTATTTTGACCACAAAACAAATACGCAGGAAGAAATCGGCACGCGCGAGACTTACACGTTCACCAAAAACGACATGGACATCATGGTAATAATGGACAAGGAACGCCGCCTGACCAAAACCTCGTCAGAAAAAGACGGTAAACAAAAAGACCACTACCGGCGCAGTCTGGACGAATACACTTACAAACTTTCGGTAAAATTCCGCGACAAAGACGGCAGCTGGAAAGACAGTTCCGCGCTGGAGGGGAATTTTGAATAGAGGCGGGAGGCTCCGGGAAAACCCTACTCCGCCGCTATCGCGGGCCGCTGCGCCGCCCCATCCACTGAAACCACCCAGTTAGCTTTTCTATTACGAGTCTTTGCCCTTGCTGCTCTGCGCTTATCCGGATTGCGCTTTCTTTTTCTTTCCTGATGAAATTTTATCTCCCTGACTTCGCCGTATTTGGCGACCAAGTCTCTCAACTTTTCAAAACGGGCTCTGGATTCCGGATCCTGATTATTATCTATGAGAGTGGAAGTGTCGCCGACTATTACAAGTCTGTCTTCAGCTCTGCTTATTCCTACGTTGATTCTGCTGACTTCATCCGTAAAACCAACATTGCCCTCGGCATTGCTTCTGGTAAAAGACATATAAACATATTTCCTTTGATCCCCCTGGAATCCGTCAACGGAAGCTATATTAGGCTTTAGTTCCGCAAAAAGTCCGCGCCCTTGCCCGCTTCCTTTTAAAATTCTTCCGATTCCGTTTCTTATGGCATCAACCTGCGATGCGTATGTGGCGATGATTCCTATGTCTGACGGAGAAACGCCTTCCCGTAAAAGCGCATCTACCGCTCTTCTGCCTATGATTTGTGATTCAGTCGGATTCCTTTGGGAAGTACCTGTGGATTTTTCGCCGCCGCGGAGCCGTTTTGTATCCAGAAACAAAACGGTTCCTTCATTGCCATTCTCCGCTTTTCTGGCAGGAACAAGTCTGCCTCCATAAGTATATTCGCTTACGAGTTCTGTAATATTCGGCAAAGAGCGTCTGCCCTGATTCAGAAAAACAAAAGGCAATTGTTTATCCGGATTTTTTGCACACTTTATGCCGTGCGTATAAGGCCCGTTATTGTAAACTTCAAGCGCCTGCGTAACCGATTCCGCGTCATACACATCCCTTAATTTTCCTCTGGTGGAAGCAATTATTTCCGGCACAAGAGCGCCCTCAAGCTTCTTTGCCAAGTCCTGCTGCGTTTCCGGAGCCATTGGAATATTACCAAGCTGCGCCGGATCACCGACAAAAATTATTTGCGTGCCGGCTTTTTCAAGAGCCGTAACAAGTTCCGGAGCCTGCATTCTGGTTGCTTCATCTACAACGACCACGTCAAAATCTGTTTTGGCCAGCATTTCATCGTTTATCAAAGTTCCGAAAGTGAAAAAACGGCTGCGCCTTCTTCTATATCCTGTTTGAACTTTTTTTCCGCCTTTCTGCATCGTTCCTGATACTCGTATATAAGCGCGTCTTTCACTTTCTGTTTAAGTTCGCTGTCATCTTCTGTCCGCCCAAAATACTTTTCCAAACGCCTCTCAATTTTTTCTGTAAATATGTACAGGTCCGTTGAGTCCATGCCGTCCACTTTTCTCAACTGTGCTTCCGGGTACTTATGGTCTTTTTTCATGCGGTATCTACGCGAATCCGGATCAACTTTATCTTTATTTTTATCCGGGACGTTCCCAGCAATGAATATTTTTTCCTCTCCCCTTTTTGCCACTGTCCTTTTGACTTTTTTTCTTGTTTCCGTACCGGTCCATTTTTCCAGGAGCTGTTTCGCCGGCTCACTCATTCCCCTGTTTGAATGCGATAAAACCAAAACCCTTCTTTTGTGCTGAATATGACTGTCAACAATGTCACGAATCGTCCTCGTTTTTCCCGTTCCGGGCGGCCCCTGAATAAAAAGCACCGGATACTCATCAAAAAGCATCGCCCTGCCAAAAGCCTGATTCTGACTTTCATCAAGATCGCGACTTTTACTTAACGCTCCTTCCGGTTTTACCTGAAAATTTCCGCTTAAAAAGGTTTCTTCAAGTTTGGTGGATTCTCCATGCCCCGCGCGCTCAAGAAAATACAGTAACTTTTGTTTTTTCTTCAAAATTTCTCTTCGTCTGGACGTGGTATCTACTGAAACGCTTACGTTTCCGTCCGGCAATTCACCTTTTGACGTAAGTTCCAGATTCAATCTTAACGTGCCAAGATGCTCTTCATCTTTCACTACGTTGAATCCTTTTGAAACGGCGCTGATTGCAGCCGATTCCTCTTTACGCCGGACAGTCTTTCTGCCTGATGAACCATAAGGCTTTCTGCGGGACATCCCGGTTTGCCCAAAATAGTCATATAAGTCATCATCATCATCCGCATCATCTATTTCTGCGACTGATGATCTGACACGCAATTCCGTTCCTTCTCTGAAAAGAACCTCCAGTTGCGGAACAATGCCGTCCACGGAACACGTGAGCATTTTGCCTTTTCTGGATACGCTGTGAACGTCAAACTTATTTCGTTCCTTTGATCCCAGCGCGTCGAGTTCCATATCTAATTTATGCAGAGCAACCGTGAACGTATCTTCTATCATTTCCTGCCATCTGGTGCTGAAATCTTTGCTTTCTGCGGGCGGGGCGGCAACCGGTTCAAAAGGCTCTGCCGATAATTCGTTCATAAAGATAATTTTAGGGAATGGGGACAAGCGTCGCACAGATTGCTTGTCCCCGGAGTGAATTAACGGATTGCTCCGCTTCATTCGCCCCCATCAAGGTCACCCTCTACACCGCCTCAACCGGCTAGACTTCGCCTACGTTGAGAAGCGCTAGGACGCGATGATGGTAGGTTTTACCGTAGCGTTAACTGCGGTATTAGGGGTCCCTAGCCCCTGCGCTTTACAAACACTCTGTGCGGCTTATAAAGCGCGTGTCCAGCACCTTTAGTTTTGACGTCCATCGCGTTTGCCTTCGTGCATCCGTTAGGATTCCTGGACAAGGTGTGGTTTTTTCTGCGAATTCCCGAAGGAACCGCAGACCGCCTCAACTCTCAATTGATAAGAGTTTCCGAACTTCGGAACGACGCTACATATAGAAGCGTCCCGCATGTATTGCCCGAAGGCCTATTTATGCGGCGGCAAACGTTGCCGGCGAGCGGATTGTCCGTTCAGCGAACGAACGTGCGAATTATAAGCATTTACCTTTGTTAGTCAAGAAAAAGATACGGGGAAAATCCCCTTGCATTTCCCCGGGCAATGTAATATATTTCTTACGTAATATATATTTAACATTTTTTATATGATAGGCAGAAC
>JBAZJC010000168.1:0-3473 GCA_041651495.1 Candidatus Omnitrophota bacterium | reverse complement strand
CTGCAGGATGCAATAGGTGCAGTCGAGAGGACAGTGGGTCTGCGCATTGAGGATCCTGTACCGGCAGCAAAGGTAATCCGTTCCCGTGGCAGGACAGGGTTTGAGGAATGCTCCCTTGAAGTTCGTAAGCCAAAGTTTTTTCTTGCCGGCGCTGAGGGGTGTTTTTTCGATGTTTCGGAGAAAAGTGTTTTTGTTCGTAACGATCGTGACCGGAATGCCCCGGAGGGTTCGAAGGATGTGTTTGGCCAGAGGCGCACGCGTGGCATTCTTGTCCAGATAAATATGATCGATCTCGGGGATTTGTTTTGAGGTCATGCTGCATTCTAATGGTATTCCACCCCTTGTCCTCTATTTTTTAAAGGGTCGACAAGGGCGGCCCCAATTTCAACAGGTTGAAATTGATAAGTATTGGGACCGGACGTGCTGAGAAGAAAAATTATTGAAGAAACGGTCAAATAGTTGATACTGGCACTGTGTTGCTATCGATTTTATGGGTTCATCGTGTTGGTGCAAAGAAAGGGACATCCAACTCTATGCGCATTCGTTTTTCTCTAGCCTGGCTTAAGCCCGCGCAGGCTCCAGTCAAGGCCTTCAAATCATCCGCAGCCTTTTCTTTGGTCCGGGAATACACGGAAAGAATCGGGCATTTCTTGCCCTGTGAGACCGGCGCTTATCCTTCTCTGTCAAAGGACGGATCCGTCCGACGCATTGTGGCGGACAGAACAAAATCCTGCGTCTGGGTGTGCGAAAGAGGAAAGAAGAGTAAGGCGGTCGCTTCTGAGGATCTGGCGAAAGAACTTCAAAAATGCATGAACTCCGGAGTACAGGTTCTCGAGATCGTGATCGGCGGTCCGGACGGGTTTACAGACCAGGCCCTGGATGAAATGAAACCTTCTTTCCGCTGGAGCTTTGGTCCTCTGACCCTGCCTCATGAACTCGCCGTGGTGGTGGCTGCGGAGCAGCTCTACCGGGCACTTACCATTCTTCATCGACAGCCCTATCACTCCGGGCATTAATACAAAAGCATGCATATCGCACAGCAAAATCTTTGACATTCCTCAAGGCTGCTTTATAATCCCAGCCTGTTCGATAAACAACTCGACAAATTTTTTCACCCGTCCTAACATATCCGCAATCTCGTGGGCAGGTAGCTCAGTCGGTAGAGCAAGGGACTGAAAATCCCTGTGTCGGGGGTTCAATTCCCTCCCTGCCCAAACTTTTTTTACTTCTCTATTATTTTAGACTAATGAAAAATCAAGTGCTGCCTAAGTTTTTTTCAAAAATGAAAAGAGAAGCCCTTTGAAAAAATATGCAATCGGCATTGATATCGGCGGGACAAAAATCTCCATGGTGCTCGGGACTTCTTCAGGGAAGGTCCTGGCCTGCCGGGAAATTCCCACTCAAACCGGCGCGAATACAAAATCCTGCATTAAAGAATTAGTATCCAACCTTTACGGGCTTGTTCAGACCGCTGGAATTCCTAAGAAAAAAATCCTCGGGATCGGCGTCGGAATTCCCGGCGCTGTGAATGCTCGAAAAGGGCTCGTGCCGCGTTCCCCGAACCTTCCGGGGTGGAACAACCTACCGCTTGTAAAGGTCCTTTCCAAAGCCACAGGACTTCCTGTCCGTCTTGGTAATGACGCAAATGCGGCGGCGTTGGGCGAAAGCCTTTTTGGCGCCGGGAAAAATTCCAGAAATTTCATCTATATCACCGTCAGCACGGGGATCGGCGGCGGGATCATCATTGATGGCAAGCTTTATGAAGGTTCCGGCTTTGTGGCGGGTGAAATCGGCCACATGAGTATCGTTCCCGAAGGACGGAAATGTAATTGCGGGCAAAAGGGATGTCTTGAGGCGTACGCTTCCGGAACAGCGATCGGGAATTTCGTACGGGAACGCATGACCCGGAACAACACGACAATCTGGAAATTTCTGCCCGGGGATAAAAGATTTAACGCGCGGCAGGTCGGTATGGCTGCACGCGAAGGTGATAAGCTTTCGATTGAGGCTTACCGTCAGGCGGGTTACTACTTCGGTATCGGCATCGCGAACCTTCTGAATATCATCAATCCGGAAAAGGTCGTGATCGGCGGCGGCGTTTTAAAATCCGCCCATAAAATTTTTTGGGAGACGATGATAAAAAGTACAAAACAACATGCGTGGCCCGAAGCATTTCGTACCGTGAAGATCGTTCGCTCACAGCTCAAGGGACATGTTGGCGATTTTGGCGCATTGGCCCTAGTGTTTAAGAATCAATAAGTTTGGCACTAGTTTCGATATCATTAAAAGAAATATCGGGGTCATTAACGCCCATAGCTTAACTGGATAGAGCCGCAGCCTTCGGAATTTATTGGAGAAATATTCCTTAATCTCGTTACCAGCAATAAAACCCTTTGCTTTTTCCCTAAGGGTACCTTTCTTGGATCTATCATTCAGACTCGGTGTTTATACCACTTCTCAAAGATAGACATTCTTGGGTCACCGAAGAGGCCGCTTCGTGTGGCGGGAGGCGTACTGTCATCGTTATTGTCCGTCCCTCTCGGTAGTGTTTTTTTGAACTACCTTCAGTCGACTTCGGGAGTATAATTGTTTTCACCGTGACGGATAAATGGAAGACGCGATTATGAGCCGTCTTGAGGGTTTGGAAAAAAGTTTGTATTCTGAAGTCTTGCAGAAAGAAACGAAGGCAGAGAGAGCTTGGCAACCCAAAGAAGCATTACAAGCAAGCGAGAGGCGAAAATGAAGTCAAAAATCATTGCAGTATTAATACTGTTTCTGATAGCAAACGTTTGCTCCGTTTGGGCCAGCGAGTATATCTTCTCAGGACATGGGACCGATTTTGGGAAAAAAGTGGCCGGTGCTGTCGATAAATCTCGCATGTGTACTATTACTTTCTCTGTGGATGAATCGTCGCCGTCGAGTGAAGTTGTCGTGACTTTTCGGTTTATGAATACAGGCCGTTCTCCGATTAAAGGGGACCTCTTTTTTTCTCAAAAAGTGGAGATTATTTCCAAGGACGGAAAAACTTATGGGGTGTCCTGGCATTCGGGGACGGCTGAATTGGAAGACGGAAGCGGATCTGAGATCCCAGAGAAAGTAGTTCCTGAAAAGGTTGATGATGTAATAGCCCATCATCCTGAACTTCAAAAATCATCGCCATTAGTTCAACCTCCAGCTTATGAATCTTCAAGATCTCAAAAAAAAGAAACTAATGTTCAAGTGATAAATCCAGGCGGGGCGGTAGAAAGAGTGTTTTACAACAATGACCCCATCATTCGAGATGCAATAATATCGCAGAACATAGACCGCGTAATTTTTTATAGTGGCATGGGAAAATTCGTTCTCCGTCTTGAACACGGTGAGAGAACCGTGGGGACATAAGAGCCTCGATATGGTGATTCGCTCTTCTCATCTGTTTCCAGGCCATAAAGCTCGCGCAGCAAATATTTTGGATGCCCGAATGAACACCCAAG
>JBAZJC010000167.1:0-3477 GCA_041651495.1 Candidatus Omnitrophota bacterium | reverse complement strand
TTCCCTACGGCAATGGCGCCTTCAGTAAAATTCTCAAGCGTTGTAAGGAGCTCTTTGGAGACGCCCTTGGTTCGGAGATCTTTAAGAAGTGCGAACTGCTCCTCAACTCCTTTTGTCTTATCCATGTTTTTTTCCATTTGTTGGATGACAAGAAGGCGCGAGATCTGCGGCCAGCCGACCTGCGCGAAAAGACTTTCGAGATCAACGTTCATGATTTTTTTGGATTTCTTGGCAAGATCCTTCACAAACGGCATGAAGTCCCGGCGGCCCTGTTCGAAACGTTTCCAATCCGCAATGAGCCCCCGGGTCTCGGGAGTGAAGGTCTTAGAAGCAACGCGGTCAAGCTTGCCATCAAATCCTTTGAAGAAGTGATTCACATCAGTCGCGGCACCAAAAACTTTTTTCAGAGCATCATAGTTCGCTTTGTATAGGGCGGCCTCTTCGATACCGAGCGCCTCAACGGCGTTACTGGTTCGGCGTAAGCCGGATGCATTGCTTAAAGCGGATTCCTTTTCCGCATTTTTTACGCCGTACTCCGGGATACCTGCTCCGGACTCTGTCCCTTGCTCCATCAAGAACAGTTCGGCACCGGTGAGTTCGCCCTGTTTGGCGAGTTCATCGCAAAGCTTGAGATTGCGTTCCTGGTCCGGAAAAAGACGCAAATAATCCGCATCGAGTTTTTCGGAGGCACCTTCCACGAAAATGGTCTTGAAGCCATATTTCTTGTTCATATACTGGAGAAGCTGCTTGATTTTCATCTGAGCCTGATAGTTGGCATGGGCATTCTGGATGTGCAGAATGAATTGCGGATTAGCGCCAGCGGGCGCTTCATAAAGCGCATCCACAGTGCCAAGTTCCACGGGGACATCAATGCTCAGGTAGGCGGGCAACTCCCTTGAGCCAGCCATTTCGATGCCAGCACTTGGGGCTCCCCACATACTCTGCGTCGTGAGAAAGCAAACTAAGGTGACCATCGCGACCACCCTTAGTCCTTTTTTCATTTAAAGCCTCCCCAGAAATTTATTTTGCCAACGCTTTAAAATTTAGACAAGAAAGATCACAAAAGCACAATATCCAACATAAAAATTTCAAAAGACAACCGTTCCTCCACACCGAAAACAGTAACCCCACCACTCTCGCGCGTCGAATAGTGGAACTTGCTCACAACATTCTCTGTTTCCTGAAGCGCTCCGTGCGGCGAAGTTCCCAGTGGAGCTTCGGGGACATATAACCCGAGAGAATGTCGCTTGGGTGAACGATGCCAAACGTAAAAGGCACGCCTCGCCCGCTTATTTTTGCGCTTCGGACTCCACACAACCCACGTGTCATTTTCTTGTCTCCTTTTGATTCAGCATTGATCAGCTATCATCAAAAATATTCCGACTTCCCCTAGAAAAAACATAACTCAACAGTATTCTTTTGTCAATGCCACAAATCAATATAGTTTGATATGATCGTTTATAGCGTATTATATAAATATATATAGCAATATATGATTTAATATCTGCAAGTGTGCCAAAAAGATCCATAAATTCGAGTAATAACGCCAACTAGGCAACGAAAAAAATGGGGAGAAATTGGCATGACATATCAGAAAACGATTAGCTACGACTTTAGGAAGTCTCGGGAGAGACTTTTATACGTATACGCTCCAAAAGAATCTTTTCATAACCAACGGGATTTGGCATGTAGTAATTCGCGGGTTTCTTAATGTAGGATTGATCGATTTTTTTTCCTGGATGGTCGTGTGGATAAATGTAGCCCTTTCCGTGCCCCAAGTCTTTAGCTCCCGGATAGGCCGTAGAACGAAGATGCTGAGGCACCTGCTCGATCTTCTGGTTCTGAACATCTTCAGTCGCACGTTCAATCGCCATGTAGCTGGCATTGCTTTTAGGGGCAAGCGAAAGATATGTCACAACTTGGGCGAGGATGATGCGGGCTTCCGGCAGCCCGACAAACTCCACCGCCGTAAAGCCGCTCGTCGCAAGAATCAGGGCCTGTGGATCCGCATTCCCGATGTCCTCGCTCGCGAAGATCACAAGTCGCCGCACGATAAATCGCGGGTCCTCCCCCGCGTAAAGCATCTTGGCGAGCCAATAGACCGCGGCATTCACATCCGAACCTCGCAGACTCTTGATGAAGGCGCTGATGGTATCGTAATGAAAATCTTCATCCCAATCATAATGGACGATCTTTTTCTGGCACGATTCCTCCGCAACTAATGCCGTAAAATGAATGACGCCTTTTTCATCGGGAGGCGTTGTCATTGCACCGACATCGAGCGCGTTTAAGGCGCGTCGGGCGTCACCCGAGGCCTGCCTCGCGATGTGGTCCAGAGCCGCCTGTTCGATCTCGATCTTGAGGTTCCCGAGGCCATGATCTTTATCGCTTAACGCCCGTTTCATGATACGAATTAAGTGAGATTCGTCATGAGGCTTTAGCTCACAAACGATCGAGCGGGAAAGAAGCGGTCCGCGGATCGCGAACGAAGGGTTTTGCGTCGTGGCGCCGATCAGAATAATGACACCCGATTCCACATCAGGCATCAGAATGTCCTGTTGGGCTTTGTTGAAGCGGTGGATCTCGTCAATAAAAAGGACGGTCTTGCGCCTGGAATGACGCAGAAGTTTGCGGGCTTCCTCCTGAACCTTGCGCATCTCCGCGACATTGCTCAGAACCGCATTGATCGAAACATAACGCGCCGAGGTCATGCGCGCGATCACAAGCGCGAGCGTGGTTTTTCCGGTGCCCGGTGGACCATAAAGGATAAGCGAAGAAAGACGGTCGGATTCTAAAGTCCTGCGAAGAAGTTTTCCGACTCCCAAGAGATGGTCTTGTCCGACGATCTCGCTGATCGAAATTGGCCGCATCCTGACCGCCAGCGGCGCGTCCGGAGGCACCTGAAGAGAGTTCTCCACCTCGGACTGGTTGAATAATTCGTCAGATGGGGTCATGAAATCCTTGTAGACGGAAGACGATGAACGCTGTGCGAATCCGTTCAGCGTTCGACGTTCCCGGTCTCTTTTCAGCTGTTCTGAAAAGAGGCTTGGTATTTTTGGACAAGTGTTTGAGCGATCTTTCCATGCACCTTTTGGACTTCGTCGGAGACAAGTGTCCGCTCGGAAGATTGATACACGATGCGAAATGCAAGATTTTTACAGCCTCCGGGAACGCGTTTGCCGCGAAAAAGATCGAACAAAACGACCTCACGGATCAGTCCTTGACCTAACCCGTGGATCTCCCCCATCAGTTCCCCGCTTTTCACGGAGTCCTTAACCACGATCGACAAATCGCGTTCGATCACGGGATATTTCGGCCATTCTTTGAACGTGCGGATCTTCTGCGATTGTATGAGAAGCTTCTCAAGCGAGATCTCTGCGTAATAGACCGGTTCTTTCAGGTCCCATTTTTCAAGAAGCCCCACGGAAACCTGCCCCAAGAAAGCGAGTGGCGTCTGCCACGTCCGTAGCTCTTCGG
>JBAZJC010000166.1:0-3477 GCA_041651495.1 Candidatus Omnitrophota bacterium | reverse complement strand
GAAAAATGACGATCTCCCCGGTGTGGTCGGGACCATCGGGACCGTGCTTGGCAAGAACGGGGTCAACATCGCGGAGATGTCGCTCGGCCGCGTCGGTAAAGGCAAAAAAGCCTATGCCATGACCGCAATCAATACGGACAGCGAAGTGCCCGCCAAAGTCGTGGCGCTGATCAAGAAGAACAAGCTCGTGCTGGACGTCAAAGTCGTCAAATTGTAAGAGGGATTGAATGAACCGTATTCTGATCGGAGCCCAGTGGGGCGATGAAGGGAAAGGGAAGGTCATCGATCTCCTCGCCCGCAAAAGTGATGTGATCGTTCGCTATCAAGGCGGCAATAACGCGGGCCATACCATCAAGTTCAACGAGCAGAAATTCGTCCTTCATCTCATCCCCTCCGGCATTCTTCATCCCGGGAAGACCTGCGTGATCGGGAACGGGGTCGTGATCGATCCCGAGGCGCTCTTTGAGGAGGTCGCAATCCTTGAAAAGGCGGGCATCAAGGTTCGCGGGCGTCTTTTCGTGTCGGACCAGGCGCATTTGATCCTTCCGTATCACAAGCTGATGGACCAGTTGAAAGAAGAATCCTGCAAAAAAGGCAAGGCGATCGGCACGACAAAAAAAGGGATCGGGCCCTGCTATGCCGACAAAATGGCACGTGTCGGGATACGCGTGGGGGATCTGAAATCGCTGCCTTACTTCAAGGACCGGCTCACCTATGTTCTCAGAGAGCGGAACGAATTTCTTGTGAAGATCCATCATGCCCGGCCGCTTTCTTTCCAAAAAATCTTTAACCATTTTAAAAAATATCGCACGCGGCTTCTCGATTTCGCACTTGATACGCCCAAATATCTTTATGATGCGACAAAAGCAAAAAAAGATATTCTTTTTGAGGGCGCCCAAGGCACGCTTCTCGACGTGGATCACGGGACCTATCCTTTTGTGACCTCCTCGAACGCGACAGTCGGAGGCGCGATCACGGGATCCGGCATCAGTCCCACTTTTATCGATCGCGTGATCGGCGTGACGAAGGCTTATACCACGCGTGTCGGAGAAGGACCTTTCCCCACGCAATTTCCGCCGGAGCTTATGAGATTAATCCAGACTAAAGGCGAGGAGTTCGGCGCCACGACGGGCCGTCCCCGTCGTTGCGGATGGTTCGATGCCGTGATCGGACGTCACGCGGTCCGTATCAACGGCCTGGACGAGTTGGCGATTATGAAGCTCGACATATTATCCGGACTTCCGGAATTGAAGATCGCGACGGCTTACCGGGTCAATGGCAAACTCACGAAAGATTATCCGCACGCCATTTTTGAATTCTCCAAAGCCCAGCCGGTCTATGAAACGTGGAAAGGCTGGCAAGAAGATATCACCCACGTGCGTCGCTGGAGCCAACTGCCCCAAAATGCCCGCCGTTATCTCAAGCGGATAGAGGCACTAATGGAAACTCCGATCAAGATTGTCTCAGTCGGCAGCAAACGCAATCAGACGATCTTCCTCTAGGATCTTTCATGCCCAATTCTCTCTTACCAAAAAATTCAAAGGTTGATTGGACTAGTCCTGGCAGCCTTTTTTTAAAAAACTATTGAGGCCAGGACATGCCTAACGCGATCCCTCAGCATGTTGCGATCATCATGGATGGCAACGGACGCTGGGCCAAGAAACAGGGCCTTTTGCGTGTTCAGGGACATGAGGTCGGTGTTCAGCGCGTCGAAGAGATCATCAAAGCCGCGCAGGAAAAGGGTGTCCGCTTTTTAACCCTCTATGCTTTTTCCAAAGAGAATTGGCGCCGCCCCCAAGAAGAAGTAGAGTTCCTGATGGGGCTTTTGTCCTCCTACCTGGATAAAAAGATCGGAGCACTGATCAAAAACAACTGTGTTTTCAATGTGATCGGTGAAGTGGGGGACCTTGCCGCGGCGTTGCAAAAAAAACTTACACAGGCCATAGAGGCTTCTAAAAAAAATACCGGCTTGGTTGTGACTTTCGCCTTGAGTTATTCCAGCCGCCGTGAGATCGTACGCGCTTGTCAAAAAATTGCGGAGCAGACGGTGCGAGGAGTCATCAAACCTTCCGAGATCACCGAAGAGACCTTCTCCCGGAATCTTTATACTGCGGACATGCCGGACCCGGAACTTCTGATCCGCACGAGCGGGGAGATGAGGATCAGCAATTTTCTTCTGTGGCAGATCTCCTACGCCGAGCTTTATATCACAAAAAAATTCTGGCCGGAATTCACCCGCGATGAATTCGAAAAGGCGCTTGAGGATTACAAAGGGCGGGAAAGACGTTTCGGTGACACGTGCGCTGTGGACGGAGGCAAAGCATGAACCATTTTGCAAAACGGTTTTTGACTTCATCGGTCTTTATTCTGGCGGGGGTTGCGGTGATCTTTTTTCTGCCGCATTGGTGCTTTTTTCTGTTGGTGGAGGCGTTCATCCTTGTAGGGCTCTGGGAATTCTTTTCCCTCGCGGAGCAGAAGGGACTGCTAGTTCACCGGGGGTTTGGCCTCGTGTTCGGCGCGCTTCTTCCGGTTTCCGCGTATTTTTCGCTGCAGCCCACGAACCTCCTCATGGTCATCGTGGCGCTTTTCATATTTTTGTTCAACCGTAAGTCCCCGGACAAGACTATCACAAGTGTTTCGGTGAGTGTCTTTGGGATCATTTACGTGGCGTGGTTTTTTTCCTACCTTATCAAGATCAAACTTTTACCCGATGGGGCGGCCTGGGTGGCCTATACGATCCTGATCGTGAAGGGCGGGGACATGGCCGCGTATTTCATCGGAAAGAAATTCGGGAAGACCAAGCTCCTCGAGCACGTCAGCCCCAAGAAATCCATCGAAGGTGCCATTGGCCAGATGTTCGCGACGATCGTCCTTTCGGTCGGTTCCGTTTTTTACCTCCATGTTTCCACGATCCATCTTCTTATCCTTGGAACTGCGGTCGGACTTTTGGCACTATTGGGCGATCTCGCGGAAAGCCTGATCAAGCGCGATGCGGGCGTCAAAGATTCCGGGAATATCCCGGGACTTGGCGGCATGCTGGATGTGATGGACAGTCTTCTTTTTACCATTCCTGTCGTCTATTTTTATCTGACCATGATCCTGGGTCTTGAAAGGTTATGAAACAACTTTCGATCCTTGGTTCCACGGGTTCGGTGGGCGAGAACACCCTCCGCGTTGTCCGTATCCATCCCGAGCGATTTTCGGTAAAAGCCCTCGCTGTTAAAAAAAATATCAAGAAACTTTACGAACAAGCCATGGAATTTCGTCCCAAAGTGGTTTGTATCTATGATCCTCAAAAGGCCCGGGAAGCCGCTTCCAAGTTCAAACGTCTCGGGGTCCGCGTTGTTGTAGGGGACGGAGGGCTCGAGGAGGTCGCGACGCTTGCAGGAGTTCAGGAAGTGATCTGTGCCATGGTGGGCGCTGCGGGACTCAAGCCCATTTTTGCTGCAGTGCACGCGAAAAAAACCGTGGCGATCG
>JBAZJC010000165.1:0-3491 GCA_041651495.1 Candidatus Omnitrophota bacterium | reverse complement strand
ATGGTAGTTGGGACGGCCCCAATTTCCTCTTTGAGAAATTGAAAAGTATTGGGACCGCTTCGCTTCGATTGATTGGTATTGGTACCGCCCAGTTCATCAGCTCATCTCGCGCATGAGTGTGGTGATCTCATTTTCCACGATCGCACGGATCTCATCGAGACGCTTTTGTGTCACGGCTTCAAAGCGCATCACGAGCACCGGCTGTGTATTTGAAGCGCGCACAAGCCCCCAACCATCCGGGAACTGAACCCTTGCGCCGTCAATATCCACAACCTCGTATTTTTTTTTCAGATCCGCGACCGCCTGAGCCACAACCTTGAATTTGATCTCTTCAGGACAATTAAAACGGATCTCGGGCGTAGAAACAAGTTGTGGTACGTCCGCTAAAAGCGAGGAGAACGGCGCATTCGCCTTGTCCAGGATCTCAAGGATACGGCATGCCGCGTAGACCGCGTCATCAAAACCGAGCCATCGATCGTTGAAAAACATGTGACCGCTCATCTCCCCGGCCATTTCAGCATGGGTTTCTTTCATCTTGGCCTTGATAAGGGAGTGCCCGGTCTTCCACATAAGCGGTTTCCCGCCGTGTTTGGCGATATCATCATAGGTCTGTTTGGAACTTTTCACGTCTCCGATGATGATCGCTCCGGGTTTGCGGGTAAGGATCTCGCGGGCATAAAGAAGAAGAAGCTTGTCGCCAAAAATGATCTGCCCTTTTTCATCGACCACGCCGATACGGTCAGCATCCCCGTCAAAAGCAATACCAATATCCGCTTTCAATTCCACGACTTTTTTTTGAAGAGCTTTCAGGTTGGCGGGAACCGACGGATCCGCCTGATGGTCCGGCATTTTGGGATCGAGGTTTTCGTAAAGCACGGTGACATCGTGTCCAAAGCGGCGAATGAGCGCGGGAGCGGTCACGGCACCCATTCCGTGTCCCGTATCCAAGATAACTTTGAGCTTTTTCGTGAATTTAAAATCGCTAAAAATATAATCTTGATAAGCCTTCACGAGAGCGTCATGGTCCGGATGCTCGACTTTGCCCCGACCGGTCACAAAGTCATTTTTTTCGATCAACTCACGAAGACCCTGGATATCTTTTCCGTAAAAGGAGCGGCTGGCATGATGGAATTTGAACCCGTTTTCATCCGGAGGGTTGTGAGAGCCGGTGAGCGAAATGCCGGCATCAAGTTTGTTGTGCGTGACATAGAAATAAACAAGCGGCGTAGTAACAAGACCGATCTCGATCACCGTAAGCCCGCAGCTCTGAAGCCCTTTCGAAAGACCCCTGTAGAGAAATTCCGCACTCCAGCGATGATCATGACCGATCACGACGCTGTGCTTTCCCTCACGGATAAGCAGAGTCCCGAAAGATTTCCCGATCGCAAGTGCGGCCTCTTCGGTAAGCTCTTTTCCCGCAATACCACGAATATCGTATTCTCTAAAAATATGGGATGGAATCATAATTTTTGTACGGAGTATGGCGAAACCCTGCTTCGTACGCCGTACTCCGTACACCGTACGAAAATTGGTGCGTTCACCGTAGGCGGTTTACCTTGTACCGCCACGGCGACGTACTTTTTTACTGGAAAAAGTGCGAGCGAGAGGACTTGAACCTCCATGCCTTGCGGCGTCAGCCCCTCAAGCTGATGTGTCTGCCAGTTTCACCACGCTCGCATGCAATGTAAAAAAGTCACTTTGTGAATCTTTATAAGGACTTGCCCGTGTGCTTCCGGACAGCTTTCAGCTTGACTTCCTTGACGGCTTTGACCTTGCGTTCTTTTTCAAGCACTGCTTCGACCTGGCCGAGTTCGGTATCAAGTTTTTTGATCTCTCCAAGCACTTTCTGGATCTCCGGAGCTTCAAGTTCGAGCTTCTCCCCTTGTCTCACCGCCGTTTGATAGACCTGGCTGCCCAACTGGGAGAACGCCTTGGCTATCTGATGCTCCAGGGTCGCTTTCTGGATCAGAAGCCGCGTGACATGCGCTGCTTCTCCTGTCTTTTCCGCAACGACCTTGGCGTATTTCTTGACCGTCTCAAATGTCTCATTGATGATCTTTTCCGATTTTGCGTAGAACTCTTTTTTATCCATGGTCCACCTCATTGGATTGCGCTTGGCAGGTTCTCAGAACAGGTC
Source organism: Candidatus Omnitrophota bacterium (assembly GCA_041651495.1). Lineage (GTDB taxonomy): Bacteria > Omnitrophota > Omnitrophia > Omnitrophales > Aquincolibacteriaceae > Aquincolibacterium. The sequence goes on along the minus strand of JBAZJC010000165.1, from coordinate 1,354 downwards.
TTTGCTGATTTAACGGCACTATGTTTTATCATATTTTTTAAAGATATCAAGCTCAGAATACTGGAAAAACCGTGTCAAAATGTTCCGCTAGAGGGTGCTTTTTTGTTTTTCAAAAAAATGCTTCGAGTCACCCCATTCGTTGTAACCAATCTCGGCGCCAGCCGCCTGGATGCGACGATCGAGACAGCTCTTGCACTGACGAGCGTTTTCATCGAGACAAGGCTTATTGTTATAGAGTTGATAAAACTTCCGATAATCTGTGGGCGTAATGTTCGGCATGATGATATTGGCGCCCGCCAAAACCCCCCTTTCCCGGCCCGAGGGATCCAGTGTTTGAAGCGCCGTTGTGGCCGCAATATTCACGTTTTTAAGAACCAATCGTGTGAGAGCGATCATCACCAGCCCAAGTCGAAAATTCTCCGCAGGGTCATAATTCACAGGGACAAGCGGTGTCTCTTCATGCGGAACATAAGGCCCCATGCCAACCATGTCGATATCCTCTTTCTTAAAAAACAAAATGTCCTCGACCAGATTTTTATGGGTTTGAAACGGAAGACTGATCATAACACCCGTTCCGACCTGGTAACCAATCCGCCGGAGCGTCCTGAGGGATTCCCGGCGAACCTTAAAGGAGTGGTCCTCGGGATGAAGCCGTTTATAAAGCGCGGGATCGCTGGTCTCGATCCTCAAAAGATAGCGATGCGCGCCCGCTTTGAACCACCGCTCGTAAGTGCCTGCGATCTGCTCCCCCAACGAAAGCGTGATCCCAAGTTTTCCGGAGGTCGCATCTTTGATCTTCCTGAGAATGTCCTCGATAAAACGGACATAACCCTCATCCTGCCGCTCGCCGGACTGCAGGACGATCGACCCATAATTCATTTCCTGGGCCGCCATCGCACATTTCAGGATCTCCTCTTCATCCATGGTGAAACGGGTAACGTTTGAGTTGCTCTTCCGGATACCGCAATAATAACAATCTTTCACACAGAGATTACTGAACTCTATGATGCCGCGGAAATAAACCTTGGGTCCCACATGCCGGACGGCACACGCACGCGCCTCACGAAAAAGTTTCTCGAGTTTTTGAGGATCTTTTTCTCTAAGCCAGCTCAACATTTCGTTTCGCGTCATTTCAGACATCGCCTTTTTTATTTTTCACCTTGTACGGAGTACGGTGTACGGCGTGCAACGCACAAAAACATTCTTTAGCCCCGTACTCCCCACGCCTTACACCGTACTACAAAAACAGATCTCTCTCCCCCTTGCGGACACGTTCAAGAAATTGATAAAAGACCGGGAACCCCTGGGGATTTCTGGCCCGGATCTCGCCGAGTTCTTTTTCGAGTACCCGGAG
>JBAZJC010000164.1:0-3562 GCA_041651495.1 Candidatus Omnitrophota bacterium | reverse complement strand
CCCAGCTTAAAAAAGGCATGAAACTTCTAATCCCGAACACGCGGGGACCGCGGCCTAACATCCCTCTCTTTCCAACGAAACGCTGGAAGTATATTGTGATCCACCACACAGCATCGGATGAGGGCAGTGCTTTCAGTGTTGACGGTATCCATCATAAAAAGGGATGGGAAAACGGGATGGGCTATCATTTTTTGATCGACAACGGAACACGTGGAAAAGCGATCGGACAAATTGAAGTGGGGCCGCGGTGGCTCAAACAGATGCAGGGAGCACATGTAAAGGTAGGCGACTGGAACCAAAAGTCTATTGGCATTGCGGTGGTCGGTAATTATAGCGAAGCAGGACTTCCTGATAAAATGTTCGATTCTCTAACTTTTCTCGTGCTTACGCTTAAAAACTTTTACCGTATTCCGGATCAGAACATCATAGGGCATCGCGATGTCCCCGGTGCTGCGACCGAATGCCCCGGAAAATTCTTCCCCTGGAACGAATTCAAACGCCGCCTTCGGACCTATTAAAATGAAAACTTATTTGGATTGCATTCCATGCTTTTTCCGGCAGGCCCTTGAAACGGCCAAACTGTCAGGGGCAAGTCCCCGGGCACAACGGTGCGTGCTGAACAAATTAGCCGGCATCCTTTCGGCCTTTTCCCTGACAGCTACGCCGCCTGAAATGGGACAAATCATCTATCGCATGGTAAGCAGTGTGACCGGAAAAAAAGATCCTTACGCGCAGATCAAAGCTGAAAGCAACCGGAAGGCACTAAAGCTTTATCCACAACTCAAAAAGATGATTGTACGCTCCCGGGACCGTTTGGGCGCTGCGGTTCGTCTCGCGATCGCTGGTAACATCATTGATTATGGGGTCAAAAATTCACTAAATGTGGAGCGCGAATTAAAAAAAATGCTCAGCGCTGAAAACCGGGCGATCCATCAAGAGAACAGAAAACTTTATCAATGCGAACAATTCAGACGAGCTTTACGAAAAGCCGAAACTGTTTTGATTTTGGGCGATAACGCCGGGGAAACCGTATTTGACCGGCTACTGATCGAAGAGATAAAGAGGGAAGATCCTCAAAAGCGGATTTCCTATGCTGTCAAAGCGGGTCCTACGATCAACGATGCTTTGGAAGAAGACGCCCGCTTTTGTGGCATTGACCGGGTCGCCAATATCATTTCTAGCGGGATTGCCGCACCGGGGACAATTCTTTCATTGTGCAGCCGAAACTTTGTACGTGTTTTTCATCAAGCGGATATGGTGATCAGCAAGGGACAGGGAAATTTTGAATCTTTATCTGATTCGCCGCGACCGGTGTTTTTTTTCTTTATGGCCAAGTGCCCCGTTGTGGCGGAACACGTTGGATGCCAAATGAGGGACATTATCTTGCGGTGTGGTAGAAAGAATTTAACGCGGGAGGGATCAAAATGAAACTTTTTATCAGGATGCTGGCGTTTATTTGTGATGTTTGCCCTTTGTGTATCGCGGCTAGACATTTTCCGGATTCCAAATTTGCTTCAGGAATGAAGCGGCTTGAAAAATTCTGCCCTTTTTGCAGTGCTCACAGAAAGCTGGCGCGGAAAGTACTCTCGCAGGGGAAATAGCTTTTGGAAAAGAGATGGCAAATGACGCCCTTTAAAATCCGAATATATCCGGATCCTGTTTTAAGGAAAAAATGCCTTCCGGTAGAGAAGATCACGGGCGAAGAAAGGGATCTTTTTGAGGAAATGCTTTTTATCATGCGACATTTCAAAGGAATTGGTTTGGCGGCTCCGCAGGTCGGGATTTCCAGGAGTCTGATCGTGGCAGATCTGGGAGATAGCCCCATATGTCTGGCGAATCCCGTGCTTTTAAAGATACGAGGATCAGAAACGGCAGAAGAAGGCTGTTTAAGCATTCCCGGCGCCAAGGTTGTCGTGAACAGGCCGGCGGAAGTTATTGTGGGCGGATTAAATGAAAAGGGCAAATCTGTTATGATCGAGACCAGGGGTCTTTTAGCGAGAGTTTTTCAGCATGAGTTGGATCATTTGGAAGGGAAATTGATCATCGATTATTTGCATTCCGAAGAACATTCGAATAATTAGGAGCAACGGAGGTTTTTAAAATGGAAGAAACGGACCACCAGCAGGAACTAGAGGTTCAGGAAGAACGAATTAAGTACCGGATGAAGGCCATCAAGAAAACATTTATCGTGATGAGCGGAAAAGGCGGCGTCGGAAAAACGACGGTTGCCGTCAATCTCGCTTATGCTTTCGCGCTGAAAGGCTGGCAGGTGGGTATCCTGGACGTTGATATTCACGGACCTAACGTCGCTAAAATGCTCGGAATTGAAGATAAATTGGTCCAACAGTTCCGGGAACATTCCATCCAGCCGGTGATGGTAAAGGAGAATCTGAAGGCCGTAAGTATTGCCCTTTTTGGGATGGATCCGTCTGAACCGATTATTTGGAGAGGTCCGGCTAAAGCGAGTGTTATCCGTCAATTTTTGTGCGATGTCGAGTGGGGCGAACTGGACTATCTGATTGTGGATTGCCCCCCGGGTACTGGCGATGAGCCCTTAAGTGTATGCCAGCTCATTCCGGACCTGACCGGGGTGATCATTGTCACAACGCCTCAGGAAGTGGCCGTGCTGGATGCAAAAAAGAGTATTTCCTTTGCGAGAAAAATCCAGGTTCCTATTGCAGGGGTTATCGAGAACATGAGCGGATTTTGCTGCCCCCACTGTGCCAAAGAAATAAACCTGTTCCAGAAAGGAGGAGGTCAAAAATTAGCGCTTGAGCAAAAAGTTTCTTTCCTAGGGGCTATCCCTGTCAATATTGATTTTGTAACTCACGGGGATACGGGGACGCCTTTCGTTTCACTGGACGGAGGCGATCCTTCGGCGCAAGCTTTTTCCGGGATTGTACATATCCTGGAAGCCAATGTAGAATCGCGCTGTGAAAGGTATTGTTTAAAAAAATAAAAACGGAGAAAAAATATGGGAACCAAAGGAAGAGAAATCGTGGGAGTGAATATTAAGAAGCTGCTCAGCCTGATGAACAAAGCCTATGCCGACGAATGGCTGGCTTATTATCAGTATTGGGTCGGCGCTAAAGTAGCGGCGGGAAGAATGCGAGGGATTATTGCGAAAGAGCTCGAACAACACGCGGAAGAAGAACTTAAACACGCCGGCATGCTCGTTGAGCGCATGATCCAGCTTGGAGGAGTTCCTCTCCTGACACCGCAGGACATTCTGAAGGAAACGAACTGTGGTTATGACGCGCCCCTAAATCCATCCACCAAACAACTGTTAGCTCAGAACATCAAGGGGGAACAATGCGCGATCACAACCTACAAGAAGCTCCTTGATTTCGTGAAGGGCAAAGACGAACTTACGGAGAAGATCGTTCTTGAGATCCTGGCGGATGAAGTGGAGCACGAAGAAGACCTCCAATCCATGCTCGAAGACATGAAGGTTCCTGTTAAATGAGCGTTGAGAAAGCAAAAGACCACTACCTTGGCCGGTCTGGCTCACGACGGATGAATTGTTGTGAATCAGTGGCTCACGCCTTCAAACACGCAGTTC
>JBAZJC010000163.1:0-3576 GCA_041651495.1 Candidatus Omnitrophota bacterium | reverse complement strand
GGCATGCCCGTCGTAATAATCGAACATCTCCTTGTAACGCGACTTCCCCTTCGTGATCCTGTTCTCGAACTCGATCGCTATCTTCTGGCTGCGGACCGTAAGGACCCCGTCCGGCCTGTGATAATAATGATCCCGCTCCCGGAGGACCCTTTCGCTCGTCCACTCACGCCACCCCAATTCCCGGAAAAGCATCCGGAGATTGGTCACGTGAAGATCGTGCGAAATATACCGCTCGAAGTCACGGGTAAACTTAAGCGCCGGTATCCCGGAATCAAGCGATCTGGCCTTGAGCGCCTCCACGGCCTTTTCCGTTGAGAAATAAACGTCCACTTGTTTTCTACCGCTGTACTTCTTTGACAGAAACCCTGCCCTAACAAGTTTTGCCACGCGATGCTTGCAGGCATTCGCGTCTTCAGAGCATCCCTTCCAGAACGCGTCGCTGATCTGGTTGTAACAGAGATAACGCTGTTCGTGCGCGAACTGCAGCACCGCGATATCCCGTTCCGTTAAAACAAGCGGATCAGCGCTTTCAACAGCTCCTTCCGGCGCATCGATTTCCTTACTTTTGATGTCATCCGTCAACACACCCCTCCTGATTCTTAGTCGCCCCTGTTTTCAGCAAGCGATCCTTCTTCAGGGGAGAAGCATGCCTGCTTCCCCCCTGTCGTCAGACGCTTAACGTGCCAGGTTACTCAACGTCCGGGATACATTGTTCGAAAGGTCCGTCACAAAACGGGCCTTTTCGCGAAACATCCGGTAATCATCCTGGCTTTTCTGAACCGCAACCGTACTGCGTACAACTCGAACCGGCGCCGCAGGGTCCGTCTTGGGGAGTACAGGGCTAAAACCCTGCCTCGGATCCCTTGACTGACCTTGCTTTACCGATCCTTTGATCCAGTTCGCACCATGGGAGAGAACAGAAAAGGTGGTTAACGCCACAAAAAGCATCAACCCAAGTCCTAATCCCGCTCTGAACCACGATACAAACTGCCGCAACACTCCTTTGGAAACCGTCTTGACGTTTGGAACAATCGGACGTCTCTCTTGAATTTCCATCATCTTCATCTTGATCTCCTTTTACCTCTTGGGCTTTAGCGCCGTGTTAGCAACCAGGTTTTGGACTGGTCTTTAAATTTATAGCTCTCATGGGACATTGAGTTAAGAAGCCGTCGTTCAATGTTTGCGAACATTTCTATGCTTGAAATAAATTCTCAAGAACATTTCGGAAAGTTTTCTTCGGAAAACATTCGAACCCGGAAGAAAGAGAAGAGAGAAGAAGGATATTACGGAATTTTCCTGGGAAACCCGCACCTGGGCATGCCGAGAACCCGCTCGACCACGATCTCGAGTACAAAATTTAAGACGAGAGAGCGTGGTCGAGCGGGAGGTATACCTCGTTTTTGGGGTATACCCTCAAAAAAGGCATGCCCGGGTGCGGGAACAAGGAACGATTCAATCTGCGGAATAGTTAGCCCGTTGAAGCTGCCTCAACCGGTGGAGGTTGCGTAGGAAGAAGGGCTAAGGACAGGCCAAAATAAATGTTATGGTAGGTTTGACAACCCTTGCAGTATTCCCGGACGCCAAACATTACTCGCTCAAAAACTACATGGCAGTGAGGACACCAATACCGGACAAGCAATTCTCCGGCATCATTCTCGGTTTGGAGACAGGCAATGAGAGATGCCGGCCGAGCACACTTTATACAGCACATCCGTTCGATCTGCCTCGTGTGCCAAAACCGCTTCGACATTTCGCAAAGAACATGGCCGCAGCTCGGATTGGGGCATCGTATCAAGCCAAAGCCGTCGCGCAATCCCTGTTTTACCCTGAAAGGGCCTGCTCCCATAATGCAATTTCAACCTCTCTTTCATTAGGATATGAATATCAATCGCTTTCAAACTTCAATGCCTCTATTAAATTTTCATGAAAAAGGGTAAAAAAATCCTCTAAAAGCCAGCTACGCCGTTTGGCGTATCACAAGTTGGGGAAAATATCCTTTCTGTATGGGTTTATCCCCCGGAAACTGGATGCGATCAATCAGCACATCCACAGCATCCGATCCCATCTGATAAAGCGGCTGCTTCATCGTTGTAAGAGACGGCGAAATGAAAATCCCTCGTTCAATATCGTCAAAACCCATGAGCGCCATTTTCTCAGGACACCAAAGTCTTGCTTCTTTCAACGCCTTTAAAGCGCCCACTGCAATTTCGTCATTCGTGCACAGAACAGCGCGGGGAATATTTTTTGAACAGATCCACTTCTTCATGGCAACATAAGCATCCGTTTCATGATAGGAACTGCTCTCATGAATCCATACTTTTTTCATAGAGAGCCCCTGTTCCCGGATTCCTTCCACAAAACCCCTGAGTTTTTCGGAAATATCGACGGACGGAACTGTTTCAATTTTTCCGCCACTCTGGAACAGAACTTCAGAAGGCGCTTTCAAGAAACCTATCTCCTTATAGCCCTTGCTGGCTAAATAGGCCACGGCATCTTTCATACCCTGGTAAACATTACTATAAAGAATATTGGCCTTAAGTGCGGGATCAAAATCATTGAAGATAACTAGCGGCAAACTCGCGGGGCTTTTTCCCACAAGTCTTATTAGACTTGGATCGATACGCCAGGTGATGATCAAAAGACCGTCTACTCCCTGTTCATAAAAAATTTCCTCAAGTCGTTCATAGGGACGGTCGGCATAGTGGAAAAACTTTAAAGCGTGCCCGGTCTTGAATACACGATCAACAATTCCTCCCAGTATTCCCATGTGATAGCCTGATTTCATAATCTCTTTGGAAAGAGACGTCAAAAGACCGAACGTGTACTTTTCTCTGGCATTGCGTTTCCTGGCAAAAGGGCTCGGTGAATAGGCGAGTTTCTGGATCGCAAGTTCAATTTTGGCACGGGATTCAGGACTCAGTTCCATCCGCTTCCTGGAGTTCAGGAAACGGCTTACGCTCATCGTAGAAACACCTGCCTCACGGGCGACATCTGCCAGAGCGGGTCTTTTTTTACGTTTTTCAAAATTCATGTTTCTCGTCATATGAACCTTCCAAAAAATTTACTATGAATAAATGCTAACGTGATATTACCGTTATTTCAACGGATTATAGTCCGTGGACAGATAGAAGACATTTGCCCACCATATCTTCATGGGGAGAATTTCGGTGGGTGAACCAGAGAGAAAATTCGGATCTGTAGTCAAAAAACTACGGGAAGCAAAGGGGTTTACCCAAGAATCTTTTGCTTATCATATTGGAATTGATCGGAGCTATCAGGGAAGAATCGAACGAGGAGAAGCGTCTGTTACCCTTCATAAAATCGGTCTTATCGCTAAAAGCCTTGGCCTCGCCAAGTCGGAACTTTTCAAAAAAATCGAAGACAATGAGAGCTAGTCAAAGTCATACCATAAGATTTCTATAAACGAAACCAAAGCAACAAAGCCAAAGTGATGCGATAAATACCAAAAAGAGTGAAATTGTGACGCTGAATAAAATGAAACAGCCATTTAATGCAGACGATTGCGGTCACAAAAGAAAAAATGAACCCCAAGAATAAAAAACTAAATTGATTCGC
>JBAZJC010000162.1:0-3590 GCA_041651495.1 Candidatus Omnitrophota bacterium | reverse complement strand
CGCTCCCGGATCGCTCAAAGCGCATCTTTGTGTTTCAGGGGCAAGGCGTCTTTGGGACTACGCTGAGGAGAAAAAGCTGCCTCACCTTCGTATTGGAAAAGTCATTGTGACCACTCGGGAAGAACAACTGCCAATCTTAGATGATCTTCAGCATCGCGCAACTGCGAACGGGGTGCGGGTGGAGATGGTCAACGAAAAGGGGCTTGCGGCTATCGAACCTCACGCGCGAACTTTTGGGAAGGCGCTTTATTCCCCGGATACGGCCGTGATGGATCCCAAGGCCGTTTTGAAAGCTCTCGCGGAGGATATCACGGCGCTGGAGGGACATCTTTTTTATGATACAAAAGTTTTGCGTATTGATGCCGACAAGCGATTGTTGATCACCAACCGCGATACATTTCAATATGGGCACCTGGTCAACGCGGCCGGACTTGAGGCGGATGGTTTGGCGCATCAAATGGGTGTCGGTCTACGATATCGGATCATACCTTTCAAAGGGGCATATAAAAAAATCTCATCGGAAAGTCCCGCGAAATTTCGCGGCCTGGTTTATCCGACACCTGACCCTCAGCTTCCTTTTCTGGGAGTGCATATCACCAAAAACGTATACGGGGAAGTCTTTTTAGGCCCCACCGCCATGCCCGCGCTAGGCCGCGAAAACTACACGGGTTTTAAAAAGATCGATTTCCTCAGGCTTCCAACGAATTTCTGGTACCTGGGATATATGTTCGTGACGAACCGCAATGGTTTTTTCAATCTAGTACGTTCTGAGATTTCCAAATATAGCGCACGCGGCTTTTTCGAAGAGGTGAAAAAACTTTCTCCCGTCATACAGGCTCAGGATATTATTCCATGTGATAAGGTTGGCATACGCGCACAGCCGTTCGATTGTCAGGCCAAACAGCTTGTAATAGATTTTCTTGTAGAGAATGGCGTTGCCTCAACTCATATTTTGAATGCTGTCTCACCTGCTTTCACAAGCAGCTTCGCATTGGCTGAGCATATCGTGAACAGGATTGCAAAATAATTTTTAGAAACAAACGTTTCTAAAAATTCTCGGTAGTAACCGTCTCAACTATAGTTTAAAATCCAAATCTCGTAGTTTTGATTTGTTAAAGATTTGTCTGGTTTTTGGGAGGATGAGTTAGATGAATATGCCCATGGAGAGTTATAGTAGCAGACTTGTTGAAGCTTTACGGTTGTTGCCGCAGAAGAACATTAAGTTGTTTTTTAACGAAGTGCTATCCGTGTGGCGAAAGAATGGGCAGATTTTCATCTGTGGTAACGGCGGTAGTGCGGCCAATGCGCTGCACATTTCAAATGATCTATTTTATGGTATTGCTAAAAACCAAGGTAAGGGGATTAAAATCCATGCTCTAACGGCTAATCAGCCGGTTGTGACGTGTCTCGCTAATGATATATCCTATGGGGAGGTGTTTTCCATTCAGCTTGATCTTCTGGCCAATTCTGGTGATATGTTGATAGCATTGTCCGGAAGCGGCAATTCAACTAATATTCTGAGCGCATTGAAGAAGGCCAAAGAAATGAAAATCTTTTCGGTCGCGATTCTTGGGTATTCAGGCGGTGCTGCGCTTAAAATGGCAGACATCCCGATCCATGTGCCTGTCCACGACATGCAGATCTCGGAAGATCTACAGATGATCATCGGCCACGCACTGGCACAATGGCTTAACGAACGAAATCCCAATAAAGATAAGTGAAGGCCTCCTTTTGGAAAAAATATTAGTCATTGCCAGCAACTCATTCTCCGGCGCTAGTTTTGTCGCCCATGCTCTGGAAGCGGGGGCAGAAATAATCGGCGTAAGCCGATCCAAAGAGCCATCTCCTGTGTTTTTGCCCTATCGATGGCTCCCTGCTGAGACGCAACAGCGATTCAGATTTCAGCCGATCGATATTAATCATCATTTAAATGCCTTGAAGGGAATCCTCGAAAAATTCAGGCCAGACTATGTGGTCAATTTCGCCGCGCAGAGCATGGTGGCTGAAAGCTGGCAAAACCCCGACCATTGGATGATGACGAATGTTGTTTCGACGATCAGGCTTCATGAGCTGTTGAGAAAATGCGAATTTATAAAAAAATACGTTCATATTTCGACACCCGAAGTTTATGGCAACTGCAAAGGGCTCATTCCGGAGAATACGAATTATAATCCGAGCACGCCGTATGCCGTTTCCCGCGCGGCAGCTGACATGAGCCTTGCGACTTTTTTCAGGAATTACAAATTTCCAGTCTGCTTTACCCGTGCAGCTAATGTTTTTGGCCCTGGACAGCAGTTATATCGCATCATCCCGCGCACGATCCTGTTTTGTTTGACAGGAAAAAAATTGCAACTCCATGGCGGGGGACATTCGGTCAGATCCTTTATCCACATAAGAGATGTTGCCGAGGGGACGCTATGCGTTATGCGAAATGCTCCGGCCGGAGAGATCTATCATTTTTCAACAACGCGCAACATCTCGGTGCGACAAGTGGTAGAGCTTATCACGGCAAGATTAGGCGTGAAATTTGATGAGGCGGTTGAGATCGTGGACGAAAGACCCGGTAAAGACGCTGCGTATCTACTGGATAGCACAAAAGCAAAAACAACCCTCTGTTGGGAAGATAAGATCTCCCTGGAACAAGGGATAGACGAAACCATAGCTTGGGCCAAATCGAATTTGGAAACGATTAAGAAACAGCCTGCAAACTACGCCCACAAACCCTAAACAAGGAAGGACAATATGCATATTTTAGTGACCGGATCGTGCGGTTATGTCGGAACCGTTCTGACCCAAAAGCTTCTTGATCTCGGCCATAAGGTAACCGGTGTCGATATCATGTGGTTTGGCAACTATCTGAAACCGCACCCCAACCTCACGATCATCAAAGAGGACATAAGATGTTCCGACCGCCTGTCGATGAAGGACGTAGACTCAATCATACATCTTGCGAATGTGGCGAACGATCCTTGCGGTGAATTAAACTCCAAACTTGCGTGGGAAGTGAACGTCCTTGCCACGATGGGTCTGTTGGAAAATGCTATCAAAAACGGTGTAAAACAGTTTATTTATGCCAGCTCGGGAAGTGTTTACGGCGTGAAGGAGGAACCGCAGGTAACGGAAGAGCTTTCGCTTGTTCCGATATCTGATTACAACAAAACGAAGATGATAAGCGAGAGGGTACTGCTGAGCTACCAGAACAAGATAGCCATTCAAATCATCCGTCCCGCCACAGTGTGTGGATTTTCGCCGAGAATGCGGCTGGATCTTTCCGTGAATATGCTTACGATGCAAGCGCTCGCCAAAGGCAAGATAACGGTTTTTGGAGGCAGTCAGGTTCGTCCCAACATCAACCTTAAAGATATGGTCAGGGTCTATCTGCATTTTCTGAAACTTGGGAAAAAAGTTACGGGAATATTTAATGCCGGTTTTGAAAATATCTCGATCCTGGATATTGCCCGCAAGGTGACGGAACTCGTGCCGGTAGAGATCGTGGTGACGGAATCGAACGACCCCCGTTCGTATCGCCTCAATTCAGATAAACTGCTCGCGACCGGATTCCGGCAGGAACATACCGTCACGGATGCGAT
>JBAZJC010000161.1:0-3627 GCA_041651495.1 Candidatus Omnitrophota bacterium | reverse complement strand
ATATTTCGCGGAGCCCAAAGAAGCCGGGTGTGGCTGCGCCAAGTAATCTGGACGATATTTGCGTCGCGGGCATCACACCCTTTACTACGATCGATTTCCCCGGCCGTCTGGCCGGGGTTTTTTATCTTCAGGGGTGTCCGTGGCGCTGCCGCTACTGCTACAACTCCGAGTTCTGGCCCCTGCCTCCGGCGGGGATGCGCGTTCCGCTGGAAAAAATCCTCCACTTTCTTACCGCCCGCAAAGGCCATCTCGACGGCATTGTCTTCTCGGGCGGAGAGCCTACGGTCCACGAGCGCCTGCCGGTCTGGATGAAAGTAGTCAGGGACATGGGTTTTGAGATCGGTCTCCACACCGGGGGTATGGTTCCCGGACACCTCGGAGAAGTCCTGCCGCTTTGCGATTGGGTGGGCATGGACATCAAGGCCCCGTTCAGTCTCTACGAAAAAGTGACACAAATAAAAGGAAGCGGGGAAATGGCCCGTCAAAGTACAGCGCTTGTGCTTGCAAGCGGCGTGGATTACGAATTCCGGACCACGGTGCACCCATCCTTGCTTCAGGAATCCGAGATCCTGGAACTGGCCCGCGAGCTTTCGGTCATGGGTTGCAAGAACTACGTTCTCCAAATGTTCCATTCCGAACATTGTTCCGACAAGGAGCTCCGCGAAAGCGATGTCCCTGTTGCCGGCGTTTCCGCGAATCTCCGCCAGACCCTGAAGTCCCTTTTCCCTTCCTTTCACGTCCGGGAGTGAGCGTGATCTTTCAGAAAAAAATTCACGGGAAGGGCCCAGGAAGGTGAACATGAAAGAAATGATAAAATCCGGGCTGAGGGCCGCTCGCGCCGAGATGTCAAAAGAAGATAAAATATGGTCACGGTACAGCAATGACAAGGTCGATATCGGCGAGACCCTTGCGAAAGTCATCCGGACTTTAACGCGTGCATTGCCGCTTTCCCGCGACCTCCGGGCGCTTTCCATCGGTTCAAGCGATGAACCTCAGTTTCGCATTCTGGAAACCATGTTCCGCGGCGGTCTTTATCTGCTCGACATCGAAAAAAGCGCTCTGGATATTGTACGCGAACGTGTTCATCGTCAATACACAGACCACGTCCGGGCAGTCGTCGGGGATTATCGAAAGCTGTTTTTGCGGCAGGGGAACGCCGAAGCATTTTTGAAGACGGAACTTGCGGGTCAAAGGGTTGATCTGATCACGCTCCACCATTCTCTTTATTATCTGGACGAGACGCAATGGCTGTCTCTTTTTGAGAATTTGTTCGGGACACTTTTGGCGCCCAAGGGCGCGGTCCACGCGGTGCTGATGTCTTCGGAAAGCGAGAACCCCTGTTCCACGACCTGGCTTTACAATCATTTTGCCGGGAAATTTTTCGGGCACCGGAACGATCAGAACCTCCTGAGATTCAAAAGGAAATTGCATAAAAACCCTTCTTTCCGGAATACGCAGGTCCTGTCCCGGACGAGCCTCGTGAAGTGCTTTGTGAACGATTTTGAAAAATTGATGGAAGTGGTCTGGATGATCCTGCTTTATCCCAACGTGCATCCCTACAGTCTGAAGCAAAGGGAAGAGATCACGGAGCATATTTACAAAAAGTTCTGGAAGAAAAAAAGGCCTTTATTGCAGCAACAGGACCACCTGGCGGTTTACCGGGGCATAAATTTTAAAGGGCTGATATGATGAAAATCTTTTTAAGACGCCGGCTGAGAATGAGTCCCAGCACTTTCGATGACTTAGAAGCGGTTTCATAAGCCGGCGTAAGTTCAATAAACACCGTCATTGCGAGGAGCCCCACAGGGGCGACGACGGAATCTCATTTTAATTTTTATATTGAAATCCAGTGCTGTACTTGTCCAACCATTTATTTAAAAAATAAACAAGGACAAGTGCGCGGCAATCTCTCTCTACAAAAGCGAGATTGCTTCCCTTGCGTCTTGCTGTCGCAAGACAGCAGCAAGGTCGCAATGACATTACAGCAAAAGGGGTTAGAGATACTTATGAAACCGCTTCTAATTTAATAACGAAGAAGAACACGGCCGGGAGGGGAAAGTGAACAAAAGCAAAGTAACCATTGCCATCGGGACGGTTTTTCAGGATGCCGGGGACGCGACCCGGGCAATTGAGATCGCCAAGGGGATCAGAGAATACAGGCCTACGGATGTCGAGGTGCGGATCGTTTTCCTGTCACGTGGGAGCCGCTTCGAGCAGAAAGCCATTGATTCGGGGTTTGAAATCTATCACGCCGAGCCGAAAATGAGCGGTGTCGGGATGCATCAGGATTTAAAGCCGGCGCCGGAGCGGGGAGAATTTATTGGAGAAAAATCAATCGCGATAGAATTAATAAAGGGGGAAATCAAGGCCTACAAAGAAATACAGCCGGATATCGTCCTGTATGGTTTTTGGCCTATGGCCGGACTTGCAAGGAGGATGGTAGAAAAGGAAATTCCGGGCATTTGTTTTGTCCCCCTGCCGCTCACTGAGGCATTCCTGGATGTGATCCCGGACGTGCCCGAGCAAATCAAACTGCTTTCTATGCTTCCCTGCAAAATAAGGATCGGCCTGTTCAGGCGTATTCCGAAATTCATCAAAAAAAGGATCCCTTTGCTAAGGCAGAAGAACATTCGTGATGCGGCCTACGAGCTTGGCTGGAAGGGCGAGCCGTTATTGAATCTTTTCAGTTTGTTAAAAGCCGACCTGACCCTGGTCAATGACCTGCCGGATTATTACGATCAAACCTTCTTTCCGAAAAACGTCATGTTTACCGGTCCTGTATTTTCCAGGTCCGGATCGGCGGAACAGGTAAGCTCTCAGGTCAAGGAGGTTTTTGATCCGCAAAACGGAAAAATAAAGATTTTTTGTACGCTCGGCAGTTCCGGCACCAGGAAACAGCTTTTGGAGATCATCAAGGTTTTTACGGAGGGGGAAGGGCTGAAATGGAATGCAGTGATTCTCTCGCCGTCCTCAGTTTGCCCGATTGAAGAGGCAAAGACAGCGCTTGGCGACCGAAAAGGTGTTTACATAACAGACGAGTTTGTCCCCGCCCAGAAAGTCAACGCCCTTGCGGATATTGTCATTTGCCACGGCGGACAAGGCACGATCCAGACGGCGTTATCCTCAGGGACTCCCTTGGTGGGGATCGCGATGCAACAGGAGCAGTTCATCAACCTTTCCAATATCTCTCTTTATGGTGCCGGTATCCGCATTCCTTTTAATCAATGGAATGCGAATAATATCCGGAAGGCCGTAAGAAAGATGATCTCCGACAAGAAGTTCAAAGAGTCGGCGCTCCGTTTGAGAGAAAGGGTGAACGCCATGGACGGCAAAAAGAAAAGCGCGGAGATTATCTGGAACAAAATAAAGGAGCTTTCGCTATGTTAAAGCTTTGGAGACTGGCAGCCATCAGATTTGCGGCGTCCTCGTTCTTGTTCGATCCTCTTTTACTGAAAACGAGGACAGCCATGATTTCCAATTTTATTTTTAAAATGAGAATTATGACGATCCCCGTCCTTTTATTTTTCCAGGTTGCCTCGTCAGCCTTTGCAGCTCCGGTCAAAGTGGGGACTTACGATGAACTGGTGCACGCGATTCGTGAGGTACGGGCCTCAAGCCAGGAGCGGG
>JBAZJC010000160.1:0-3646 GCA_041651495.1 Candidatus Omnitrophota bacterium | reverse complement strand
TTAGGTAATTCTGAGAGGATAGAGTGAACTGTGAAATGCATTGGAAGGACGCGCTTCTTGAAGTTCTTAGGGTTCCAACCTGGTTTGGGTTGGATAATAATTTGCTTACGCCTGAAATCAATATCCGCCCATTCCAAATGGCAGAGTTCGCCATAACGCATACCGGTCAGAAGCAGGAAGGTAATGATCTGTTTGAGATCTTCAGGAGAAGACGCCAAGAGTTTTTTGATTTCATCATCCGAAAGATGCCGGATAGCCCGTTCAGGCTCTCTGTAGACCTTGATGTTCTGCGCTGGGCTTTTGAGCAGATACCCTTTCTCAACACATTGCTTCAAGAAAGTCTTAATCATCTTGAGCTCGCGGTTGACCGTAGCCTTACTCACCTTCTCAATACGCTTATTCCGCCATTTCTCGATATCCTCAGTCGCTATCTGGTGGACATAAGGGACCTTCATCTGTTCGACAAAGCTCTTAAAAATCCGCACTTCGTTACAGTAGTTCTTCGCCGCATGTTCCGTCTTACAATTTTCAAGGTAAAGGTCAATGGCTTCCTGAAGCTTGATCCGTTTGGTCGTGGCATTCAGTTCATCAACAGCTTCCTCTGCACGGAGTCCGGGACGGGCGATAAGATTCCGAAGAACTCGCTCCCCCTCAGCCCCCGGTTCAAAGGAATCAAATATCCCGCGCTCTAAGCCGCGCTTAATCTGCTCATTGATTTGAAAAGCGACCTTCTGATTAGCGGTCTTCAGGGAGAATCGGTATTGCTTTCCGAGAAACGAAAAGCGGGTGTAGTAGGTCTCGTTAATCTGGTACGGATCCATTTTCATATTCATCTCTTTCCTCATCTTTCTAAGCGCACGCACTCCTTTTGCCTAGAAAGAGACTCGCCAATTCTACCCTAGAAATTAGGCAAAATTTAGGCAAATCATCTCACAAATGCTGCAAAAGCAAAAAGGGGCTGCAACCATGAAAGTTGCAACCCCTTGAGAGATAACGAGAAAAGAATCGGGGCGAGAGGATTTGAACCTCCGACCGCACGCACCCCAAGCGTGTGCGCTACCAGGCTGCGCTACGCCCCGATCAACTTTTATTAAATTTTCAATGAAGATCGGGACTGTACTGATCACCTTTAATGTTTTAAAAAGATCAGTACGCCCCGATGGGCCCTACTTATAAAAAAACAATTGATACATCGGGGCAGTATTGACTTCCTTAATTGTTTTTCAATAAAGGTCAATGCGCCCCGACGCCGTATACGTTACTCCTTAGAAGTGACGACGCCACGCCTTGCACACAAGTACAAGGCGACACCAACTCCCGATCTCACAGGGACTGCAAAAAACTCTGTGAGTTGGTGCGACACAGTCTGGGACTTATAATCCAAGACGTGATCGGGCGAAAGTATATCAAATTTCCCAGGTTCTGTCCTTTTTTCTAAATCCCCGCTCAGGATTTTGTTTTAAGGAGAGCGTCCAGACTGAAGGGATGGGTCTTGAAAAGGGCGAGGCGAATACCGATGAGGGTGTTACAAATGTCCAGGACAAGGACTTGAAGCGGTTTTAAATGAATAAGGCTTCCCTCTCCGAAACAACCACAATTAGCGGGAAGAGCCCCGGTCACAATGCGGGTCGCGATGATAAGGAGCACAAAACTCAAGGACATGAGAGCCAGTACAAGTGCACTTGTCCGCGGCAGATAACCCAGGATCAAAAAAGCGCCAAAGAGGAACTCGATCCAGGGGATAACATGCGCCAGGAACGGAATGACCGCATAAGGAATGATCTCATAAGCCGCCATCCCTCCC
This sequence comes from Candidatus Omnitrophota bacterium, assembly GCA_041651495.1. Taxonomy (GTDB): domain Bacteria; phylum Omnitrophota; class Omnitrophia; order Omnitrophales; family Aquincolibacteriaceae; genus Aquincolibacterium. The sequence continues at coordinate 1,842 of JBAZJC010000160.1, read as the reverse complement.
TGGAAATTCTCAATGGGTTCCATGAGCTTGGTGAATCCGGAATATGCAAAGACCAGCCCCAGGAACATGCGTCCAAGAAAAAGGATCTTGTAGCTTTTTTCTGGCATTATGTCTCACCCCGTTAGAGATGGAAAACGACTTTAGCGCTTCCGTGAGTTACTAAAATTTCGTGCAAAGATTTCCGTTGTTTTCGCTTTAAAGGGCATAAAAAACAAACTATCCCCGCTTGATCTCTAACGGGGTAAACCCCTCTGTTTGGGTATTGCTGCCGGGGGAACCGGAAGGGCAGGTTCCGGTTTTTCTTTAGGCACCGGTTTTGGCGGCAACCCAAGGATCTTACGGACCGCATTCTCTCCCCGCACCTGCATTTCCTTTGGTCCGACGAATCGTTCTTCCCCGAGAAAAAACGTCGGTGTCGCATTGACTTGCCGCTTGTTTCCTTCTTCTTTTTCCGCGTAGATTTCACGCGTCACCGCGACATCCGCCATGCAGGCTGAAAAAAGATTCATGTCCGCCCCGCAAGCGCGGGCATACTTAGCCAGAGCTTCCACAGGCGGTGTGATTCCGGCCGCCCATTCAAGCTGTTTTTCGTAGACCATGTCATGGAACGGCCAGAATTTCCCCTGAAGATTCATGCACTCCGCAGCCTGGTGAGCATAGATGGACCATTTATGTGCGGTCAGCGGAAAATGCTTGAATGTCAGCTGTATCTTCCCGGGATAGTTTTTAAAAAGATCCCGGATATTCGTCTGCACGGCGCGGCAGGAGGGACATTCAAAATCGCTGTATTCGACGATCTTCACGGGAGCAACGGCAGGTCCTTGGACTTTTAAAGCAGTACGAAGACCGAGAGCTCCGGTTACGAACCGCGGAGACAAGAAAGACACGAGTTTATTTTTTTTTACAAAAAAAACAGTCCCCACCAGCAGCAAAACAAGCAGGACACCCGTCAAAATGGAACGAAGGTTCATTATTTATACTCGTTTTTATCCGGATTTTAAAACCAGGGTTTTTAAAAATCGTACGGGTCCTATTTTATGGGAACAAGCCGTCCGGAATCAACCACGATCTTACGAATAGACTCGTTGACCGGGAGCTTTTGCAAATCCTCCAGTGAAAACGGTGCGACGACCGACCAGTTTTTTTCTCCCATGCTGCCAGGCACATTGATGCGATATTCCCAAGAGTCCCGTTCCGCGAATTCCCCGAGCGAAAGCCAGTCCTGAAGGATCTGAAGACTGAAGATCGAACGCGTGTGATTTACGCTTTCCAGTGCTTTTCTGACAAACTCCCGGGAAGCCTGAGACTCGACCGGCCCGGACATGCCCGCGTAGTGCCAATAAAATTTCCGTTCATCGCAGGAACCCCGGTAAGCATCCACAATAGGCCACACCTCATCGTGGCTCTTTCCCAAGATGGCCAAAAGCTTTTCAACACTGTCAATCTCACAGCGCCAGCGCAAACGATTATATCCGGAATGGGGAAGATCAAAAAGTTTTTCCTTGAAATGGTCGTAGGGAATGCCGCGCTCTTCGCATTTTTTACGGAAAAACCATTTATCCACCGTCCCGGCCTCATGTTCCCACCAGGCACAAAAGGCGCTTGTGTCATGCGTCGAGAGCATGGCCATGGAATTTTCACGATAAAGATCCCCGCTTTTGAAACAGTAGTCCTTTCCCCAGTTCCGGACCCAGCGCTGGACGTCTGAGCCGGGAATCTTGTATTCCTCGAGGATTTCATAGGAACATTTCGGGACTACGCCGAGGTCCTCGGCGCAAGGCAGCATCTTCGCGCTTTCGAGCATCACATCCAGGATCCTCTGGCCGTGATCCTTCCAAAAAA
>JBAZJC010000159.1:0-3657 GCA_041651495.1 Candidatus Omnitrophota bacterium | reverse complement strand
ATTCGGGCGGAAGTATACACCGGCGGTCTTCTTCGTATCGCTCATGTTCATCATCGTCCCGCCATTCTTCGGCATCCCGTTCAACGAGCTGGCGATCCGGGGCGTGGTGCTCCTTGTCGCGGCAGCACCCTGTGCTCTGGTCATGTCCACACCGGTCGCGGTTGCGGCAGGTATTGGATCTGCCGGGAAACGCGGCATCCTCATCAAGGGAGGTATCCACCTGGAGAACCTCGGGAAGACAAAGGCGGTCGCATTCGACAAGACCGGGACGCTTACCACAGGGACCCCGGCTGTGACCGATATTATCGCGCTGAATGGAGACGAACCCGCGGTCCTCCGGATTGCGTATACGGTCGAGCGCTGCTCCGATCACCCGATCGCCCGGGCAATCGTGAAACGTGCGGAAACCGATAAAATCCTGCCGCACGAGGCTGTGGGTGAATGCGCCCTTCCCGGTCAGGCCGCTACGGCAATTATCAGCGGAACTCCATGGTTTGCCGGCAGGCCGGAGTATTTCACGGCAACCCGGGATACAGAAACCCAGCGTACCATCGACAAACTCCGGGCTGAAGGAAAAACGGTCATATTCGTAGGAACGCAGGAAAAGATCCTCGGCGTTATCGCGGTGCGGGACCAGGTCCGGCCGAATGCAAAGGCCATGATCGATCAGCTCCACGCCATGGGTGTTGCAACCATCATGCTGACCGGCGACAACGGGGTTACGGCAAAAGCAGTGGCAGCGGATCTCGGCATCGATGATATCCGGGCAGACCTGAAACCGGAGGACAAGACCGCAGCAATCGAGTCGCTCAAAGAGAAGTACGGGGCGGTCGTGATGATCGGTGATGGCATCAACGATGCCCCGGCCCTTGCCAAAGCCACGGTCGGTATGGCAATGGGGACCATCGGTACCGATGCGGCAATCGAGGCGGCCGATGTGGCACTCATGGCCGACGACCTGTCCAAGGTACCGGAAGCCATTGCATTCGGGAAAAAAGCCCTGTCCGTCTCCAACCAGAACATTGTCTTCTCGGTTGCCGTGCTCGCCATCCTTATCCCGGGCGCTCTTCTCGGGGTTCTCGGTGTGACCCTTGCGGTGATCTTCCACGAGGCGTCCGAACTCCTCGCCGTAGGGAATGGCCTGCGGGTTGCGAAGCGGTAAGGAAAATGCGTTTGAACCATGCATTAAAAAAATTTAGGTGCACCTAAATCTTTATTATTTAGGCCAACCTAAATATCTGGTACATGCCACAGGAACAGATCGAGGAATACCTCGAAACAATTTACGATCTCGAATCCCGGGACGGTTCGGCAAAAACCACCGCGATAGCAAAATGCCTCAAAGTTGCACCAGCGAGCGTGACCGAGGCGCTCCGCAGTCTTTCGGATAAGGGCCTGGTCACATACGAACCGTACCGGGGGGCGACACTGACCGGTGAAGGAAAAAAGATTGCCGGGACGATCAAGCGCCGGCACCGGCTTCTTGAAGTATTTCTCACCGATGTCCTCAAACTGAACCGGGAAAAGGTCCATGATGAAGCCTGCAAAATGGAACACACAATCTCTTCAGATACAGAGAATGCCCTCTGCCAGATGCTCGCAGCGCCGGCTCACTGTCCTCATGGCAGCCCGATTGCACCCTGTGACAAAGGTGTGGGAAGCTGTGCCGAATGCGATGGCGCAGGGAAAGCGGACATGGCCGTTGCTGCCCGGAATAAAAAAATCATTCCCATCACCGACCTTAAACCGGACCAGAAAGGAAAGATCGCGTTTATCCGGGGAGACTGCAAGGTCGTCCAGCGCCTCTCCGACCTCGGGCTCACCCTCGGGACGAGCGTTGCCATCCTGAAAAAGACGCCCATGGACGGGCCTGTGGAAATCTCCGTAAGAAGGACAAAACTGGCAGTCGATCACGCGATTGCCGAGAACATCTTCATCGAATCACCGAATGCTGGTGGGCCATGAGCGGCTGCGGGGATTGCAAAGCCTGCCGGTCCGGAAAGGAGTGCACGATAAAGAATGCAGACTATACGATCGCCCTTGCCGGCAATGCAAACGTTGGCAAGAGTGTAATCTTCAACCAGTTGACCGGCGTGGACCAGATCATCGGCAACTGGCCCGGAAAAACGGTCGAGCGGGCGGAAGGGCTTCTCCTGCACAAGGGAAAACGGATCCGGGTCATCGACCTGCCCGGCATCTATTCCTTCTCGACCTACTCGATGGAGGAACTGGTCTCCCGGGATTTTATTGCGCTGGAACACCCCGACGCCGTGGTCAATGTCATCGATGCCTCGGCAGTGGAGCGGAACCTCTTCTTCACGATCCAGCTCCTGGAACTGGCTCCCCCGCTGATGATCGCGGTCAACCAGATCGATCTCGCAGAGAAAAAAGGAATTACCATTGATACCGGAAAACTCTCCATCCTGCTCGGCGTCCCGGTCGTCTCAACGGTCGCCATCAAAGGCAAAGGAATACCGGTCCTCACCGACGCAATAACGGACCTTATGCAGAACCACCCGGTCCCTCCGGCCCTCCTGTACGGAAAGGAGATCGAAGAGCGGATCGCAAAGATCATTTCTCTGCTGGAGCGCGTGACTACACCCTATCCTGTCCGCTGGACTGCAATCAAACTCCTCGAACGGGATCCATCCATTGTAACGCTGGTGAGTGAACAGGATCCGGGTATTGCCGAAAAGGCGGGAGCGCTTGCCTCGGAGATCGAGTCCATCCACGGGGAGCCGGTCTGCGTTGTCATGAGTGCAGAGCGGTACCAGATAGCAGACCGGATTGCTGCTGAAGTGATGACCATCCGGCCACCGGGCGAAGGACCGCAGAAGAAGAGCCTGACCGACAAACTCGACGCGATCGCTCTCCACCCGGTCCTTGGCTACCTTGCGGTTATCGCTGTGATCGGGGGGCTCCTTCTCTGGACATTCCTTATCGGGGCGCAGGTCTCGGGGTTTCTGCAAACATTCCTCGCTCAGTTCGAACAGTATGAACCGGTAGTTACCGGCCCGATCTCGGATATTCTCTGGAACGGGGCATTCACCGGGTTCGTCGCCGGTGTAACGCTTGTTATCCCGTACGTGCTGCCGTTCTACCTGCTCCTCGCGGTGATGGAAGATTCAGGCTACCTTACCCGCATCTCGGTGATGCTCGATCGGGGTATGCACAAACTCGGACTGCACGGGAAAGCGATTATTCCTATGATTCTCGGGTACGGCTGCAATGTCCCCGCGATTTATTCCTGCCGGATCATGGAGACACCGAAGCAGAAGACACTCGCCGCCTTCCTGGTGACGCTTGTGCCGTGCACGGCTAGGACCGTCGTCATCCTCGGGCTGGTCGCTGCGTTCGTTAACATCTGGTGGGCGCTTGCGCTCTATGCGTTCGACATCCTCCTGATTATCGTGGTCGGAAGAATCGCCTTCAAAGCGGTTCCGGGAGAATCGGTCGGGCTGATCATGGAGATGCCGGATTACCATGTGCCTTCGGTTTCGGTCGTTCTGAAGCAGACCTGGACCCGGACAAAATCCCTCATCTGGATCGTCTTTCCGGCGTACATCATCGGAAGCGCCATCATCCAGGGATTCTATGCTGCCGGGTGGCTCAACCCGGTGAATGCGCTCCTCTCGCCAATAACGGTGCTCTGGCTCG
>JBAZJC010000158.1:0-3675 GCA_041651495.1 Candidatus Omnitrophota bacterium | reverse complement strand
TCGTGGATCGCTTCCGGAAGTTTTCCTTTCCGAACAAGTCCCCCGTGATCCAACTTAAAATTCCCTATTTGATCCGAATCTTGGATTTCCATACTCTGCCTCGATTTTTGGATCGCTAATCCACCGCGACTTCTCCGCTCTCTCCTGTCCGGATCCGAATCGCGGTCTCAATCGTGGAGATGAAGATCTTTCCATCTCCCATTTTGTTCGTGTTTGCTGCTTTGACGATCGTATCGACAATCTTCTCGACCTGATCATCATGCACAACGATCTCGATCTTGGTCTTTGGCAAAAGGTCCACCTTGAATTCCCGGCCGCGGAACTGTTCCGTGACCCCCTTCTGTTTACCGTGCCCCAGGATTTCCCACACTTGGAGCCCGGGGCATTTGATTGCATCAAGCGCCGCCTTAACCTCGCCTAACTTTTCGTTCCTGATGATCGCTTGTATGAGTTTCATGATATTGTCTCCTTGTATTTTTTTATCGTGACATCGGAGTTTCGCCGTACTTGTCCATTTTTACACCGGCATATCCCGCAACACCCATTTCCGGAATATCAAGACCTTGGATCTCATTTTCCGGTGCTACGCGGTTCCCAATGGTTACATCGATTAATTTGAAAACAAGGAACCCGACCACACCGACAAACACAACATTTGCCAGAATCCCGATGCAGGAAGCGAGGAATTGCCCCCCGTCACCGTAAAAGAGACCCTTGACCGTCCCGGAAACGCCATTCCATCCATCGCCATAAGTCCCATCCGCAAAAAGGCCGGTAGCCAAAATGCCCCAAGCTCCGTTGCAACCGTGAACGGCTACAGCGCCCACAGGATCATCGATCTTGAGCTTGCCTTCGATGAAAAACGCTGCTTCGATCACAAGAACTCCCGACACGATCCCGATGATGCAAGCGCTGACTGAATTCACGAAAGCACAAGGAGCTGTGATCGCTACTAAGCCTGCGAGCATACCGTTGCACATCATACTGGGATCCGGCTTTTTCGTACGCACCAGCCACATCCAGAGCGTTGCGACAATGGCGCCCGTGGCTGAAGCCAACATCGTATTGACAGCCACAACAGCAATCCTGAGATCCGTCCCGGCAAGCGTAGAACCCGGATTGAATCCGAACCATCCGAAAGCCAGGATAAAAGTCCCGATCACTGCCATCGGAAGATTGTGCCCCGGAATAGCATTCGGGGTGCCGTCTTTATTGTATTTCCCGATACGCGGGCCAAGGATCCAAGCCCCTATCAGGGCCAGCACACCACCTGTCATATGTACGACCGAAGAACCGGCAAAATCCACATGCCCATGACCCAATCCGAAATTCTTTCCGAGCATAGCGAGCCAACCGCCGCCCCACACCCAGTTACCATAGATCGGATAAATAATGGTCCCGACACAGAGCCCATATATGAAGAACGCCACATATTTCCAGCGTTCCGCCATGGAACCGGTCGGAATCGTCGCGGTTGTGTCCATGAACACCATTTGAAAAAGGAACAACGCAAAGATCGCGGAATCATACGCTTGTCCGCTGAGACAAAAACCTTTAGTCCCAAAAAGCCCGAAGACCTTTCCAAACAGATTGATCGAGAATTCCTGGTTCAAAATATCCGTACCTCCCAAGGTCGCAATCGGTCCGAGTCCTCCGAACATGAACGCGAATCCACATACATAGAACCCGATCATGCCCAGCGGATAGATCATCATGTTCATGGCCATCGTATGCGCCGCATTCTTCGCGCGCGTCATTCCGGTTTCCACCATGGCAAAGCCGGCCTGCATGAACATAACGAGAAAGCCCGTGATCAGAACCCACACCATGTTGATCGCAACCTTGTTATGTCCGATCTGATTGAGCACTTCCAAAGGGGTCGGCATACCCGGCATCGCCGCCGTGATATCGATCGCCTTCCCCGTGGTAAGACCGGCCGGATCAGCTTCCATGACCGCATGTGCGATTGCCGGCAAAAAGCACATCGAAAAAAGACCTGCTAAAATTAACCACCTTGTTTTTTTCTTCATGTTCATCCTCCCGCAGATTATTGATTTATTACTTCTTCTAAAAGGAATGCAAGCATCGTGCCAACATAATTTTTCTCTCTACACCCTAACGCCGAAAGGCCTCTAAGCCTCCCAGAGACTGACATTTTTGTTATTCAACATCATTTTTGTAATGCATCTCTTTTTTCTAAGAATCACCATCACCCGAGAGTTAAAAAGAAAAGGAGTTTATAGAACTACGGGGATATGCAAAAAAACGCGCGGGGGGGACGACGTGACAACAGTCTCTGCCTGGCAAGCTAGCAAAAAGGCTGGAAAACTGATCGGGATGACAGCCAATAAGTTAGATTATTGAGATGCTTTTAATCGAAAAGACCAGGAGGAAAAAAGTCCCGGCCCAGAAAAGGGGTGCCTCTCAATCGCCAGGGGAGGCGATTTTGGGCCGGGATAATTTTTTCAGAATAACGTTATCCAATCGCTATTTTGCCGGTCTCGCCGGTACGGATACGGAAACATTCCTTGAGATCGAGAACGAAGATCTTTCCGTCTCCGATGTGATTGGTCCGCGCGCCCTGGATGATCGCGTCGACCGTGGCCTTTACGTACTCTTCATTGACCGCGATCTCCAGTTTTATTTTTTTTAAGAGGCGCCCGCCTTCCTTATGCCCTCGATAAACCTCTGAAATCCCCTTTTGGCGCCCGCGACCCAGAACATTGGTCACGGTCACAAGATGGATCTCTTTTTCTTCAAGGATCTGAAGTACCTCGTCCAACCGGTCCGGTTGAATAATCGCAACGATATAGCGCATAGGTTTGTCCCCCCGTTAAAGTCTTGATCTGTTTTGTAAAATCCTGGTTTTAAATTTATGCTTTCTCTCTCACAATCCCCGTCTTGAGTTGTTTAAGACTCTAACGGGGCAAGTCCTTCTAATCCAACATAGTGTAGCCCGACTCACGATGCTGTGTGAGATCAAGCCCGATACGTTCTTCATTTTCAGAAACGCGTAGACCCATCAGGACGTCCACGATCTTCAGGAGGACCCAAGAAACGATGAATGAGTAGACAATAGTGACGACCACGGCCTTCAGTTGAACCAGAAAGAGTCCCGGATTCCCGTAAAAGAGCCCGTTATTCCCGGCCGGATTGACAGCTTTCGTGGCCCAAAGACCTGTGGCCAAAGTCCCCAGAATTCCGCCGACCCCGTGCACGCCAAAAGCGTCGAGCGAATCATCGTAACCGGACTTTGCTTTGACCACCGCCACGCAAAAATAACAGACCACCGAGGCTGCAATCCCTATCCAGATCGCGTCAATAGGCCCCACAAAACCAGCAGCCGGAGTGATCGTTGCAAGTCCCGCGACGGCTCCGGTGATCATGCCGAGCATGGTGGGCTTGGAATTGAACCTCCACTCCAGTAGCGCCCAGGTCAGTCCGGCGGTTGCCCCGGCAATATGAGAAACAACCATGGCGCTAACAGCTATCCGATTGGCGCCAAGCGCGCTTCCGCCGTTAAAGCCGAACCAGCCGAACCAAAGAAGCCCAGCACCTAAAACCGCAAACGGCAGGTTGTGAGGAGGCGACATGTGTTGAGGATAGCCTTTTCTCTTTCCAAGAACCAGAGCACAGACAAGAGCGGCAATACCCGCATTGATGTGAACAACCGTA
>JBAZJC010000157.1:0-3699 GCA_041651495.1 Candidatus Omnitrophota bacterium | reverse complement strand
TTTTTAATGGTCTGCCTAGATAGTGACCTATAAGAGATAATTCCTTCCTTTCGAATTTAAGTTTCATTATCCTTCCTAAATACTCTGTCTTCTTTTGTGTACTATTTCTCATGAATATAGTATAGTGAACGCTCCCCGCCCTAAAGGACGGAGCTTCTATCGCTTTTGCGAACAGACTGCATCCCCAGTCTGAGAATGTTGATTGCTGCATTGAGATCTCGGTCCATAGTCAAGCCACATTCCGAGCAGCTATGGATTCTTTCAGAGAGATCTTTTTTTACTATCATGCCACACCTAGAACACATCTGAGAAGTGTACTTAGGATCAACCAGTACAACCTTTGAGCCAGCATATGCTGCTTTGCTCTCAGTTGCTTTTACCAGCATTCCCCATGCAACGTCCGAGATAGATTTTGCCAGGTGATGATTCTTGAGCATGTTCTGGATATCAAGGTCTTCAAAGGCTATTACACCAAAACGGTTTACCAATTGGCGACTAACCTGATTGGAAAAATCGGATCTCCTGTTTACGATTCGTTCATGAATTCTAGTCACTACGTGGGACGCCTTTCGTCTGGGAGACGATCCTTTAGGAAGTTTATCACGTTTGCTTTGTGCTTTGGCTAATGCCTTCTCATCTTCTCGGAAGAATCTTGGATTATCAATCTTCTCACCATTCGATAGAGTGGCGAAGCTCACCAAGCCTACATCAATTCCTACAATAGACCCGTTTTTCCAAGGAGGATATGGGATATCACCCATATCAACCGAGAAGCAAGCGAACCATTTGCCAGTTGGCATTCTGCGAATTGTGCAAGTCTTAATCTTGCCTTCAATCGGTCTATGCAACTTGATCTTGATATCCCCAATCTTGGAAAGATGGAGCTTTTCAGAATCCAACTCAAAACCCGATTGGGAGTATGTGATACTATCGTATCTGTTCTTTCCTTTGAACCTTGGATAACCGGGTTCTTCACCTGCCTTGGCCCTTCGGAAGAACGCTCTGAACGCGAGTTCCACCCTAAGAGCTACATTCTGAAGAACCAGTGAATAGACATCCTTTAGTTCAGGTACTTCTAGCTTCAGTTGAGGCAATCTATCTTGAGTCTCAAATCGTTTGACCGTTCTTTGCTCAAGCTCCCAAGCATTCTTTCGGTATGCAAGCGTATCATTATAGACAAATCTGCAAAGCTCAAGCTGTCGTTCTAAGATCGTAACCTGAGATTTTGTAGGTTTGAGCCTATAGCGATACGTTTTAAGCATTAATAGATGGTTGTGTTATAAGGTTAAATAGTTGTTGGTAATACAGAAACATGGGCGAAGGACTCCGCTTTCATCCCCACCCTGAAGGATGAGGACTTCCCGCTTCGTCCTTCGCAATCCTACAAGTTAAATGTAATTTATACGAATTGAATTTTCAAAGAATATAGATAGTCCTTAATCTATATAGATAATCCATAATCTATATAGATAATCTTTGGTCTATATACTTTTTTATCTTAATCACCTATAGTTGCTATAGTGTATAAAATGTAATTTATATGAATTGAAGTGTCAAAGAAAAATTAATAAAAAATTTGTACCTAATCTATGATGCACAAAATACTTTGTGAATCACAAGAGGGCCTCTTGTGATTCACAAAAGCGCAATAAGTATAAGTGCTTATTAAATCTTATAATATTATATAATAAAATGAGTTTTTAAAAGATGTAGAAAGGATTTCTGTAACCCCCAGGACTCCCCACCCCGGCCTACCCATCACTTCCTAAAAAACCCCTCCCGGTCCCCCTTGCAGTTCCGGTCTCCTTCCTGCAGGCTGTACATACCAGGCTCCGGTAATCTCCTGAATGATAGGAGATGAATAGCCTGATCTCTCAGCTCTCTAATTCTCCAGCCCTGTAATACGCTCCGAACTCGATTTGACTTATTGCTAAAGCAATAAGTCAAATCGCTTCCACCGATATCGATTGTTTTTTAATATACACTACAGTATACCTATTCCCGATATGCCTCATCCCGCAAGTTGCACATATCACCTCTCGATGAGATAAGTATAGCTCTAAACCGGCGAAAAAGTCCTTCTAGCAAACTAGCTATTCCATAGTCTATAGAATCGAACACAACTTTACTTGATCGACTGCTTCATAGCGATCCCCTCCGTCTGCTGCTATCGATTTCGATAACACCATTTCCCGCCGCGTATCCCTATGGTTATCGGCCCGGAAGTATATTTATAAAAATGTGGGCCTTTATAAGCTACTACCCCAGGATCATAGTAGCTTATAAGTTATATATAGCAATACCCCACACGTATATATGTATATATGTACATATATATATTTAACATAATCGCTATGCATAGGCACTATAGCAGCTCTGGATTGAGAGGCGGTGGAACTTCACCATTGATATCTATCTCTGGCGGATAAGGAGTAAGATCTATCTCTTCGCCCTTCCCCTGCAGTTCATAGAGTTTTAAGCGCTCTTTCAGATACAAGCGCCTCTCTTTTATCAGCTTCCCCATAGCAACGATAGCATTTATTTGTACTTGAGATGTATCCTTTCGGAAGTTTGGGCCTCCGGTCTTTGCATCATCTACCAGGTCTGCTAATGTATCTATCGAGTCAGCCAATACATGTTCTGCCTCTGCTATCTCCGCCCTGAGAATAGCCTCCTTATACCCCTTTCTCCTGGCTCTTAATAGGAAACCTTCGATATGAGCCCTGGTGAAGTTGGTTCCATACGATTCATTCAGCCATTGAGCGATTACTGCAGGCTCTGATCCCTGGGGATATTCTAAGATCAGACCTGCTAACCCGCTACCTTCGACTACTTGCCTAAGATGCCTTTGTCTGGTCACTTATATGCACCTACATAAGTTTAATATCCATAGTATAATAATTTTAGTGATGTGATGGGCTTTGGCAGGCTGCCTCCATTCTCAAAATCTATATAGATTTTGAGAAATCTATATTCTTTTTCTTCTTGACCGTCCATAATTGCTATTACTATACTTCCCATTCTCATATAAGTCTTTTACTCCTTACATGATTATTCAAATTGAAACATATTATTGATACAACTACTTCATTCTTGCACCCAAATTTACATCATTCCATAAAGATGTAGAAAAATAATAAAAACTATAGTGTAAACTTCATTATCTACAATTTAGATAATCTATAGCCTATAGAGAGACTTTTCCCTTGTTATGTTAGGAAAAGACCTCACATCATCTACAGACAATGATTTTGCTCCAGATAAATATACATCCCATAAATATTCAAATGGAACTAAATAAGCCTCTTTCCATCCCTTCCTCCCACCTCTAATACCTTTCTTTTCTATATAGCTATCAGGCTGATGCCTCAGCTCTACAGCTAGTATGCCTCTCCTCCCTGTAAGTTCTATAAACCTATGCTCATTCTCGATCTGTCCGGTAGAAAAGTAGCTATGAAAATTGATGCTCCTGTTTCCCCTTGTCATTTTAATGCTTTTACATTCAACTGCCTGATAGTATTCATTGTAAGGGCTATCCACCAGAATATCAATCAACTGACTTGTATACCTATATTGCTTCAATCTATAGGCGAAACCTTTTATTTTTTTTTCCCTAAAAAATACATTATATGCTTTTACCATATCCCTTTCAAAAGTATTTCCTCTCATATCGTTTAACCTTCCTGCAGAGAATACTTT
>JBAZJC010000156.1:0-3722 GCA_041651495.1 Candidatus Omnitrophota bacterium | reverse complement strand
TCGAAGCGGAGGAGGTAGTCCCGGTCCAGGGTCACCTCCGATGCAAGCTCTCCGGTCACGCGGATATTGCTGCCGGAAGCGTCGTACCAGCCGGAGAAATAGTAAAAGTGCCAGGTTCCGTACGGTAGAAGCTCCACATAGCCGGACGGTCTCCAGTCGAGCACCGCCGCGGCTTTGGGCTTCTCCACGTCGACCTGGATGTATCTGCGGGATGACACCACCTCGCCCCGGATCGCCTCGGCCACGATGATGGTCGCGCCGGGTGTCGCGCCGAAGCGCAGCACACCGTTCTCGACCCTGGCGATTTCCGGATGGACGGACTCGAACCGCACCTCGCCGCCGGGCGATCCGATGACGGCCACCGGGACCGCTTGTTCCGTCTCCCGATATGGTTCCCGGATCAGAGAGGGAGCGACTTCCCAGAAGGACAATGGAAGGTTATGTGGGATAGTCATAACCATACCCGTCGTACCCTCCGCCTCCGCCTTGTCCGTAATCGACGACCTCCACCTGGATGTAGCGGACGCTGTCCCGATTCTCCGAGTCGTATGCCATGACGACCGTCGCACCCGCCTGCCAACCGAGGTTCAGCCTTCCGTCTTCGTCCACCCAGGCGATGTTGGAATCGGCGGATTCGAACTCAATCTGCCCGGTGGGAACGCCGCGCACGGAAAGCGGTATCGTTACCGACCAGCCGGTGAGCGACACTTTCACCGTCTTGGGGAAGACGTCCCAGTAGTGAAACTGCGGTTCCTCGAAATCCATCCTCGGTCCTCAGTCGTTGGTGTTCAGGCTGCCGGTCACGATGATCGCGCCGCAGGCCGTGATGTCGCCGATGCGTGCGTTCGGCAGCCCTTCCGTCGCGGTGTCGAGGCTGCCCGTGACGATGGGCGTCACGCCGTGGCCCGGTATCGGGCAGACGTGCAGATCGCCAAGCCGCGCCGCGGGTCTTCCGTTGACGACGGTGCGAAGCGCGCCGGTGACGATCACGCCGCCGTGACTGGAGATATCGCCGAGTCTCGCCTGGGGTCTTACCATGGTTATTTTCCCGTCAGGACGTGGACCAGAAAGCCGACCACGCCGCCCACGGCTCCGCCGACAGTGAGCACAAGACCGACCACCTTCCACATGGTCTCGACGCCCATCTTCTCGTTCATGCCCGACTGCAGGTTCTTGATGTCGTCGGCGTGGCGGCGCAGATCGTCCTGGATGCTGCGCACCAGAAGGTCCACGTTCTCCTTGTCCGACTTCTTCTCGATTTCCCGTTCGATCTTTTCAAGCCGCGCCTGGATTTCCCGGCGGTGGTCTTCGAGGATGCTCCGGAATTCGGCCCGCCAAGATTCGAAGGTCCGGGCCAGCATCCGCTCGCTCTGGTTCCAGTCGCAAGGGGCACTGTCATGTCGGGTTTCATCCATTCGGCTTTCTCCTTCGCAGCGAAAAGCGGCCGCGTATCTGCAGATCGATCTCGAACCGGTCGGACAGACCTCGCCGTTCCAGTGCGTGGCTCACGGCGTCCCTGGCGCAATGGATCTGGTCAATGCGCATGCGCTGGGACACCGAGTCCGCATGGATGCGGTAGAAATAGAGCGGTTTGGGGATGCGGCGGACCTCGGTCAGTTCCGCGAGGCGCAGGCAGAGATCATAGTCTTCGGCGCAGAGGAAGCTCTCATCGATCCCGCCGGCCTGCTCGAAAACCGAACGGCGGATGAGACGAAAATGGAAGGTCATAAAGTCGAGGAGCATCCGGTCCTTTGAATAGGGAATCCGACAGCGCTTGCCGTAACCCGTGACTCGGTCGGAGGCGTCGATGACCTGGTAGTCCGTATAAACCATTCCGACGGTCGGATTTCCTTCCAAGACCGCGACCGTCTCCTCCAAAGCCGTGGGTGCGAGCATGTCATCACTGTCTACCCAGCACAGATATGGCCCGAAGGTGTCGGCCAAGGCGGATTTCAAGGACTTGACGGCTCCTCTGTGGTCATAAGCTGCGATGCGGACCCGACGGTCCTTCTTGGCGTACTCGATGGCCACCTTCGCGGTCTTGTCGGTCGAACCGTCATCCCAAACGAGCAGATCGAAATCTTGGTAGGTCTGGGCAAGAACGCTTTCGATGGCTCTGCCGATGTAGCCATCCCGGTTGTATCCCCGGATAACTATTGAAACGGATGGATGCATCGCTTCTTCCTCTATGGGTTGATCAACACCTTGTTCGTCGAGCGGATGACGATGTTCCCCATGACGGCGTCCATGAGGATCACGCTTCCGGCTTTATCAGTGGCTTGAATGCGTTCCCGGCCGGCAGCCGCGTTCATCACGACGACCTGGCCGGCTTTGTCCGTGAGGCGGATCATCTCGGTCCCGGCGGTGGAATCGATGAGGATTTCCTGCGTGCCGCAGAGACCCCAGATGTGGACCTTCTCTTTGCCCTTGGTGGTATCGATGAGAATCTTCTGCCAGCGGGCGCGGGACTTGTCGCAGGACTGGATATGGATTTTCTCCTTGTCCTTCCACGCCTCCCAGCGCACGAACTGGCGGCACAGATCGGTGATCTCGATCCGGGCCTTCTGGTCCTTGATGTCCGAGTCGATGTCGAGCTGGTCGCCCTGCTCGGCGTCCTTGGTTCCTCGGCGGCGTGCATTGCCGGTCTGAACGTCGCGCTTCACGCGGCATTCCATGTGCAGAATCTGGCCGGCCCGGTCGATGACCTTGAGGAACTCCTCCTCGTCCCGGTCGTCGAGAACGATGGTGTGGCCGGTCTCGGTCTTGAGCAGAACCTTGCGGCGCGGGCAGTAGTACGGCGGGTGACCGTGGTGCTTCTTGTGCTCCAGGTCGTCCCGCCGGTCGGGCTTGTGCTCGACTTTGTCCTCGCAGTCATGGCAGGTCGGATCGGAGCACAGGCGCTTGGATTCCTCCGGCTGTTCGCCGGGGTTGCTCTTGGCCAGCCAGACACCGGACCAGATCGGGTATTGGACGTTTCCGCCCTCGAACTCGGCCCAGACGGACGCGCCTTCTTCGGGGACGAGAAACAGGCCGATGTCCTCGTTGCCGCCGTAGGGAAAGCATGGCCACGCCCACTCCGACCAGTTTTCCTTGCCGGTGCCGAGCACGGCCGGGATTTCCAGCCGGCAGCGGCCGAGCCGCTCCGGATCGTTGTTGTCTCGCAAGAACGCCCGGTACTTTCCGTACCAGCGGTTCTTGTAGCGTTCCTCGTGCTGGCGGTCCTGGGTCTCGATCACGGTTAGTCCTCCGGGTTACTTCAGTGGCAGAACGCCCCGCAGGACCTCGCGCACGATGCGGGTGACCGTTCCGTCCGGCGTCTTCTTCGGATCGGCTTTGGCCACGGCATGACGCAAGGCGTCCTGCGCCGCGGTGTCGAGCTTGAGTTCCTGGCCGGCGACGCCGGTCTTGACCTCTTTCGCGCCGACCCGCTCGATGACGCCGATCACCGCTTCCAGTGCGGCGGCTTTGGCCTGGCCCCAGGCGGTGAGCTTGATGACGGTGAGCAGGGTCACGATCAGGGTCGCGATGAGTTCCTTGTGGTTCAGGATGAAGGTCAGAATCTGTTCAAACTGCTGCATTGCGGTCACCTCCGTTGGTTTTCATGGCTTCTTCGAACGACACGTATTTCCCGCCGAGATGGCCCCAACGGGTCCGTCCCTCGCGGATGTCGACGTGGATGAATCCCTGCTCCGGGTAGACGCCGATCCCGCCCTCGCGGAAAG
>JBAZJC010000155.1:0-3763 GCA_041651495.1 Candidatus Omnitrophota bacterium | reverse complement strand
TTTCATGGGACGGCAAAAGAAACCGCCTAATGGTCCGCTGTACGAGCAGACCCCGCCACTGCCAGGCCAAGCTTTTGCGCATTCATCCGGTGTGTACTTGTACCCACTTTCTGTAGCCTCGCAAAGACAGTCCATCAAATTTGCTTTCATTTCTTTAGCAGCCAGCGGTTTCGTTGTCGACGGCGGTGGGACAGTTGGACTTACAGACGGAGGACTGATCACACCTTTAGGCGCAGGACTGCCTGTGCTCCCTTCCGGTTTTTCTTTTCCGGAGAAAGCTGCCGGTTTTTTATCGGCTACGGTAACCGGTCCGCCGTTCTTGCCCTGAGTCTCGTCCACGGTACTCTCGGTGGGTTTCACTTTCGGTTTATCCAAAGGATTATCGATCGTAGGGCTGTCAGCTGCCGGGCTTGGCTTGGGTTTGATCGGAATGCTGGCCTCGCCTAAAACTTTTTTCTTCCCGAAGAGACCGAGACTATAAAGCTGCGCGGAAAGCAGACCTTCACCGGCTGCTTTGAAATGCACGGCGTCATCCGTTTTTTTCTTGATCTGAACACCGCCTTCACTCTTCCACGCCCACATCCCATCTTTTGGAGTCTCGCCGTCTCTAACATAGGCGCGTGCCGTGAGTGTCTGCCCCCGGACGAAATCCTTCGAAGAGAGGTCAATCGCTATGTCCTCCTTCTTTTCCACGAAAAGAATGTGGCGAGCTTTTCCAAGTTTCCTTGAACCAAGGCCATTGTCCAGAAAAAGCTCCGCATCGACGCTCCAGGTAGTCGGAGCCGATGTGTCCATATCGATTGTTTTTAAATCAAATTTGCGACGTACCCGTAACTTTTCTTGCTTTCCTGTTTTTTTCTTTTCTTTATTACTATATTGCCAACCAAATTTGAGAAAAGGACGGACTTCAGCAGGAATGGATTTTTGATCTGAAATCATAGCCTCCAGAACCGCTTTTTCATTCACATTAGCGGAGTCCGGCCCCTTGATCACTACCTGCTGTTGCGCCTTAAAATCCCGATACGGGAAAGGAGCAAGGGTGCAATTCCTGAATGTGCGATAATCTGCCCGGGAGGGAGAGGTGAAATTCACACTCTCCGCAATATAGGGAAGATAATTGCTCAGCATAGTGAGAATGGTATTGCCGGTACTCAGGTCGGACCTGACTAATTGATCACTGCCAAACACGGTCCCTCCGCTAAAAGCGAGGAACAACTCTGCGGTCGATTTAAGAAGTTTCGGCTGTAGCCCCGCCATGCAATTAAGGTAAATGATCTCTGCGTTGTCGGCGAAAGCATCCAGCACGGAACTGTCGCCCGCCGTCCGTAAATTATTAGCAATGCCATCAAGAGCCGCGTCGCCGAAGCCTACTCCGTCACCAAGGTCAATAACATTGCCCCCCGGATCTCCGTGCCCCAAAAAAACCAATTTTTTGATTTTTACCTTGCGGCCGAGCTTCTGGACAGTTTTGACAATTTCGTCAAGGGTTGGAGGAAAGAAAATATATTTAAACTGATGCTGGATTGAATCGCGGTCCTTTGTCCCTTCCCATTCTGTGTTATACCCGGGAGCCATGAAGAGAACATTGACGCCGCCGTCTGTTCCCTTATCAGCAGCAAAGCTGTAGCCGCTATAAAAGAATATTCCGGAAAAAAGAATGCCGAAAAAAATTGATCTGAATATTCCTCTGCCGGATCTCATCATGCCCTCCCTTCCGGGCGCCCTTTATTTTCAGCGGACTTCTTGGCAATCAACGCGGAGACGCCCTCAAAATTCTCTTCGGTGCAATACACAAACATTGTTTCCAGAAAATTCCTTTTGAGCCTGATTATTTTTTTGTCCGGGTATGTCTTTATGGATTTTATTTTGTTCCAGGGCATGATGCTCGTCTCTCCCACGACACCCGCGGTTCCCGCTCCCACGGCAGCCATATTCCGCCCAAACAATCCCATGATCAGGGCGAGGCGATGCGCAAAATGCGCCCGTTCGCTCCTGCTTTTCATGATCACGCCTTCTTCGTCTATAGCAAACTCAAAAATAATAATGTCTTCTACGAACGAGCACTATGGGCTTTCATGCCTGACTCATCGGGGGCGGTGTATTATATTCCCAATTAATAGCTTATTTGGAAATTAAAAATTCCCTCACTACCCTTACAAACAAATCAGGATTTTCAATGTGCATGCAGTGGGCCGCATCTTTTACGCACCGAAAAATGCTGCCGGGAATTCCTTCGGCAAGCGCTTCGGCTTCCCCGGGAAGAATCAGCACATCTTCCTTCCCTTCAATGACCAGCGTTGGGACATTTATCTTGCCCAGTCTTTCCTGTGAATCAAAAGATGCGATGGCGCCTATCTGCCCCTTGAAACCGTCCGTTTGCTGCGCATAAGGATAATTCGTCCCATTTTTGACGAACGCTTCTATAAATGCCTTACGCTCAAGACATTCCGAAGAAAATAACCAGCGGGTCCATTCGCGGATCCATCCTTCCAGATTTTCTTTGTCTCGAAGCGCCCGATAAAATTTCAGAAAAAGCGCGTTATTTCTTTCGGACGAGACAGAAGCAGTGCTCTCGAGGACAAGCCGGTCAATACGGCCAGAATGATTGATCGAAAGTTCCTGCGCGATATACCCCCCCATCGAATGACCGAGGACGTGCGTTTTTTCGATTTTCAAAGCGTCGAGCAAGCGGATGACATCCTTTGCCATTTGAGCGACGGTATAGCTCTCGTCCGGGATCGCACTGCGCCCCGCTCCGCGATTATCTAAAACGATGACCTTGAAATGCGTCGAAAATTTCGCAAGGACACCTCCCCAGCTCGAACTATCAGACCCAAGTCCCGCGATAAGTAAAAGAGGTTTTCCTGCGCCGTGAATTTCATAATACAGATCAACATCGTCTGGTTTAGCTTTAGAAAGCATCATATTTTAATCTTGTAGCCCTGCAGCCATGCGCCAATCACCTCTGTTTATATAAATGCCTAACCACACTGTTTTCTGCCCGGGACATGTCCAGTCCACGCGGTGGTAATACTTTGCAACGATTATCTGGTTGGAATAAGTCACAAATCGACGAAATTACGAGATTAAAAGTTCGAGGCCAGAACGGCTCCCCCAACTGTACGATTTGCGAACCATTAGATTCAACTTTAAACGAATCAAATTATAACTTCTAACACCTTAATCGCTTAAAGTAATTACCTTGGTTGTTTCTTTCTTATTGTCATAAATGCTGTGAAACTGCGAAGTTCTTATGTTGTAAATTTTTCTTTCAAAAGTAGTCTTATAAAACATTTTCGGAACAGATTTTTTATTTAAATAGGAAACAACCTCCTTCAGATTATTTTTTTCTATCAGGACTGCAAAGCCTTCGGAACACGCATCATTTCGAGAGTAATGCCTATGAGCCCAATTACCATTTTTCCAACCAATCGAATAGCAAATGCTTTTGCCGGCTGAATTTCTCCATTTGGGAGGGAATTCATTGTCGCATTTCCAACCTAAACGCAACGCAATTTTTGGATTTAATCCGTACCACATTGGACACGCGTTTAGGAATCGATAATTATCTACTTTTACAACCAACACATTTTGGTCGCTCGGTTCAGTATAAGTACCGCTGCAATATTCGTCGTATCCACAATCTACAAGTCGCTGACAACATTCATGATCTCTATCGGGCTTGGGAACTTTCCCAGAAGTTTCGATGTGAAAATTAATCGTTCTTATTTCTGTGTTTTTATGGTCGTCGCCAAACTCGAAT
>JBAZJC010000154.1:0-3777 GCA_041651495.1 Candidatus Omnitrophota bacterium | reverse complement strand
GTGGTGATATTTTTAAATATCTTCAGGAAAATATTTTAAATCATATGTCATCTGGCTTGAACCCTTTTAAAGATTATATCGAAGGATTGGCCAAACAAGCGGAAATGGCAGAAGACGAAAAAGAAAGAATCAGATTCTCTTTGGAAGTTATGGATCTTACAGAAATGCTTCTGGTCCATATGGCGGGGGATTGGTTTGAACGCTACATGAAAGCGGGTCCTAAAGAAACGGAACAGTTGAGAGTGGAATTGACCCAGGGGACAGGAACAGAATATCAACCTTGGGCTGAATACATTTCCAGATATCTTGAAAAGCATTCGGACGCGTTCCCTATTGAGACTCATGATAACAAGATTCAATCTTTTATTTTTATGCCTCAAAACGGAAAGCCGGGACTTGTCAATCTTAATCTGGGAGCTCCCGTCAAACGCGAGGTAGAGCAAGATTTCCAAGGTTACAAAGCACGTACTCAAGTCAGTATAGAGAGACCCGATTTTGATAAACTAGTGGAAGGGAAACCTGATGTTCAATTTTTCCAGACAAGAGACCCTAAACTTGGAAAAAATTACAGGATCCATGCAGCAGAAAAAAACGCCACGACTGTACTAGGGATTGGTATCGCCATGCCTCTTGGTCTTGAGATTCTTGAGTTGCAACCAGCCATAGACTCGCTGCTTTCAAAAACTCTTTGGAGATCCGTTCATCAACAACAGGATGCATCTCTTCTTAAACAATTGATTCGCCAAGCAAGAGTCGGCTATGAACCGCCGGAAGGGGTGTCTTTATCCAATCATCTTTTCGAGCAGTTGGAAACTTATGCAAATACTGATTCTGCGGAAGCTGCAGGCTTTTATGGAGAGAAAATAAAACCCACTATGACACTTATCGGTCTTTTTAGACCTGATCTTATAAAGATATCCCGAATTTCTTCTTGGGATCCCGCATTTCATTCAAAACTTAGCCATGCCATAGTAGATATCCAGACCGTTTTGGGGGAAAACACACCTAAAGCAGGAAAACATCATTTTTACGTACTTGATTCTTCACATAAGAGTTCGCTCGTTTTAGCTGAAAAAAATACCGTGGGAGATGTTATTGTAGCTACGATCCAGCTTGATGCCGATGATCGTGAAATTGCGGAAGATAAAAAAGTGTCAACCCGCGTCTCAACCGGCCTTGAGCAGGTCATTGAACCAGGAGCCACGTATCTGATAAAAGACCTTTTAGCAAAAACCGATCATGGAGAACGTAATAACCTCCTTCAAGGCTGGACCTTGCGTATTCCATTTGGAGATACCGACGATCACGTTCAGCTTTTGTTGCTTAAAAAGAAAACAACAACTCCCCGCTCCGAAGTGAGGAGTTCGTGGCAGGAAAGTTGGGCGCGTCCCATTGCAGTGGCGGTAAGTGCTGGGTTAAATATGGCGGTCAGTGGCTTTACCTTTCTTTATGAGTTTTCGAAGGCCAATGTTGAGGCCCTTGGATTCGATACGGCTTTCACCGCGACGGCAGTCATTGGGATCATCGCCGGAATTATGGCGGGTTATGCATCTTACGGAATAGTTTGGACGGGTTATCTTGCCGTAGAATCGGTTATAAGGGCCGTCAAATCCGTGTTGAAAAGGACCGATGCGGGTGCGGATCAACCTCTGGTGGATCACCTAGCATCAAGCGATGTTGTTCGGGAGGCGTTCCAAGATTATGCAGATACCTCCATGCCCAATCAGCGTGGCGAGGCGCTCGAAAAAGTGGCTAGCGCCATCGTTACAACGGCAAAGGCTGCTGAGGTTTTGCAATATGCCATTGACAACGAAGTAATCAAGTCATTGATCATGCGGCTGGGATTAGGAGACAGAATTGTCTGGGAGGAGCAGATCGGCGCGATAACAGCAAAAGTAAATGCTATGGCTGCGAAGATGGCTTTTCCAGAGGTTGCTAGTGTCAAATCCAAAGCGATCTCTCGGGTTCGTTCGGAATTGCGGGAATCAAAACCGGTAAACCAGGGGTTTTGGCTGTCGAGACCAGAAGTGACCCAACCACCAGCCCAGACTAGCCCGGTAAACCAGGGGTTTTGGCTGTCGAGGCCAAAAGTGACCCAACCACCAGCCCAGACTAGTCCGGTAAACCAGGGGTTTCGGTTGTCGAAGCCAAAAGTGACTCAACCGCCAGTTCAGCCTCTAATAGTGCCAGAAATCGAACTCACCCTCCTTCCAAGAAAAACCGCAAAATTGGCGGATTTCGAAAAAGATCTTGGAAAACAACGCTCCGAGATGCGTCTGTTCCCAGGCCTTACGGAACATTTGGAAAAAGTTTACAAAGCTTGGCAGATCGATGAAAAAAGCTCCGAGGGTAAAAATATAACGGAAAAAATCAAGAACTTAGCGGACCGGTTTTATGTCGCCGGAATGACGATTCAACATCTGGCGATGGGCACTAAACCGGAGAAGCCTGATTTGAATGGACCCAAGGCCCCGATCCGTGTTCGCGAAGAAAAAGGTTCCCTGACGGCGATCTCGGATCGAGGAAACATGGTTTTGACTGCAGTGTTAACGGAAGATGAATTGCGCGAGAAAGGTGTCTTTTGGCGCAAGGGCCTTGAAAATGATCCTGCAAAAGTCGCGCAATATTTGAATTATGCCGCTAAAACACACGAAACCTGGAATTCACTTGATGGCGGTATCGGTGAGAGTGTCATGCGTGAAAAGTGGTTGTTAAATCGGGGACTCCGTGCACGATTAAGCGCTATTTTATCGAGTCCTCAAAATGCCGAAGCGAAATATCAACCCGCTTTGGCAATCTTGAGAGCGGCGGAAGAAAAAGGGGAAACGGACGAGATTATTGTTGCGCTCAGGGAAATCGAAAAACTGGCTGGATTTGAGTCTTTGACTGTCAAGATGGGTGCTAAAGCAACAGATCTTGGACGCGACGAGGAAATTCGAGGAAACGAATATTTTGTGCAAGATGCGGAAGTCCGCCTGCTTCTTATCATGGATCTGGCCGCCAGCCGGAAGTTTGGAAAATTCACGTTCCAACCCTTCGTCAATTATCAATCCCGGTTATCTTACGAAGAACTCATGAAGAGGCCCTGTCTTTGGGACATGATTGAGGGGCGAGTAAATCCCCGCACCTATGAACAGGCATTGAAAGATTCCGGAGCTGAAGTCCTCGATCCCTTGGATCAAAAAGATCTTCCGAAGTTCGAGATCAATCCTGGAGAAACTCATGGTTTTCCGGCGTTGGACAGCTCTATCAGGGCCAAAGGCCAGCCAGGCGGCCATGGGCAGTGGGGTGTTTATTACATGATCAACTTCACTGAAAACACGCCACCCCAGGACGGATTTTTTCATGTGCTGTTCTTTGGCAATGGCGATAACCGGAAAGGGAACCCTGAACCCATCGTGACTGGCTTTTTGGGAGTCGAAAAGATACCCATCCTGAAAATCACCACCCCGGCAACAGCGATCGACAAAAAAGGCGGAAAAGAAGGGGTCCGTGTGATTAAGAACAACGGAAAGATTATTAATGTTCTCGAAATGTTCGAAGAGATCGATGCGAAGATGGCCGGGCAGGCCGATCTTTTCTATGCGGCCGGACAGCGAAATGGGTTTGGCCAGGAAGGAAAACAGCTTTTTAACACAAACCTGTTCTATTTCAATATAGATCTTCTGCATTCAATCCTGACAGAAATGCGTAGCATTGTCGGGCAAAACGATTTTCTGGATGCCGTCATGCCGACTTTGTTTGACAAAAGCGAGAAGGCCATGACTATTGATGGAA
>JBAZJC010000153.1:0-3785 GCA_041651495.1 Candidatus Omnitrophota bacterium | reverse complement strand
AGTTGGACGAGTTTGACCTTTCCCCCGAGAAGATCGCGGCGGCGGTCCTGAAAGAATTGCATCCCCAGAAAAAATGACGTTCCTTTTGCAGCAAAATAGCCGTGGTATACCCGCTTGCCCGCCTCTGGCGGGGTACCTTTTGAAAGTATTTCGATGAAGAAACTTTCCTTTCTGATCCTTTTCATGATGCTGTTCTTGCGGGCCGCGGCCTGTGAAGAGCCGAAGTTGTTTCGTGACGAACCGGCCCCGGGACGGGACCGTGACCAGACCGAATTTCGCCAGGAACTCAGCCTCTCTGCCCGGAAAACCGTGGAACTGGCGCGGAGCCGGTCTTCCAGGTTCAAAAGCATCAACGATTCCTATCAGCTGACCGCTGAGGCCATCCTTCTCCTGGAGGAGCGGGGGGACATCCGGGGCGCGGTTCCACTGCTCCGGGAGGCCTCGAAAAAATTCGACGGGAACCGTCTGGCTTATTTGTTACGCGGGGCCGCGCTTGAGAGGATCGGCGAGCGCGAAGGGGCTGCTCAGGCTTACGCCGGATTTTACAAAAACAGTCTGACGCTTGCGCCCGAAGAAAATGAGCTGATCAATCCTTCCGCCCTGCGGGTCTTCCGCGATTATGTGGAAGCGCGCTTTGCGGCCTGGAAGATCCCTTTGCCCGGATCGAAGATCGGGTTCGTCCTGCGCCGGGAACGTTCGATGGTGATGCTCGAAGGGTCGCCGGCCGGCCAGAGGATCAATCTCATCCTGCCCCTGGTCGTGGTGGCCGGTGTTCTTGTTTTGATCCTCTTCCGTCTGATTGGCGCCGAATTTCCACCCGCGGTCTCCTATTTTTTCGTGAGTTTTTATGTCCTCTGCGTCCTGGCGTACGCGCTCTGGGCCGCTCATCTTTTCGCGGGACTTCCTTTTTTTATTTCGCTGGAGACCGAATACAAACTTTTCTTCGTGGGCGGGACCGTCCTGATCGTTGCTTTTTACGCGGCCCGCCGTTTCCTCGTTTACAAAATGAGAAAAAAGATCAAAGGAGTCCGGTATTGTCCCTCTTGCGGTGAGATCCTTCTGGAAGTGGAAAGGGAATGCCTGAAATGCAAGCGCCGGACAGGAGAGTGAACGATGGACCTTGAAACGCACGCGAAAAAGCTGAAGATCACGTTACTGCTGGCGGCGCTGATGCTGTGCTTCGCAGTCTTTCCCACGATGCCCCACGTCTTTTACCGCCTGCTCAAATGGGTCGTTTGCGGGGCCGCGGTCTACGGGGCCCTGAATTTCAGGGACGAACCGCGGCTGAGCCGGCATTTTTGGCCCCTGTGGATTCTGGCCCTGCTCTTCAACCCCCTGGTCCCGGCCCCTTTGACCCCGCTCGTCTGGCTGATCCTCGACCTCGGAACAGCGGTTTATTTTCTCACCCTCTCCAAGAAGTTTTGAACCGGAGAAATTTCTTGAAACTTTTCTCATGGGGGCAGAGACTCTACCCATTAAATAGCTTGGAGGACACGTAAAGTGAGCCCAAAGTAGTCGTTCCCGCGGAACCCGGCACCATTTAACGCTGAGATGAATTTATGACAAAAGACCCGATTCAAGATTCTCTAGACGTGACAAAAGAGTGTGTCTACCGGGAGCTCTGTGATGCCAACATTTATTACTCCCTGATGTTCAAATGGATTAATGGGCTAGTTGGCATCAAGACCTTTAATCGAGAATTTGAAGGATTGTGCCATTTTTTAAAAGATGCTTTGGAAACAAAATATATCTTTGCGCTGGCTAAGGTTTTTGCTCGCTCTAAAGAAGCAGGGCTGTGGCGTTTGATCCGTCAGGTAAAAGATGTTTCTAAGGCATTCATTGAGATTAAATTAGAAAGACACGCCCATATAAGGGATGAATCAACACGAAACCGCAAAGAATTTTTGAGCCGCTTTGACGAATACGAAAAGAAAATAAAGGAAATCAGCGATAAAATAAGTCCCTATCGTAATATTCAAAGAGCTCACAATATTCCCTGGTGGAATCATGATAGCGAGGAAACTTGGAATCAAACGAAGGAGTGGCTCTCTTTTGCGGAAACCGTTTACGTCCAGGCTATGGATGGAATTTGCGGGGGCTCTTGTCGAATCGGGGAATTTTATCCAAGTGAATTGAATGGACAAATCAAATATTTTGTTCAACTCATTGAGAAAGGTCTTGTGGATGCGAAGCGAGAGAAAGACGAACTAATTAGAAAAACAGTAGAAAAATAGAACATAGTTCGGGGGATCCCGTACAACAAGGCTACGGGGCAGGCACATTACTTAACTCGTCCAGACAACGCGGCAAAAAAGTACACTAAAAAAAGGTTTTCAAAATGAAAAAGGCAATAACTCTCGGCATTTTCCTCATGCTGACCCTTGTGGCACCAGTCATGCTTCACGCGGAAGCTCCAAGCACTGCCCCGGGATCTGTTCCTGGTGAGCAGGTACGGAACAGCGACGATTTAGGACAATCGTCTACAGCGCTTGTGACCAAAGTTGAAACTTATGATCAATTGCTTGTGGCGGTGCGAGAAACAAGAGTGGCGAGCCGTGTCCGGGTTGAAAAAGTCGTGGAGCAGGAACGCGTGCGCGAGGCGTGGGAGATCGGCAGACTCATCGACGCTCATGTGCTTCAGTATAAAGAGCGCGCAGGCTATGCCGAGAGTGTCCTAACAAAGTTGTCTGGCGATCTTGGGATGAGTGAACGCGAGCTTTACTACTCGCTTAGATTTTACCGGGCTTACCCAATTTTGCCGCATGCGGCAAAATTGAGTTGGTCAGAGTATCGCGACCTGCTTTCAGTCGATGATCCCAAAGAACGGCAGGTTCTGGCCGAGCGTACTGAAAAAGAAAACTGGGACCGGAGTCGGTTGCGCAAAGAGGTAAAGGCGGTTACCGGCAAGTCATCGGCAAGTGAGCTCGTTTCAGAGAAGTTATCGCCGTCTACACCGGGGAAGCCGGGGACTTACAAGATCGTTAAGGCGACTGTTGGTCCTGAGACCGGCAAGTGGGTGATCGATCTCGGGTTTTCCAACTACTACAAAACGTCCAAGGATCTCCGTTTCAAGGAAGGGGCCATTATTGAAGAGGCCTTTGCGGTCCCGGGAGCGGGATCTGCGCCTTCGGATCTGCTCAGGCTCTCGAAACGGACTCCGGAAGACCTTTACACCTACTGTGCCTACGTGGTCAAGGTTCTGGACGGCGACACCCTCAAAGTGGTGGTGGATCTTGGGTTTGGGGTGCGTAGTGTACAGACCCTGAGGCTTCGCGGCATTGACGCCCCCGAGATCGCGACCGCGGACGGAATGAAAGCGAAAGAATTTTTGGAATCCGTCATTGCGAGCGGAGCGAAGCAATCTCAAGGTGACGGGATTGCCGTGTCGCCCGCCATGAATCTTGGCGGGCTCCTCGCAATGACGGCAAAATTTCCCATCCTCATCAAAACGGTCAAGTCGGACAAGTATGATCGTTACCTGGCGGACGTATTTGTAGGCGGTGTTTATATTAACCAGAAGCTGATCGACGAAGGCCTAGCGGTCAGAGTACAGAGCTGACCCTAGGCTCTGACTCTGCCGCACTTGTACACTGGGTACAAGTACGGTCTTGATGGAAGAATAGGCGACGACTTTGATGGAAAAGATCTCATTTACAATTAACTCGGAATTTATAGAGCTGTTCAAGCTTCTCAAGGTGACGGGTCTTTGCGATACCGGAGGAGTGGCGAAGTGCGTGGTCTCGCAGTCGGAGGTGAAGGTCGACGGGCAGGTGGAGACGCGTAAG
>JBAZJC010000152.1:0-3786 GCA_041651495.1 Candidatus Omnitrophota bacterium | reverse complement strand
GTTAAGCCGGCCTGCGGATAAGATCACCATCGCGGAAGTTGTTCGGCTTTTTGACGGACCGCTAGCACCGACGGAATCTGTGAGTCGATACTTTTATAAACCGACTCCGATTGAAAAAGAAAAAAAACTACTCGGGCTTATGCGTGATATCCGTAACCAAATTGCAAAAAAACTTGAAAAAACAACCGTAGCGGCTATGTGCTGATTTTTTTGACAGAATATCATATCTGAACCCACAGGAGTGACCATGGATAAGGAAATAGAAAACATCACGGTGTTGGGAGGGCATGGAAGAAACGGAGAGCTCGATTCGGTGGAGCGGATCGATTTTAAAATAGGCGATGTGATCAGCATTGTCGGCCCGACTGGTTCGGGGAAAACGACTTTCATTAATGATATCGAACTATTCGCCGACCGGTCAACGCCATCAGGACGGCGGGTCTTGATCAACGGGAAAGTAGCACCTCCGGAATTTCGCGATAACCCGGCATGCAATCCGATCGCTTTGATCACTCAGCATACAACCTTTTTGTCGGACCTTCCGGTGGGTGAATTTTTACTTACTCATGCACGGATCCGTTCCAATTCCAAACATGAAGGGCATGATCTTGTAGAGCAAACCTTAAGCTTTGCAAATCAATTGACCGGTGAACCGATCGTTTTGAGAAGTCATATGACGGAACTTTCGGGTGGCCAAACGCGCGCACTCTTGATTGCGGATGCGACCATTATTTGCAACACGCCGATCGTACTTCTTGATGAGGTCGAGAATGCTGGCATTCACAGGACTCGCGCCATTGAGCTTTTGCGTGCTTATCGGAAAATTTTTATCTTTGTAACGCATGATCCGCGCATTGCGCTGCTTTCCGATTATCGGATCATCATGAAGCAAGGCCGGATCGTGGATGTTCTGTATGCAAATGAACAGGAGAAAGAATGTTCGGTCAAAGTGAGCCGGCTGGATGATCTTTTGACGCATCTTCGGGACAAACTTCGTCATGGAGAACGGTTGGTCACAAAGGATCTAGAGGGGGTCATATGAAACTGGTTATCTGCGCAGGGCCGGCGACAACAGGGAAGTCTTCTGTTTTGCGGCATATTATCAGCAAATTGCTTCAGAAAGGGAAGAAGGCCGCTTTTTTGAAGATCGATGTGCAATATGCTGAGGAAGATGAGATCTTTGCGAAGGAATTCAAGATCCCGACCCGCAAAGTCTATTCTGGAGAGCTTTGCCCAGACCATTGCAATGTCATGGTTTTGGGAGATGCGCTGCAATGGGCGGCTAAAGAAGGCTGTGATGTGTTATTGGTCGAAACGGCTGGATTATGTTTGCGTTGCTCACCTTATGTGGACGGTGGATTGGGACTTGTGGTGCTCGAAGCGACCAGCGGCATGAATCTTCCTCTAAAAGTAGGCCCCATGCTGTCGCTTGCGGATATTGCTGTTGTGACCAAGATCGACCGGGTTTCACAAGCCGAGCGAGAAGTTTTTCGTTTCCGTATTCAGGATGTAGCGCCGCAAGTGAAGATCCGCGAGGTAAACGCTCTTTATGGCATTGGCATTGATCCTCTGGTAGCGAGCATTGAAGCCCTCACAGAAGCGGGAGAGAATCTAATGCTGCGAGGAAATCCTCCTGTCGGGACCTGTACGATCTGTGTCGGCAAAAAGGAAGTGGGCTGGCAAGCTCATTTCGGTGTTGTCCGGGCGCTTGAGAACCAGACTTTCTATCGAGGGGAATAAAACAAATGCCGGATCGTATTTATTTCGATCACTCAGCCACGACGCCCATGGATTCAAGGGTTGCAAATGCCATGCTCCCCTGTCTGGGGGCTCTTTACGGAAATCCTTCAAGTCTTTACGAAGCCGGTCGCAAAGCGCATAGCGCTGTCGAAGAAGCCAGGCGACAAGTTGCCGACCTCTTTCACGCCAGGGCTGACGAAATTATTTTTACAAGCAGCGGGACCGAAGCTAACAACCTTGCCCTGACCGGTTTTGTGGAGGCGCGAGAACAAAAAAACATTCATCTCGTGACAAGTGCGATTGAGCATCCCTCAATTTTGAAAACATGTCGGTATCTTGAAAGTCGCGGTGTGGCGGTCACTTATCTTCCTGTCAGTTCCGAGGGGATCGTCGAGCCCAAGGTGCTCGAGGCCGCGATACGGTCTGAAACCAGGCTTGTTTCGATCATGACGGCTAACAACGTGATCGGCACGATCCAGCCCATCAAGGAGCTTGGAAAGATTGCGCACCGGCATGGTGTGGTTTTTCACACGGATGCTGTCCAAGCTTTTGGCAAGCTTCAGATCGATACGCGGGATCAGGCAGCGGATTTGATCTCGGTTTCAGCCCACAAATTGTACGGGCCTAAAGGAATCGGCGCACTTTATGTGCGTAAGGGTATTCCCATAAACCCGATCTTGCATGGGGGCGGACAAGAACGCGGCCTGCGCTCTGCCACTGAAAATGTTCCAGGCATCATGGGTTTTGGCCGTGCCGCTCAAATTGCGCAGGAAGAAATGCCGCATGATGCAGCAAAGCTCGTCGAATGGCGCGAAACCATGCTCGACTACGTCCTCAATAAGATTCCAGGCGCTTATTTAATCGGACATCCTTACGCGCGTTTGCCGGGGCATCTTTGTTTGGGATTCTCCGGCCTAGAAGGCGACACCATCAAATTAATGATGCTTTTAGATGAAGCCGGAGTGGCGGTTTCAACCGGAAGCGCGTGCAGTGCCCATCAGAAGGCGGAAGCGTCTTATATTTTACAGGCCTTAGGGTTCGATCCGTTGAAGGCGCGAGGGGCCTTGCGCGTAACTTTAGGTCGGTTCAACAGCAAGGAAGAAGTAGAGCGTTTTTTAGAAATTTTACCGAAAGCTGTTTCGAAATTGCAGCCAATGTCAACGCGTCTTGTTGCAAATACTCAAAACTAGAATCAAAAAAAGGAAAATACCATGCCAAAAACTACAATTCCAAAGTTGCCCGGCTTAAATTGCGGTTTGTGCGGTTATCGTACTTGTGCTGAAATGGCAGTCCAGCTTCCTACAAAACCCGAATTGCTCAAACGCTGTTTACCTCTCTCGGAGCACCGCGAAACGTCCTCTTCTTCGGCAACATTCGCTGTGCCAACTGAAAAAGAAAAGTGCGGAGCATGTGACACTAGATGCGCCCCCGCATTTGCGGGCGCTGAGAAATGGCGGGATAGCCTCGGCCGCGAATTTGACTTTTATCTCGAACATTTTCCCGAGGAAGTCGGCCCCCGTGAAGTTATATTGCCGCATAATCCCATGATCACACGAGAAATGGACATTTGCCGGAACGATATTCTTATTGGGCGTCCCCTCGGAATGTCATGCGGTTGTCCGATCACTCACTGCGGAGTGGTTATGGATGTTGATAAACGCACGGGGGTAATGACCTGGTGCGTTACCGGACCTCTTCAACCGCGACAGCATGGATATAAAGATATTGGATATTATATCGCAGAAGGATATGAAGGGTTGATTCAAGAGGCTCGCTGTGAGATCAAAATCGGAATGCGGTATTATTTCCAACCAAAGCTTTGCATGCTTCAATGGCGCCATAGTGGTCTTGTAAATTATTTGAATAAAACCCGTAATGGCCTGCAAGTTCGCGTTGAAGGTTTGTGGATCGGTTGATTGTATAGCATTTTTTTAGACGGTTTTAAGTGATTAACAAAAAACGTTTCAAACATAAGAAAAAACTGCGCATTTTCCGATCAAGTGAAGTAGAATAACCTGCGATATTCCAACTCCGCGAGAAATCCTA
>JBAZJC010000151.1:0-3788 GCA_041651495.1 Candidatus Omnitrophota bacterium | reverse complement strand
GGTGACCACCGGACTCGAGGATCTGAGCCCGCTGTTCATCGAGCAGATCCATTCCATCAACGACACCAGCCAGGAGATGGCGCGGGAGTCGAACCCCATCGCAACGGCGCTGGCGTCACTCTTTCATGCTTACCGGAACGCGGTGGAGCTGGACGAGAAGGCCCGCTACGGCGAGGACGACCGGGCAAACCATGTCGTGGGGTTCATCGAACGCTACCAGGTTAGGTTCGAGAACGAGAACACCATGGAACCGGTGTCGGCGGGAAGACTGCTCGCTGCGCTGCGCAGGGTCGGCCGGGAATTCAACCTCGAGTTCGAATACAAGAAGCCCGCTCAGCTCGGTCGGCGCATCAGCAACGACCTGGACGTCATCCGGGACGCCGGGTTCGACATCGACCGGCAGCGCAACGCCCACACCAAGAACTTCGAGTACCGGATCTGCCACAAGAGCAGGTAAATGGAATTTTTTTGCCCAAACTGGATGATATGACGACACTGAACTTTATCAAAATCAAAGGCAAAACTTGACGCCATCATCCTGTGATGCTAAGTTAAAAGTAAATTTATATGGAGGTATACCCTTGAGAATCTAACGGAAACGAGCCTTCACGAAATTTTCGTGTTCCCATTTTGGATCGTTAAATTATCCAAAAAATGGCGTTCTGTTTCCGTAGATCTTGGGTGGCTTCAGCGTTTATGATTTGAATGCCACGTTTAAGACGTGGCATTTTTTATTTTAGCTGATTCCATGGGAATGGGACGTCCAGTATGTTTTGTTACAGCATGCTTGGAGGTCAACAATGTCAATATCTTTTCAAAACGTTACCTTTTCTTATGATAGTGCAATATCCTCATTGCTTGAGGATATCACAGTTCATCTTGCGGAAGGATGGACAGGAATCGTAGGGCCAAACGGTGCAGGGAAAACGACTTTTCTGCAACTTGCGGCAGGACATCTACAGGTACAGCAAGGGACTATCAAACGGTCCGGACATATAGTTTTCTGCCCGCAGCGCACTGACGATGTTCCGGCACAGCTATCACTTTTGATTTCTACGGTTGAAGCAGAGGCATGCGTACTGCGTGGAAAGCTAAGGATTGGCGATGATTGGGTAAGTCGCTGGCAGACACTAAGTCATGGCGAGCGTAAGCGTGCTCAAATTGCTGTCGCTCTCTGGCAACAACCGGATGTCCTTCTTCTTGATGAACCGACCAATCATATTGATATTACGGCCCGTGAGCTGCTTATAGAAGCGCTTACATCATTTCGTGGTATTGGTCTGCTGGTTAGCCATGACCGAGATTTGCTTGACCTTCTTTGCCAGCAATGTATTTTTCTCGACCCCCCTCAAGCCATAATACAACCTGGCAATTATACGAAAGCTGCCGCAGATGTTAAACGGGAAGAATCAAGTTTGCAGGATAGACGTCATAGTTTGCAACAAAACCTGGAACGATTAAAGGACGAGTCGAAACGTCGCTGCGCTAAAGCCTCACGCGCCAACAAAAAGAAATCGAAACGTCATTTGGCACGTGGTGACAGCGATGGGCGTGCCAAAATCGACCTGGCTCGTGTTTCAGGACAGGATGGTCATGCCGGGCGTCTTGCTAAGCAATTAAAAGGTCGTATAAAGCATGGGCAGGAACAAATTTCTGAGATAAAAATCAAGAAACGCTATGCAACTCATTTCTGGATCGATGGTTCCGTCTCTCCACGTCGAATCCTCTTTACTATTCCTGCTGACATAATCGCTCTCGATGAATCAAGAAAATTGCATATACCAGAGATTTCAATGCTACGTGACGATCGTATTGCTATTACTGGAGCAAATGGAATGGGAAAGACAACTTTTATTCGACATATTCTTAACCACATAGATATTCCTAATGAGCATTTGGTATATTTACCGCAAGAGATTGACATGATGAAAACCCGAAAAATCATGGCAGATGTAAATCACCTTTCCCATGAACAACTTGGTAAAATCATGACAGTGGTGAGTGCTCTTGGGTCACGCCCTGAACGACTGTTACATAACCTTGATATCAGCCCAGGTGAATTGCGCAAGGTGCTATTGGCGCTTGGAATTATTCGTCAGCCGCATTTAATTGTTATGGATGAACCGACAAATCATCTCGATCTTCCAGCAATCGAGTGCTTAGAGAATGCCCTGAGAGATTGCCCCTGTGGCCTGTTGCTGATCAGCCATGATTTGCATTTCCTCCAACAGGTCACTAGTAAACGGTGGCACCTGGGTCAACATGAAACGAACGTTATGATTTCTATAGATAATCGAAAGACAACGGATTGAGTATTCGCAGCTCCGGTTTTGCGGTGGTGCGGTGAACACCGCTGTCTCTTGCGGTGGATGACCACCGCACGCCAAACCCTTGCCAGACAAGGCGTTCATGGCCTTTGCGGTGGATGCGGTGGTAAATCCAGAGGTCTCACCCCCCTATGGGCTGAAATATTTTTTTGACTCACCAACCCGACATCCGACGCCAGGCAAATTCCGGCCCAGCGCGAGAGACATTCCCCAAATACCACCGCAACCACCGCACTCTATCTTCTCTTTCTTCATAACTATCTAAAAACAAATAACAAACAAAGAACCACCCCCTGCGGTGGGACGAGAAAACCTTCCACCGCACGACCACCGCAGCCACCGCACGTATCCACCGCAGCAGATGGTCTCCGACGGTTTCAGGGCAGCTCCGGTAAATAACGGGAAAAGCGATTAACCCGTATTTCTGGAGCCTGAAACCATGAGCCTTCTAAAAACCATGATCAAGCACACCGCCGGAGGGCAGGAAGCCTCGGCCGGATGTGAACCCCCATCATTACCACCGCAACAACCGCAGCCCGCCATCTATGTCTCCACCGGGCTCGATGTTCACGAGGTCGAGGACGCCCGCGACTGGCCTGAAGACCGGGAGATCGACGGCACGCTGTGTCGCCGCCTGTCGCCTGAATACTTTGCCTGGCTACGTTCCCGCATGCTCACGGCCCAAGCCGCGCACAAGGCCGGAAAGCTCCCCGAGGATGCCTGGAACACGCTGCGGAAGCGATTCAACGCCCTGCAGGCGCTGGCCATCCGGGAGTTCGGCAAGGAACTCCTGCAGGAGGTCCTGCACTCTTTTTCCCCGAAGAACTATCGGCCACCCGCGCTTCGTCCCGAGGCCCAGGAGAAACCTGTCGAAGTTGACACAAAGGACTGGATTTATCCCGGCAACCAAGCTTGGAAATGTAAGCAGCCGGTGACTTCCCAGGCTGTCGCCAAGGTCGACGCCATCCGTGAGGAGGCCATGGCCAAGGGCTGGTCCGAGGCACGCCTCTATCAGAACCAGGGCCGCTTCCGGTTTCCCTGCGGCGAGGACTACGGCCTGGTCTGCTTTGTCGATGGCGATCAGGAGATTGGCGAGGTCACCGAGCGTTCTATCGAAATTATCCACGGGCCGAAGTCCGGGCGTCCCAGCACGCTGCGGTTCTACAACCCGGACGTGCCGCAGCCGTGGATGAAGAAAGTGGAGGATTGAGCCGTGAAGAAAAAGAAACGCTACGCCAACGCCAAGGATGTTCTGCCCGAGGAACTCTTCGAGCAGATCCAGAAGCACTACACCGGAATTCTCTGGGTCCCGGCACCGAGCCGCTTCTATCAGGAGCGCCGCGACCTGGTGCT
Source organism: Candidatus Omnitrophota bacterium (assembly GCA_041651495.1). Classification (GTDB taxonomy): domain Bacteria; phylum Omnitrophota; class Omnitrophia; order Omnitrophales; family Aquincolibacteriaceae; genus Aquincolibacterium. The sequence goes on along the minus strand of JBAZJC010000151.1, from coordinate 108 downwards.
TGCCCTTCATCTGCAGGGGATCAGCAGCCAGGAGATCTCCAACCTCGCCGGAGTGACCACCCGCCGGGTCAACCAGATCATCGCCGCCGAACGAAAACAGGATCGGGA
>JBAZJC010000150.1:0-3802 GCA_041651495.1 Candidatus Omnitrophota bacterium | reverse complement strand
TGTTAACTCCTCGAACGGTTTAATTAATCTTTGTTGGTTTGCTTCGAACTCAAGCTGTCTTTCTCCTAAAAAGCTCATGAATTCATTGCGCGGCACCCGGATCACGCCCGGTACTTCCCGATAAAGCCGGTTCAACCGTTCGAGCGCTATCGGGTCTTTCGCGAGATCGGTCCCAGGCAGATTGTAATTGACCGCGTCGGCTGCAAGCCGGAGCGCCGTATTCCGGAAAGCACTATATGCTTTTTCCTCGAAAGCTGTATCAGCCGCGCGGTTCTCCGCCAGCAGAGTATGTTCTGGTTTTTCTTCAACCACCTCGGAACGAGCAGCAGTGGCTTGCGAGATTAGGAACTCGGCAAGTTCTTTATCCACTTTCGCTATCTCTTTTATATACGAGCCCTTGAATTCGGCCAGAAATTCAGTTATGAACCGGATCATCACGGTCGCCGTCATGTCATTAGCGGCTACATTACGAATCTCGCGCTCCTTGCGCCATTCCAGGTCCGGCATGAGACGATGAGTCTCAAAGTTAAACGGCCCGGTATACCCGTCCGCAAAGACTTTAATAAATATATACCGATCAGGACTGATCCCGTCGCCAAAAAATATGTCCCACTCCTGTTTATGCTTAATCCCTGATTTATCGAATGTAACCGAATTGAGGGCGTGCTCTTTGCAGAACCGATCTATGCCCTGCAACAGCGCATAAAGATGAACGGGTATGCCGTCCTTCTCTCTCCTGATGATCGGAGAGCCAGTATTCGTCTTCGACTGAAGGAGTAATATCTCCGGCGCTAGCCCGTATAGTGATGTTTCGCCCACCTTAACAAGTTCGCCTATGCCATGCTCCAGCGGCAGAGTGGACTGTACAATGTCCGGCGTTACGCTCTCGCCTGCCGACGCAGGTGCAGTATCAACAGCACCGGGTACGGCAGGGACAGGTTTATCGTCGCTTTGCCGCACCTCGGAGGGGGCCGGGCTGGAATTAAATTGGGCAGAGGCGAGAAGGGGAACTTCTTTAGGGTATAGCGGATAGGGTTTAAGGGATAGTTCTAGTTTTTCAGACTTTTTCCTATTCTCTATACGCTCTACCCTATCCCCTAAAAAGCTCTCTGGCACACTCATTCCAAGTACAAACGGCACGGCATAAGGCGTCTGGTTAGCGGGCTGGCCAAGGAGTTTTGCGACATTCAACTCGGTAAGCTGGTTTTTTCCGTGCAGGAACTGCAGGCCTTCAATGAATTTTTCGAGTTTGGCGGTCCACTTCGTTTTGAGAGTCTGGAACTCTGCAGAATTTCCGGCAAGCGCTTGATCGATGTAGTGGGTATATTGGTTGTGCTCCACGACGCGACCTTCAGCAGCCAACTTTCGGATCACCTCGTCTCGCCACTCTTTCAGTTCGAGTTTGGATTGTGATGTACTATGTAATTTGTACGAAGTACTTGGCAGGGTGAGCCGATCCACCATTGCCCGCGCAAACGCATCATAAAGATCGATCTTGCCATCTTTCGGTCTGAAATACTTCTGCCGCTAGGCTTTCCCCCGCATATGGTCGAAATAGCGGTTCTCTTCAGGGAGCCTTGTGATCCGCGGCGAAACAACGGCGTAGGAGATCCCCTGTTTCTTGAAACTTTGTGTAAGACCGTCGGTGTGAAAACCGCCCGCGACAAACGCAACAACACTTGTCGCGCGGGACTTGGGGCGCGCTCCTCGAGATCCATTTTTGCTGAGTAAATCATTAAGCTGTTTTAAAAAAACAGCCTCACGTTTCTCGGCAATTTGATAGAAACGCTGAAAATCGTTCGTTTTTGATTTCAATGCGCTGATCTTTTCCGCCACTTCGTTAACGGCCCGTAACAAGTTCTGAGGTACAAGGCCCGAGTTCCGGATTTTGTTCCATTCTCCCCTGCTTAGTTCAAACTTAATAAACTTTCCGAAAAGATCCAGTTGCTCGTCCAGTTCCGCGACGGATTTTTCTTCGGGAGAAACGAAGATCTTCGTCTTTACATCCGCGATGAATTGTTCGGTCTCTTTCACGAAAGCCGGCCCTTTAAGCTGGGCGAGTTTTTCGTGGTTGGAAATAAGCACCTGCAGTCCGGACGAAAAAGGGGCCGGATCCTCTGCCAGTTTTGAAAGCTCATACGCGAATTCTGAACGCCCCATGTGTCCTGTTTGAAAAGATTGTTTGATCTGATTGAAACGAACCTTGTCCTTCAACCGAGATTCGACCCTGGAGGCAAACGCTTTGATATTCCGATCAAGCGCAGAACTATCCCGGATCTGTTCGTTCTGGAGATTCTCCATCACAGCCTGAAGCGCCGGATATTTCTTTCCGAGTCCCGGGTCCCGAGAGACAAGTCCCGAAAAGCTTTTGAACATTTCCGTCAGTTTCGTGAAATCCAGGTGAAAGCCGCGAAGTTTCTCATCAAATTCCAGCGCTTCCGCAGAATAATATTTCGTCTTAAGCTTTTTCAATTCTTCGTTGAGCTCTGCTCGTTGCGCGTTGAACGCGGCTTGCTGCTCCAACCCTTTAAGAAACACAGCAACACCTTGCTGATAAAGCTTCCAATCCTCGATGCCGACATATTCCGCAGGGAATTTTGAAAGCACGCTCGCGACCGCAGCTCCGGAAAGTTCTCCGGATTCAAGGTAACTTTCGAAAACCCTGGCGAGCTTTTCCTTATCCGGAAAATTCCTGAAAAGTTCGGGATCAAGCTTCCCTTCCGCACCTTCCAGTGCCACCGTCGTGACGCCATATTGGGCCTGGAGATATTCGATCAATTTCTGAAGGGACCGCTGTGCATCGGGAACAGCGTGAGCATCCTGAATCAATACTACGAAACGGGACTCGTTTCTGGGGACTAGGGACTTGTTTTTGTTCTCGCCGTTTCGAGAAACGAGTCCCGAGCTGCGAGTCCCGCAATGGATTTCACTTATCGTACCAATGTCGGAAGGGATGACGAGTTCCTGCACATTCCCGCTTGTCGCGGGGGCCGAGGCAAGAAGGCTGGTGCCAGTCCCTTCCTGAACATTGGACGAATAAAAAGTTTGAGCCAGAGCTTGGGATGGAGAGGAAAGAAAGTCAGAACACAGGAAAACAATCATCGTGAACAGACTGATTGTCTTGAGAGAAAGGCGTGAAAATAGACTCTTTTGTAGAGATGTTTTCTGGTTCATTTGCCCCGGCCTTAGCTGCTGTTAGTTTTCTAAAATCTAAATAAAAGATAACACATAACCAAGCCCCTACAAGGACACATACAATTTTTCTTCGGGAAATTGAGTCTACAGAACGAATTTCTACGGGAGATTGAAAAAACTTCTTGGATGTCTTTAATGTTATAAATTGCTTTAATATTAAACTAGCAATTTATGGCAGGATATAACACGATGCCATGATACTTTTTCTTGAACGGATGACTGGGATGCGCAAATCAAAACCTGGCTTTAAAACCAGGTTTTAGCTTGAGTTCGGAGGAGCGAAAAAAGGAGAAGATGCGGGTTGCGGCACCGCGACCGATGCCGGGGATGGCTTGAAGCTTTTCGATAGTGGCGTGACGGATTTCCTCTACAGAGTTGAAATGACCGAAAAGAATACTTTTACGCTTTTCACCAATACCCGGGATATCATCCAAAGCAGAACGCCGCAAGACCTTTGCTTTAAGCTTACGGTGATACCTGATCGCGAACCGGTGCGCCTCATCACGGATCTTCTTCAGAAGATAAAGGGCCGGAGAATCCGATTCGATGACAAGCGGCGCCCGGAACTTCGGCGAGTGGACCCACTCGAACTGTTTGGCGATGGAAA
>JBAZJC010000149.1:0-3833 GCA_041651495.1 Candidatus Omnitrophota bacterium | reverse complement strand
TTTTTGGACCGTGGAAAGTCTGAGATCAATCGTGAGATTGCTTTCGATCCGGGCGACCATGCTCTGACGGATCCCGCATCGCTTGGCAAGTTGGACTTGGGTCATACCTAAAGCTTCCCGGATAAGCTGGACTTGTTTCCCGATGGGCAGATTATTAGCCATCCAATCAGGAACCTGGATCTTGGACCGGAACATTTCATTGATCTCGGATACGAAGGTTGTGTTCTTCATATTCAAATCGTATCACTAATTAGTGATATAGTCAACCACAAAATAGCAATTTATAGTGATAAAAATTGTACAACTTCAATATTTGCAAATAGTTATAAATAAACAATAATCAACACATTCGCGGTGGGGTAAGCTCGGGGTCAATGAACCGAACGTTATTTTTTCTGGGGATGCAATTCTTTCAGGACCGCCGCCGCGATCTTCTCGGGGGAAAGGTCAAACTCGTCCAACTGGGCGTCGCGGGAGCCGTGCTCGATAAATTCATCCGGCAGGGCAAAACGTTTAAGCGGAACGTGGCGGATGTTTTTTTCTTCCAGAAACTCCAGGACCTTGGAGCCGAACCCGCCTGTCGCGACATGTTCTTCCAGAGTGAAAAGGAATTTCGTTTTCTTGATGGAATCCAGGATCACCTGTTCGTCAAGCGGGCGGGCAAAACGCATGTTCACGACGCGGGCCGAAACACCTTCTTTTTCAAGGAGCGCGCGCGCTTTACAAGCCGTCTCCACCATACTCCCGAGCGCAAGGAGAGTCACGTCCTCTCCGTCAAAGAGAACTTCCCCTTCGCCCACTTCAAAACCTTTCTTGGGAAAGGCATCGAACATTTTGGAAATGTTCGCACGCGGATAGCGGATCGCGAAAACCGAGGCATGATTAAGAGCAAGCTCCATCATCTTTTCCATTTCATATTCATCGATGGGTGAGGCCAGCACAATGCCCGGCACAGACCCGAGGAAGGCGAGGTCAAAGATCCCCTGATGCGTAGCGCCGTCCGCGCCGACGAGGCCCGCCCGGTCGATCCCGATCACGATGCTCTGTCTTTGCAAAGCCACGTCATGCATGATGGAATCGTGAGAGCGCTGCAAAAAGGACGAGTAGATCGCGACGACGGGCTTGAGCCCCCCCCGCGCGAGAGCTCCGGCAAAAGTCACGGCATGTTGCTCCGCGATCCCGACATCAAAAAAGCGGTCTGGAAATTCTTTCTGGAATTGGGCCAACCCGGTCCCCGACGGCATGGCCGCCGTGATCGCGACCACCTTGGGATTCCGGCGCGCGTGTTTGGAAAGAGCATCGGCAAAGGCCTGGGTGTACGACACGTTCACGACATCATCTTTTGAGGACGCGACCTCGATCTTTTCTCCGGTCTTCACGTCAAAAGGGCTGACCCCATGCCCTTTCTCTTCGTCTTTTTCCGCGAATGCGCACCCCTTCCCTTTTTTCGTGAGAATATGAAGAAAGCTGCATGAGTTGAGAGCAAGCACGTCGCGCAAAGTCTTCACCAGACCGATGACATTGTGCCCGTCCACAGGCCCGAAATACCGAAACCCCAACTCCTCAAAAAGGATCCCGGGTACAAAAAGATGTTTCATGCCTTCAAGGGACGCGTTCGAGAATTTCTTGAGACGCGGAAAACGGCTAAGTTGCTTATCAACTTCTCCGCGAATGCGGTTATAAAGAGGATTGGTGATGACCCGGTTGAGATAACGGCTCATGCCTCCCACGTTTTTCGCGATGGACATTTCGTTGTCATTGAGAATGATGAGCATGTTCTTTTTGAGATGGCCGGCGCTGTTCAGCGCCTCGAACGAAAGGCCGGCGGTCAGGGCGCCGTCTCCGACCACGGCCACGACTTTTTCATTTCCCTTTTTGATGTCACGGGCGGCGGCAAGACCCAAGGCCTGTGAGATCGCGGTGCCGGCGTGACCGACGATGAAAGGATCGTGGGCGTTTTCCCACGGAGCAGGAAAACCGCTCAAACCGCCGGGCTGACGCAGGGTGTGCATCTGGTCCTTGCGGCCGGTGATCACTTTATGAACGTAGGCTTGATGCCCGACATCCCAGCAGATCTTGTCTTCGGGGGAATTCAAAACATAATGGAGAGCAATCGAGAGTTCCAGAACACCGAGACTCGCACCCAAATGCCCGCCGGTCCTGGCCACGGATTCGATCAGAAATTGACGGTACTCTTTGGCAACCTCCGGAAGCTTTTCCAGAGGCACCTGCTTCAGGTCCTGCGGGCATTTTATTTTATCGATCCATTGATTCATAGCTTGGGTATCCGTGCTTCTAGAAAATCCGCCAAAAAAACAAGGGCTTTAGCCTTATGGCCCAATATTTTTATTTCTTTTTTTGCCTGTCCGATAAGACGAATTGCTTTCGACGTGGCCGTTTTGACGCTCATCACCTTGCAATAACCGTCCTTATCAAGAATATCATCTACGACCTGGAACGCAAGCCCTAAGCATTCCCCATAGCGAGAAACAGCTCTGAGCTCTCGCATGGACGCACCGGCAGCCATGGCGCCGGCCACGGCACTCACGCGGATCAAGGCCCCCGTCTTGTAGCGGCTGATAAAATCGTGCTTCGCAAGCGTCTTTTCCCGCGCCAGAACTTCCAGGTCCGCGACTTGTCCGCCGATCATGCCATGCGTCCCGACGGCCTTTGATATTTCTCGAAGAACTTGAATTGCCCGGTCCGCGGGCTTGATGCCGGCAACCAGCTCGAACGCCAGGGTCAGAAGCGCGTCCCCCGCCAGGATCGCGTTCGCCTCGCCGAACTTTTTGTGACAGGTCGGTTTTCCGCGCCGGGTATCATCGTTATCCAGTGCGGGGAGATCGTCATGCACGAGCGAATAAGTATGGATCAACTCAATGGCCAGGGCCGACGGAATGGCATCCCGGGACTTTCCGCCGCACGCCTCACACGCGCTGAGCGCCAGCACCGGCCGGAATCTTTTTCCTCCCGTAAAGGTCGCGTACTGCATGGCCTTATGGATACTGAGCGGACGGGCTTCCTGAGCCAGCAATGTTCTTTTCAGCTTTTTCTCAATGAGCTCCAGATGCCGTTTGAAGAATTGCTCGTAGGTCATAAAAGATCTTCTAAGCCTCTTCGCCGGAAATTTTTTTCTTTTTTGATCTCGATGCTGGTTCTTCAGGATCGAATGCCTCTTTTTTGAGCGAACCGTCCAGGGTCCTGGTCAGGATCTCGATCCTCTTTTCCGTTTCGGTGAGCTTGGACTGGCAGGCTCGCACCAACCCAACACCCTCTTCGTATTTCTTAAGCGCCTGGTCCAGTGTCAACTCTCCGCTTTCCATGGCTTCCACGATTTTTTCAAGATCTTCCAGTGCTTTTTCAAATTGGAATTTTTCGCTCATGTGATATTCCCCTATTGAGTTATGGCAGTCACTTTCGAGACCAAAGAACCTTTGTGAAGCCGGGTCTGCAAAGTATCCCCCACTGAAAGTTGCCGGACATTTTTGACAATGTCGCCTTTTTCATTAAAACTTACCGAATAGCCGCGCTCAAGGATCGCGAGGGGGTTGAGCGCGTTTAACCGGCCCATGACACCTTGAAAGGCCTGGTTCTTCGAACCCACAAAACTTGTCAGACGGCTTTCCATTCGCCGGCCCAGATCATCCACCCGTCCGGTAAACTGGTCCAGAAGATATTGCGGTTGTCTGAATGCCGCGTTTGAAGCGAGGTTTGAAAGCTGTTCCTGGTATTGCTCGAACATTCCGTTCATCGCAAAATCCAGCCTTTCTTTGTGACCGCGCAACCGTTCTTCAAGTTCAAGGCGGCTCGAAACCACAAGTTCCGCGGCGGCC
>JBAZJC010000148.1:0-3841 GCA_041651495.1 Candidatus Omnitrophota bacterium | reverse complement strand
GCCGGCATAGTAAAAAACTCCTATCGTGCAAACTCATGCCGTGCGCGCAAGATGAAGATTGGCGAAGATCTGGCGAGTCGCGAGCGATTGGTTCAGAGTATAAAAATGAAGACCCGGAGCACCACCCTGAAGAAGCTCTTCGCACTGGCGAGTGGCATATTCGATTCCGAATTTCATGATCGAGGCTTGATCTTCCCCAAAACGGACGATTGCTTCACGAACCTTTTGCGGAATCTCGGCTCCGCACATCCGCGAGAACTTCTCGATCTGGGGCCCGTGCGTGACCGGCATAATACCCGGGACAATCGGGACTTTGATGCCGATCCTGTGAGCGCGCTTCATAAAATCAAAATAGTAACGGTTATCAAAAAAAAGCTGCGTCACTACCACATCAGCACCCTCGTCGACTTTCCGTTTGAGATGCTCAAGGTCCTTCTGCTTATCCTTGCATTCCGGATGGCCTTCCGGATAACCGGCTACGCCAAGATCAAACGCTTTGCCAAGTTGGGGATGCCGGCGAATGAACCGCACGAGTTCTGCAGCATAGTGAAAACCGTCCGGGGGGGCTTTAAACTGCATCTCACCCTGCGGCGGATCGCCCCGGAGCGCAACGATGTTTTCGATACCTTTTACGTGGAGCGTCGTGAGGATCCGCTCGATCTCCCCACGGCTGTGCGCCACACAAGTCAAATGCGCCGCAACCTCAAGACCGATCTTATGTTTGATCTCTTCCACGATACGTAAAGTGTTTGCCTGCGTGTTCCCCATCGCCCCGTAGGTCACTGACACAAAAGAGGGCGCGAGCTTTTTCAGGTCTGTCACGGTTTGAAAAAGCTTCGTTTCCCCTTCCGCGGTCTTGGGCGGAAAGAATTCAAACGAGATCGTGTGTTTTTGTTTTTTGTAGAATTCGGATATTTTCACAAAGAGGATTCTACCTTATGATGCTGGATATTTTCAGAAGATTCTTCAAGGCTTCTGAAACTTCGTTTTCTATGGGAAACTAGATAACTTCAGGTTCCGGAAGCGGAATGATGAACTTGACGCCCTTGGCGCGAAGTGGCTCGATTTTTGAAATAATCTCCTTGGCAAAATTCCATGCAAAAATCAGGACGTAATCCGTGGGATGCTTGTTCAGATGGGCGCTCGTCACAATGGGGATTTTCCGGCCTGGAATCAGACGATCTTGCTTGAGCGGATTGTCGTCAACAATATAGTCGATCTCGTGCGGCGTCAGCTCGCAGAAGTTGATGATCGTCGAAGCTTTGGCCGGCGCGCCATATCCAGAGATTGTTTTTCCCTGCTTTTTGAGAGTCGCGATCATCCCGTTGAGTTTTTCTTTAAAGTCCACCACCCGGACGGCGAAATCCCGATAGACCTTTGCCTCGAAACAGCCCTTTTCCTTTTCTTCACGCAAAAGCTGGTCCACAATCGCCGTCCGCCGGTAAGGACCACCTTTTTTCTGTATAAAAACACGCAGGGACCCGCCGTGGGTATCAACCTTGGTAATGTCAAAAATCTCCATCCCGAAACGCTCCATAAAAAACCCAAGCGCGGTGACTCCGATGTAACAGACATGTTCGTGGTAGATCATGTCGAAGAACATTTTTTCAAGCATGGTCACAAGATAAGCGAATTCGATCACGAAAAAACCATCGTCTGCGAGAAGCTCCAGAACGTTCCGGGCTACGGACTGGATATCGTCGATATGAGCAAACACATTGTTGGCGCTGATGGCGTCCGCCTTGCCATATTTCGCTACGATCTCGCGAACGGTTTCTTCTCCAAAATAACGGTTCAGCGTCGTAATACCCCGTTTGTTTGCATCCGCGGCGAGGTTCTTGGCAGGCTCAACTCCAATTCCGAGCATCCCCGCCTTGTCGTAACAGGAAACGAGCAAACCATCATTACTGCCGATATCCACTGCAAGCGGTTTGTCTTTTTTTAGCAAACGGTTCCTCACATCCCCGGCATATTCCGCGAAATGAGTCCGGAAGGTCTGGGTCGTGGAACTTACATAAAGATATTCGTCGAACATTAGATGGGCAGGTGTCGAATGCGTCAGCTGTACGAGATGGCATTTCGGACATTTGACGACGGCGAGCGGACAATGAAATTCGGGCTTTGCCGCATCCGTTTTACGCGGAAGATTGTTCGCAAGCGGCTGGGACCCAAGATCCAGAAAAGCCTTCCCGAGCGGGGTGTTGCAATAACGACATGTTTTTCTTTGATACGGATCGTTCGTCATAAATTCCTCAGGCTGCGGGTGGCGGAAAAACTCCGGTAACCTTGCTGTGGCGGATGATGATATGCCCGCCGGAAAGAACCGATATCTTCCCATCTGCAATCTGGACCATGATATCGGATACAAACTCCGGGGTTTGTTGACGCACCGCATCTTCTATGCCGAAAAGTTCACGGCGCATTTCCGTGTTCATACCGCCCGGACAAACCGTGATGCAGTGGAGCCCCGTCTTTGAATTCTCTTTAGCGATCGCCTGCGACAGAGCAAGCACTCCGAACTTTGCTGCCGAATACGACACAAGGCGCGGCACTGCACGGATTCCCGCCATAGAAGAAACATTTATGATGAGCGCGTACGGCTGTTTTTTCATGACCGGAATCGCATACTTGCACATGAGGAACGCCGTATCCAGATTCTGCTTGAAATGCTCCCGGAATTCTTTCAGAGAGATCTTTTCAACATGGGCCAGCGGCGCACAGTAGCCGGCATTGTTGATCAGGATATCGATGCGACCAGCCCGGCGTTTGATCCCCGCAAACAGGACCTTGACCGTTTTCTCGGAGGTGATGTCTCCGGCAAGTAGTTTGAAATGACCGGAAGGGATAGCTTTTTTCGCAGAAAGCCAATATTTCCGGGTACGACTGATCCCGAACACCGTATCGCCCGAAGCGACGAACTGCTTGGACAAGGCGAGTCCCAAGCCGCGGCTGGCTCCGGTGATGACGACTATTCTATTCATCGTTCTACCGGATCTATTTGGTCTTTAACTTTTTATTGAGATACCCTTCGATCACGGGATAGGCGATCGTATCCTCCTCGTACTTCCCTTCTTCGCGCTCACGGGTCGTCAGTGAAAGAAAGACGGAATCTTCGGTAAACTTTTGGGCATGGGCAACCATGGGCGGCGTGCTCACAATATCACCGGCCTTCGCATAGAGAACCTTCTTGTTGGAAGGGTTATTCACTTCGCATGAGTGGCTTTCATAAGCGCCGCTGATCAGATACATGTGCTGGACATCTTTCTTATGATAATGGTTCGCGCGTACCGACCCTTTCGTGGAAGTGATATAAGCCACATGACCGGTTGTACCTTCAAAGACATTGATGATCTCACCGCGCGCATCCACAAAAGCCGGTTTGATGTGCTTGATCGTCTCTAACTCCATAGTGATTCCTTTCTTTATAAAATTGGGCAATGGAAAATGGTCACCGGGGAACTTAAAAATTTTGTGCTACCTGTTTCCTGTTTATTATTCTCCTGATTTTTTTAAACTTCGCTGAACCAGGCGATGGTCCTTCGGAGTCCTTCTTTGAGCGGGTACTTGGGCCTAAATCCCGTGATCTTCCTGATCTTGGAAATATCGGGACAGCGGCGTTTTGGATCGCTTTTGGAATAGACTGCGTGTGGCGGATCGATATACACGATCTTCACGGGATAGGGCATTGCTTTTACAACGTATTTCGCAAGCCCGGCCACCGAGAGCTCCATCTCGGGATTCCCGATGTTGAACGATTCTCCGTGGGCGTTCGAAAACAACACCCGGAAAAGCATCTCGATCGCGTCACTAATGTAACAGAAGGCGCGCGTGTTACGGCCGT
>JBAZJC010000147.1:0-3861 GCA_041651495.1 Candidatus Omnitrophota bacterium | reverse complement strand
ATTATCGTGGTGACGGACGGGGAAAGGATCCTCGGTCTCGGGGACCTCGGGTCGGACGGGATGGGGATCCCCGTGGGGAAGCTCATGCTTTATACCGGCTGTGCCGGAGTCCATCCCAAACATTGTTTGCCGGTAGTGTTGGATGTCGGAACCAATAATGAAGCGCGTTTAAAAGACCCTCTTTATACCGGGGAGCAGCATCCTCGTTTACGCGGAAAAGACTACGAAGATTTTATTGAGGAGTTCGTGAACGCCGCGCGTGAAGTGTTCCCGCACGTCCTGATCCAATTCGAGGATTTCGCCAATGAAAACGCCTTCCATTTTCTGCGGAAATACCGGGAACGCATCTGTATGTTCAACGATGATATCCAGGGTACTGCGAGCGTGGCGTTGGCCGGGCTTTATTCCGCGGTAAGGATCCGGGGAGGGAGCCTGAAGGACCAGAAGATCCTTTTCGTGGGCGCGGGAGAAGCGGGGCTCGGGACCGGGAGCCTGGTCGTAGGCGCGATGATGAAAGAGGGCCTTACCGAAAAAGAGGCCCGCAGCCGGTGCGTGTTCGTCGATTCCAAAGGGCTTGTGGTGTCGAGCCGTACGGGTCTGGATGAACGTAAACGGGCTTTTGCGATCGACGGACAGGGCGCGCCGGATTGTTTAAGTGCGGTGGAGCTTATAAGGCCGACCGTGATCTTCGGGGCGTCCGGAAGACCGGGAACTTTCACAAAAGAAGTTTTGGAGGCAATGGCCAGGATCAACGAGCGGCCGATTGTTTTCGCGATGTCCAATCCCACAAGCCACTCCGAATGCACGGCGGAACAAGCTTACTTTTTTACCGGCGGCCGGGCTATTTTTGCAAGCGGCAGTCCGTTCCCTCCAGTAGATTATCAGGGGAAGTTGTTTGTGTCGGGACAAAGCAATAATGCTTATATTTTTCCGGGAGTGGGATTGGGAGTCACGGCGTGCCGCATCGAGCGTGTGACCGATGAAATGTTCTTTGTAGCCGCAAAAACGTTGGCCGGAAAGGTCACGAAAGAGGACCTTGAAAAAGGCAGTATTTATCCGCCGCTTAAGGATGTCCGCAAGGTTTCGCTCGCGATCGCGGAAGCGGTGGCTTCGGTGGCCTACCGTGAAGGACTTGCGGCCCAACCCAAACCCAAGGATCTTCGGGTCTATCTTCAAAATCAAATGTATGAACCGGTTTATGAAAACTATATTCCGTGATTTTTTAAACCGCAGAAAAAGTGTTCGGGCCTCGTTGCCCGCGCCCGTTACCTTTCGATAGAAACAGGATTCTTTTTCGTTTAAGATAGCGCGCAGAGTTCCCCTGAATAAGGAAAATCGTTTATGGTCTTCATCCTCAACGGTAAGCAAGAATCAATTGAAAAGCCTTTAAGCCTCGATGCGCTTATCGCGGCGAAGGGGTTGTGCCCCGAGAAGATCGTGGTCGAACACAACTTCAGTATCATCTCCAAAGAAGACTGGCCCAAGATCATGCTCAAGGATCAGGACATGATCGAGGTCATCAGTTTTGTCGGGGGCGGATGAATATGGAAGACCTTCTCGCTCTCGGCGGACGTTCAATCAAAAGCCGTCTTTTGATCGGGACCGGAAAATTTTCAAGCTATCCGTTGATGAAAAAGGCCCTTGAAGTCGCCCAGCCGGATATCGTGACCGTTGCGCTCAGACGCGTAGACGCTAGCTCCAAGACTGATAATATTCTGGAATACATTCCGAAGTCCTGCATTCTTATGGCCAATACCTCCGGAGCGAGGAATGCGGACGAGGCGGTGCGCATTGCGCGTTTAGCCAAAGCAGCCGGAACCGGTCCTTGGATCAAGATCGAAGTGGTGCAGGACCAGAAATATCTTCTACCGGATAATCTTGAAACGCTCAAGGCAGTTGAGACTCTTGCCAAAGAGGGATTCATCGTGCTTCCTTACATGAGCCCGGATCTCTCCATGGCTAGGCGCATGGCGGACGCGGGCGCGGCAGCGGTCATGCCTCTTGGGTCTCCCATCGGCAGTAACCGCGGCGTGAAGACCCGGGAACTTGTAGAGATCCTGGTTCGCGAGATCAAGGTGCCTGTGATCGTGGATGCGGGCCTGGGCAGTCCTTCGGACGCCTGTGAATGCATGGAAATGGGATGCGCGGCGGTGCTTGTGAATACAGCGATCGCGATCGCCCGGGACCCCGTGGCCATGGCGAAGGCTTTCAAGGATGCCGTGAGCGCGGGCCGTGCCGCTTATCTCGCCGGGCTTGCCGCCTCCGGGAACAAGGCCAGCGCCTCGTCGCCTTTGACCGGTTTTCTTCGGAATGAAATACTCTAATAATGAGTTACTACGACATCCTTCTGAAATATAAGGATCTTCCTTTTGAGAAGATCTTTCGAGAACTTTCACCCCAAAAGATTGAACGTTCGATCCACTCCGACACACAGGATCCCGAGCGGTTTTTAGCGTCCCTTTCCCCTGCCGCGGAGGAATTTCTTGAACCAATGGCGCAAAAGGCGCATGCCCTGACCCTGATGCATTTTGGAAGAACCATCCAGCTTTACACCCCTATGTACCTTTCAAATTATTGCGAGAATGAGTGCGCTTATTGCGGGTTCAACGCCCTGAACAAAATGCCCCGAAGAACGCTGACCCTGCATGAGGTCGAAAGGGAAGCCGCGTTCATCGCTTCGACAGGCATCGAGCATCTTCTTATTTTAACGGGAGATGCGAGAGAGAAAAGTCCGCCAGCTTATATCAAGGAATGCCTTAAAGTATTGAAAAAATATTTCAGTTCGATCTCTATCGAGATCTATGCGCTTACGGAAGAAGAGTACGCGGATCTCGCGCGCTCGGGCATCGACGGATTGACCTTGTACCAGGAAACTTACAACGAGGCGGTCTATGAACGGGTGCACAAGTCGGGGCCGAAAAAGGATTTCCGTTTCCGGCTTGACGCGCCGGAGCGTGCCGCTAAAAGCGGGATGAGAAGCGTGAACGTCGGCGCGCTTCTGGGGCTGAGCGACTGGCGGAGAGAAGTTTTTTTAATGGGCCTTCACGCTCAATATTTGCAGGACCGTTACGGAGAGGTCGAGATTGGCGCTTCGCTTCCGCGCCTGAGGCCGCATGCCGGGGATTTCAAAGACATCAAGGAAGTGAGCGACAAAAATATCGCGCAAACCCTCATGGCTTTGAGACTTTTTCTGCCGCGGCTTGGGATTGCGCTTTCGACACGGGAAAGTGTTTTGCTGCGCGAGAATCTTTTGCCGCTTGGGATCACGCGCATGTCCGCGGGTTCCACGACGCGTGTCGGGGGTCACACGATCACATCGCCCGAGGAAGAAAACACCCCCCAGTTTGAGATCTCGGATCCTCGGGATGTCGAAGAAATGAAAAAGATGCTTGTTGCTAAAGGCTATCAACCGGTGCTGAAAGACTGGATGCAGATCTGATGATGGACGCGTTCAGGGAAGATCTTATTAAAAAGCTCGGTGAAGCCAAGCTCGCGAAGATCGAGAAGGCGAAGATCGGGATCGCGGGCGCAGGCGGTTTGGGTTCCAACTGCGCCGCGTGCCTTGTGCGAGTGGGATTCAAATATTTGACGATCGCGGATTTTGATTGCATCGAACCCTCCAATTTGGACCGGCAATTCTATTTCGAGGACCAGGTCGGGATGAAAAAAGTAGAAGCCCTTCAGACGAACCTTCACAGGATTAATCCTCATCTGGAGCTTCAAATGCTTCCGGTGAAGCTTGACCGCACCAATATCCGGGAAATATTCCGCGGATGTGATGTCGTGGTGGAGTGTTTGGACCGGGCCGAAGTCAAAAGTATGCTTGTCTCGGAGCTTCTTCTTTCCGGAAAACTGATCATC
>JBAZJC010000146.1:0-3901 GCA_041651495.1 Candidatus Omnitrophota bacterium | reverse complement strand
CTGGCAAGGGGTCTATGAATATTTGATCAAGGATCTCAAGGCGAAAGGGACCCCCTTTGTCCGGCCCAAGGCGCTGGCTCGCATTGATCCCGGACGACAAAAGACCGGGCAAGGGATAAGGGATCAACGTCGCTTGCGGAAAATGACGCAGGCGGAGCTGGCGCGGAAGACGGGCCTCACTCAGCAGCACATTGCAAAGATCGAAAAGGGGGTCACCTGCCCACGGCTTCAAACTATGGAAAAGATCGAAAAGGCGCTCGGCGTTTCCTCCCATGAATACAAAATCAGAGAGGCCCCTTTTCACGTTGACAGGGTCACGGAGACCGTTACTACCTGGCTTTCCCCGGAAACGGAAAGGCGGACGGAAAGCAAGTGACCACCCGCCTCTAAGGACGGCAGGGAGCGATACCTCGACAACCTTCTTCTAGAGCATGGATTTGCCGTAAATATGAGCAAATAAATACATAGATATGTATAAAAACGTACATTTATATTGATTTTTGACCCGCCTGGCTCTTTCTTTTGGCAGAGGTTTACAATTAAAAAAAAACAGGTTTACAATTAGTTTACGATCGTGTAGGCTTTTGTCATGACCAATAAAGATTGTATCCTCCGGTTTGTTGAAAAACATGGCGTGGTCCGGACGGCCGATGTGGTCCGTTTCAGCAAGATTTCCCGTCAGGCCGCCGCCAAACACCTCCGCGAACTTGTTACCCAGCATAAGCTTTCCAAAGAAGGCTCCACAAATAGTTCCCGTTACATACCTTTTGACCC
The DNA here is from genome assembly GCA_041651495.1 of Candidatus Omnitrophota bacterium. Classification (GTDB taxonomy): domain Bacteria; phylum Omnitrophota; class Omnitrophia; order Omnitrophales; family Aquincolibacteriaceae; genus Aquincolibacterium. The sequence continues at coordinate 3,127 of JBAZJC010000146.1, read as the reverse complement.
CAAAAGATCGGCCAGGCAAAGCAAAGGAACAACGCTGGCCCTGATGCATCGCCTTAAAGGCCTCGAGGAGGACAAGGTTTTTGAAGAGGCGGCTGGGAAAATAAAGCTTTCGAGACATTTAAGCCCGGCTGCGTTCAAGGTCGTCCGGTATGCCTTTACGGAAATGCTTAATAATGCCATCGACCATTCCAAAGCCGCGAAGGCGAGTCTCCATTTTAGCCTGACGAACGGGACCTTGACTTTCAAGGTCGTGGACCGTGGAGTGGGTGTTTTTGAAAGTGTGCGCCGTAAATTCAAGCTCAAAGATCATTACGAAGCCGCGGAACATTTGTTAAAAGGGAAACAAACGACCGATCCAGCCCGTCACAGCGGACAAGGGATATTTTTCTCTTCAAGAATCGCGGATCATTTTACGCTGGAAAGCATGCGGCTTAAATTGGATGTCGACAATGAGCGCAAGGATATCGGTCTTCTGGACATAGGCTTTTCGAAGGGCACGACCGTGACGTTTTCTTTGAAACAACGGTCCCGGAAAGACCTCAAAGAACTTTTTGATGAATATTCGGACACGGACCTTGAATTCGACAGAACAAAAGTAAAGATCCGGTTGTCGCCCAAGGCGGGGGAGTATGTGTCCCGTTCCGAAGCTAAACGGCTTCTTTTTGGCCTGGAGAAATTCAAGCGGATCGAGATCGATTTCAGCAACGTTCACGGGATCGGCCAGGGGTTTGCCGACGAGATCTTCCGTGTCTTTTCCGGGAAAAACCCGCACATCCGGCTCGAGCCGGTCCGCATGGTCCCGGTCGTGGCTTTTATGGTGAAAAGGGCGCAAAAAACTTGAGCGCTATGTCCCGTTCCGCGAACTGCCCGGGGCCGTTCGCGGCAACCTTACAACTAAATATAGAAAAACCTTACAACGGGGTTGATGACTTACAATAAGAGGTTCTAGGCTACGGTGAAAATGTCGAATCGTGAACTGACGTCTCTTTCATATAAAAAGCTTGTCTCGGATATTGCGGAGCTCTACCAAGGCGCGCACAAGGCCCTGGTCGAAGCTTATTGGAAAATAGGCCAAAGGATCGTCGAAGAAGAACAGAAGGGCGCCATCAAGGCCGCTTACGGGACCCGCCTTCTTGCGAAGATCTCCGAAGACCTTTCCCAAAAACTGGGCAGCGGATTCTCGGAACGCAATCTTGAGCGTATGCGCGGCTTTTACCTCCAAAACCGGATTTCGACACCCGCGTCGAAATTAAGCTTGGCCCATCATTTCGCGCTTCTGCCGATCCAGGACAAAAAGAAACGGCTGCAGCTTGAAACAAAAGCCATTCGGGAAGGCTTGAAGCGGGATGAATTGCGCGCGCTCGTCCGGCATGAGTTGGTCCGCGAACAAGTCGCAGAGAATTTGTCAAACAGCGAGGAAAAGGACTCGGAACCACCCGAGTTGCTTACACCGGTCCGGGGTACGCTGTACGCGTACCGGATCGTTCAGCCAAAGCTTGTGGGGGAGACGGATTCAGAGTTACTGGTCGATCTGGGGTTTTCTTCATATCTTAATTTAAACGATATTTCTTCTAAGAAATTCGCACTCGACGACATTGTTACCTCAGTCAAAGACTCGAATGGAAACTATAAGCTATCGGCTATAAGCGCTAAGCCAGCATCCCTGTTCACCTATCGTGCTGAGGTTGAGAAGGTAGTGGACGGCGACACACTTCGAGTCATCGTAGATCTCGGCTTCGGCATTAAGACCCGCCAATACCTCCGCCTCCGCGGTCTCGATTGCCCGGAAATGGATACGCCCGAAGGAAAAAAGGCCGCTGAATTCGTTCGCACCAGGATCAAAGTCGCCTCGGAAATTGTCCTCACCTCAAGCAGATCTGATAAATACGATAGATATTTGGCAGATGTTTACTTTACGGGTTCAGACGGCAAAGAGCGATACCTCAATAACCTTCTTCTGGAGCATGGATTTGCAGTAAATATGAGCGAATAAATACATAGATATGTATAGAAACACACATATATATGTATAAAAGCATGCATTTATATTGGCTTTTAACCCGCCTGGTTCTTTCTGTCGGCAGAGGTTTACAATTTAAAAAAAATAGGTTTACAATTAGTTTTCAAGGGGATGACCGAACCTCCATGTGATGGGGTAGTGACAAAGAGGGAAAAGAGGTCTATCTTAACAATCTGTTATTGGAAAAAGGACTGGCTGTTCGGGTGAGGGAATAGAATTAAGTGATGTGTCCTCGGAATTTGCGAAATTTTGAGGGGAACGGACTCGCATTAACTCCTTACAGAACCAGCTCTTAAGGAAAAATCAATAAAAAATCAATTTAAATTCCACAGATTTTGAAAGTGGTTGTAAAATTCCAGGCATGAAAAAGATCATGTATGGAAATCAGAATAAGTTAACAGAATTGTTTGCCGAAACGTTACGACCGCCACTCATCGAAATCTCAGCTATTCTTAAAGATCGTTTACAATTCTGGAAATGCAAACAACGCCTAAAACTTGCGCAAAAATGGCAACAAATAGAACAACGTTACATACGAAAAGACCAGGTTCGTGAAAACGGTTCTTTGCTGCAAAGTCATCATATTGAGAAACTACTGAACTCAAAGAAAAGGTAGGGATCATGTCGAATCATAACGGGGAGAAATCATTGGAATCATGGATATGGGAAGCCGCATGTTCGATACGGGGCGAGCAGGACGCCCCGAAATACAAGGACTATATCCTCCCCCTGATCTTCGTGAAGCGGCTTTGCGATGTCTTCGACGATGAGGTTGAACGGATTGCTGAGAAGGTTGAAAGTAAGACGAAAGCCTTGAAACTCATCGAGAAAGACCACAAGATTGTTCGTTTCTATCTCCCCATGAGGGCGAAGAATGTTGAAACGGATGACACGTGGTCAATTATCCGAACCCTCACAGACAAGGTCGGTGAAAGCCTTACCACGGCTATGCGTCAAATTGCCGAGCACAATCCTCGCATCAAGGGAATCATTGATCGCGTGGATTTCAATGCTACGACCCATGGGCAGAGAGATATTTCGGACGAAGGGCTGAGTCGCCTCATTGAACGTATTAGTATGAAACGACTCGGGCTTAATAACGTGGAG
>JBAZJC010000145.1:0-3954 GCA_041651495.1 Candidatus Omnitrophota bacterium | reverse complement strand
CAGCCCTGTTTCAACAACTTGGAAGTTCCGATTGATAGAGGTTGGGATTGGTGCTATAATAAGACTGAAAGATTTGCATGTACTAAGGCAATTACGCCGGAAATGGTTATTGAGGTAATTGATAGATTACGAAGGGAGAATGGATATGAAATTAATCAGCATGAAGTTAGAAAAGAAAAAATCGGATAATAAAGATGTTGCTGCTTGTTCTCCAGAAGGATCTGGTCAACCTGAATTTCCTTGGGGATTACGAATAACTTTAGAAACTGAACAGGTTAAAAAGTTAAGCACCTTGAAAGATTCTGAAGTTGGTGAAGAAATTATGCTTCAGGCTATTGGTAAAATTATATCTATCCGCAAAGAAGAAATGCAAAATGAAAAAACAATTAAAGACAGACATACAGTCGAAATTCAACTTACTGCTATTAATGTTTCTTCGGAAGCAGATTTTGATAAAGGATTTAAAGAAGCTGTTGGGAGGGATTAATTATGCCACTGAAAAAAGGATCGGGCAGGGGGATAATTAAGTCAAATATACATGAGATGGTTGCAGCAGGTCATCCAGTTAAACAAGCAGTTGCAGCTGCCCTCCATACTGCTAATTATAAACGCAAGGGTTACGGGATCGGGAAAAAGAAAGGTTAATATGGATGCAACATTTTCACGAGTAATGAGTAAGTTTTCCGGTATCAATAATGTTGATTCTGCAACTCGCTTATTTCCTGTTGTAATAGACCACACTTACGTATATCCCTTGCAAGAAGGGTTAAATGTAGAAATTGATGACACCTTTGCTATTTCATCCAGGCCGGGGTATGATAATGTTTTAGCCGGAACTGGCATACATTCTCTTTGGGCTGATGGTGAATATTGTTTCTACGTAGATGGTTCTGTTTTATACAGAATGGATGCTGCATATACAAAGACATCTGTTCGTACCGGTTTGCAACCAGATGCCAGAATGTCTTATGTCAGAGTTAATGACAGAATTTACTATACAAATGGTTTCCAGTGTGGATATGTAATAGGGAATACTTCTACAGCTTTCCCAGATCCAGCCAGAGAATTTAAAGTATCTTTACCAGCCGGTCAGCTAATCGATTATTACCGCGGATTGCTCTTAATGGCTAAAGACAACATTCTCTACATTTCCGATCCTCTATGTGATTATTACGATATCCGGAAAGGTTACAGAATTTTCAAAGGCAACATTACTATGGTCAGGTCTGTTGATGATGGAATCTACGTTTCCGATGAAAAGGTCTATTTCCTGAAGGGTAGAAGCAATGATGAATTTATTCGGGATGAAGTATATCCAGCCAGTGCAGTTCCATTTACAGATGTAAAAATAAGTGGCAAATATATCTCCGATGATGTTTCTGGAAACATTGCAATGTGGACTGGTGAATCCGGAATATGTTTGGGAGATAATAACGGTAAAGTAGTCAATTTGACAGAAGCACGTTATAAATTTACTGCACATGGTAGAGGTGCAGCTTTTGTCAGAGAAAAATCAAATGAAAGACATTACATTAATTCATTGTTTTAGGGAGGAGAAAACATGGCTATCAGACTTTCGACAGGAATAAGGAATTGCCTGCTTGGTGGAACGGCAGGAACGCAAGGGTTAAAGAACATATTAGACGGAGGTGTTTTAGACATCTTCACCGGTGCACAGCCAGTAAATGCCGATGCAATTGAAACCGGAAGCAAACTGGTTCGGATCAGTTCAACATCTGGTTCTGGAGTATCAGATGGATTAAGATTTGGAACTGCTGGTACAGGATTTATTCCATTGACTGTTCCAACATGGCAGGGGGCTGTTATTCTGGCCGGTGTCGCTGGATGGGCGCGTTTCTACGGAACTGGAGCAACATCCGGAGCCAGCACGAGTGAAAAACGTATGGATATGTCAGTAGGTGTTTCGGGTGCCGACCTCAATCTTACGCATACAAGTCTGGCATTGGACACCACCCTAACGATCAAGACGTTTAACATTACCGAGCCGGCAGAATAATAGGAGGATACCATGGCTTTTCGACTCAGCTTGGATCTAAAGAACTATATTGTCAACCAGGGCATTATTCAGAAAATGGCCGGCACTATGGGAACAGGAGGAACGGCCTCCATTACAATATACACCGGTTCACAGCCTGCAACTGCCGATACTGCACCTGCAGGAACTTCCAGTACAGTGCTTGCCACAATTATCGGAATCGGCTGGGGTGGTTCCAATGGATCAATCGGAGCTACTTCTGGTACTGCAGAATTTGGGACAGCTGTTGGATATACTGGAACAGCTGCGACAAATGGTACTGCTGGATGGGCAAGAATGAAGACTGTAGGCACAGGATTTACTGGATCAGCAGCTACTTTCAATATTGATGGTGATGTTGGCACTGGAGCCACTTGTGCCTTCATAGTCAACAATGTTGTCATTGCTGCCCTTGCGAGTGTTACCATAACCAGTGCGCCAATTTCCATTGCTTAAAAAGGAGACTGAATGTCAACTTTGTATGGAAGTCTGGTTATATCGCCTGCAATCAGTGGTGTAATAGCCAATGCAACATCTCTATCAGGTTCTCTGGTAGTTTCCATTGGTTTGCATTCTACAATGACTCTTCCAAGAGACTATGTATGTGATGGTGCCGATATCAGCCTGCCTGTATTTACTGTTTATGGAGAAGGTTATGATTCCATAGAAGCAAATGCATCTGTCAGTTTACCTGCTTTAGAAGTAGAGGCTACAGGTACTTTATCAACTATTGGCGAAGGCATAATAAGACTTCCCTTGATTGTAGTTTTTGCTGAAGGCTATCCATCTATTATTGGAGAAGCTGAAATAAGCTTACCTCGTTTAACTCTTTCGGCAAAAGGACAAATTGAAGAAATTGGTGAATTTTCTGCCAATCTACCTGTACTTACAATATCGGCTGCCGGCATAATCGGTGTTTCCGGCACATTTGAAGAAACACTTCCAATGTTTTCAGTATCAGCAACTGGCATAATATCAGTTATCGGAACTGCCAACATTTCCCTCCCAATGTTGACTATTTCCGCTTCTGAAGCTTATGCCAATTATCTTAACATGGTTATGAACATCAGGAATAAAGCACTCACTCTTTATGACAATTATGATTTCAATTCCATGTGTCAGTTTAATGGCAAAAGTTTCGGTGCTACTGAAACTGCCATATTTGATCTTGATAATGGCACCACAGACAACGGTACAGATATTGATTGGAATTTCAAAACCGGCTACCTTGATCTTCATCAGACTGAAAAAAAGAAACTTCGGCAGATATGGTTTTCTTACAAATCCAACGGAGATATTATGCTGACAGTCATCCAGCCAGATGGGGAAGAATATGAATACTTGCTGGAAGGCATAGATATCACCGATGAAGGTTTGCGGGTGAAAGTTGGCAAAGGGATAAGAAAGAACTATCTGGCACTGGATATAAAAAGTGTATCAGGAAGTTCAATTACTCTTGATACCATGGCATTAAACTTCGATAAATTAGGCAAAATAAGATGATCAGAGCAATAAGGCATTATGTAACCAACGATGATCCCAGTGCCGTAATTGCACAAATAAAGAAACTGTCTTTCCATGCTGCCAACATGAGTGAACATACTGGTGGCATGGTCAGGTTGCGTTCTGTGATTCCAGAGGGCGAAGTTATTTTAACCAGAATTAATGGCATTGATCACGTAGTAGTTAAACTGACTGGTGGTGGTTATCTGATTGTCCTTATTGCCTCTGAAGATATCAAATGGTATACAACTTTTGATCCGACTCCAGACAGTTATAAGTTTGATGATGAATTAAAGACAGATCCTCCTGGTGATTTTGAAATAGATGATCAGTATTATATTGCACAATATTTTGATTCAATGCGGGAAAACTGTCCATCTATCGTTCAAGTTGATAAAAAAAACTATGTTACCGTT
>JBAZJC010000144.1:0-3991 GCA_041651495.1 Candidatus Omnitrophota bacterium | reverse complement strand
AGTGACGGACATGCAGCGTTCCGTGAAAGGAGAGGTCATCGCCTCGACCTTTGACGAGCCCGCGGACCGGCACGTCCAGGTCGCGGAGATCGTTCTCGAGAAGGCCAAACGCCTGGTCGAGCACAAGCGTGATGTGGTGATCCTTCTCGACAGTATCACGCGCCTCGCGCGCGCTTACAATACTGTGGCGCCGCATTCCGGGAAGATCCTCTCGGGCGGCGTGGATTCGAACGCGCTTCACAAACCGAAACGGTTTTTCGGCTCGGCCCGTAACGTGGAAGAAGGAGGCAGTATCACGATCATTGCCACCGCGCTCGTGGACACGGGATCGCGCATGGACGAGGTCATTTTCGAAGAGTTCAAAGGCACGGGCAACATGGAGCTGCAACTGGACCGCAATCTCTTCCAGCGCAGGATCTATCCGGCCATTGATGTGAAGAAATCCAACACGCGTAAAGAAGACCTCCTGATCCCCGCCGAAGAGCTCAACCGGGTGTGGATTCTTCGCAAGGTCCTGAACGAGCTGAACCCGTCGGAGGCAATGGAGCTTCTGGTGGACCGTCTTAAAAAAACAAAATCCAACGCTGATTTTCTTCTCAGCATGAATAAAGCAAAGGAATAAAAAAATGAAAAAAGACATTCATCCGAAATACGGCCCTTCTATCATTCAGTGCGCATGCGGCAACGTGATCGAGACACGCGGCGTGATGCCCCGGGTGCAAGTGGACATCTGTTCAAGTTGTCATCCGTTCTACACGGGCAAACAAAAGATCCTGGACACCGCCGGGCGCATCGACCGGTTCAAGAAGAAATTCCAGGACCGCGTGGCCGTCAACAAAAAATCGACCAAAGTGATGCCCAAAATGCCGGTGAAGCTCAAGTTCTCCGAAGACGCCCGGAAAGAAAAACTCCAGGCCCTGAAAGAAAAGGTCAAAGCCCAGGGAAAGTAAAACACGGGAACTCGTTCCTCGGGACTCGTCCCTCGTCTTAACCCGTTGTTTTTACGAGGCACGAGCTACGAGTCTCGAGTCCCGGTTTAAGCCATTATGAGAATCCGTGAACGTCTAGAAAAAACAGAGGCAAGGTTTCGCGAGATTGAGGCCTTGCTTGTCAGCCCCGATACCGCCCGAAGCCAGTTCCAGGCCTTAAGCAAGGAAATGTCCCTGCTGAGGCCGGTCATGGAACTCTTCGAAAAATACAAGAAGACCGAACATGAGATCGCCGGGTTGAAGCACAGCCTCGGCGACAGCCACAGTGACGAGGCCATGAAAGGCCTTATCACCGAGGAACTGAAGACCCTCGATGAGGCGCAGAACGAACGGGAAAGCAAACTCGAGGAGCTTTTCTTGCGGGACATGCAGCCTGACGCGGCGCGGGACGTGATCGTGGAAATCCGCGCGGGGACGGGCGGGGAAGAGGCCGCGCTTTTTGCGGCGGATCTTTTCCGCATGTACAGCATGTATGCGGGAAATCATGATTTGCGCGTCGAGGTGATGGATCTGAATCCCACCGGGATCGGCGGGTTCAAAGAGATCATTTTCGGCGTCACGGGGGACCATGTTTTCAGTTATTTCAAATATGAAAGCGGGATCCATCGCGTCCAGCGCGTGCCGAAGACCGAGGCGAGCGGGCGCATCCACACCTCGGCGGTAACGGTTGCGGTGCTGCCCGAGGTCGCGGAAGAGGAAATAGAAATCCTTTCGACCGATCTCCGGATCGACGTGTACCGCGCCTCCGGAGCCGGCGGGCAACATGTGAACAAGACCGAATCGGCGGTACGCATCACACACATGCCGACGGGGTTCGTGGTCGCGTGTCAGGACGAAAGGTCCCAGCAAAAAAACAAAGTGAAGGCCATGCGTATTTTACGCGCCAAGATCTTTGATTTTCGCCGGGCCCAGCAGGAAGCCGAAGTTGCCAAAAACCGCAAGGCACAGGTCGGTTCGGGCGATCGCTCGGGCAAGATCAGGACGTATAATTATCCTGACAATCGCGTGACGGACCACCGGATCGGTCTTACGCTTTACAGCCTGAACCAGATCATGGACGGAAAGCTCGATCCGGTCGTTCAGGCGCTTGCCGAAGATGAAAAGGTCCGCCTCCTCACGACGTTATAAAAAATGAAAAAATCCGTGGACGCCTTAATGAAGCCATGTTCCGTTCCGACCTACGCCGCGTTGCGCGACAAGGTCCGCGAGACACTGCTCCTCGGGATGCGGCGCATCGAGGAGGCGCGGGTGCGCGCTTACTGGCAGACGGGCCGGTATGTTCAGGAGCACATCTTTTTTCAGAAAGGCAAGGCGGATTACGGCAAACGGACCGTCTGGCGGCTTGCCGAAGAGCTCGGGATCGATTCAGGCGAACTTTGGCGTATGGTCAAGTTCGCACAGAAATTCCCAATACTAGGCCGCGGCCTACTATTGACGTGGTCGCATTACCGGGTGCTCATTACCATTCCCGACGAGAAAAAAATGCTCGCGTTGGCGGACCGCGCTTCCAAAGAAGAATGGACGCGCGACAAACTCCGCAAAATGATCCGCCTGGAGAGATCCTTTCAACCGATGCAGTTGAAATCAGTTCGATTGCTTGAGGTCCCGAAGCTTGGCCTCTTGAACACCTATCAGATCAAGGCCGCTGGCGACGTGGGCTGGTCCGAAAAAGACGTCCTGCTTCTGGACCACGGTTTTCGCTCCTTCCTCGCGCTGACGCAGAAAGAGAGCCAGGGCCTCAAGGCAGGGGACGTGGTCGAATGGACCGGCACGAAACTCCTTAAAAACGGCCGCACCGCGAAGGACTTGTATACCTACAAGGCCTATCTTGAAAAAGTGATCGACGCGGACTCGTACTGGGTGGCGCTGGATACGGGCCTGAGAGGCGTCGGTCATCAGAAACTGAGATTGCGGGGGATCGACTGTCCGGAAATAGACACCCCGGAAGGCAAGGCCGCCAAAAAGTTCGTGGAATCCGTCCTGCGTGACGTGCCCTATCTCATCGTGCTCAGCCACAAGAACGACAATCACGACCGCTACGAAGCCGATGTCTTCTTTGATAATAAGCACGGCAAGCAGGTTTACCTGAACAACCTGTTACTGGAAAAAGGGCATGCCGTGAGGACGAAAGAATAACACACGACAATGTCGCAAATTCCATCAATTGCGACATAAAAAAGTAGGAGAACCATATGAATTGGATTTGTGAAGGACTGATACCCCTTTTTTCAACTTTATTTGGAGGAACAATCATTCTTTGTGCTGATTTTCTAAGGCATAAAAGGACAAAAAAAGAGCGATATCAACAATTATTGGCTGAAAAAACGATCGAGGCTTGCGGAAAGCTTATGCGATTACTTGTTGAGTTAAACGCTAACCTTGCCCCCATCACCTTTGGAGCAGAGCCGTTAAGGTGGCCTAAGGATAAGAGGATTTCACCAAATCCCTCAGATCAAGATAATGAGCAAGGTAAAAAAGTACATAAGCAGCTTTCAGACTTGAATGAGTTTGTTGAGACTAGTCAAATGATCTTGGGGCCCAAAGTATATCGAACGTGGTCCTTTTACTGGGGCACGTTTCAGGGGCTGCGAATTAAAATTCAATCCAGTAATAAAGACGAAACATTTGTTTGTAGTGCGCTTGAAGATTTGATGAATGAGTTTATCGATAAAATCGGAACGTCTATACAAGATGAACTTGAAGGTGTAGGAATAGATTTTGTTCCTACCAAGGAGTGGCGAGACCTTAGACACGATGGCATAAAGAGGGCTGATCATCTAATTGATATTGCTAGGTCAAGAATAACTAACTGTGCACCAAAACAATAGGATCAAAGATCGTATTCTACCTAAATTGCGACATGAGTCGTATTGAGAATAAATGGAAAAAGACGTGCTTGTCGGCTTGCCGGGGGAAGCAGTAACGGAGAAAAACTTGAAGATAGACGACATTATGATCGGTTCAAAAAAATCAAAGAACGGCGAACTTCTCGAACTGATCGC
>JBAZJC010000143.1:0-4040 GCA_041651495.1 Candidatus Omnitrophota bacterium | reverse complement strand
GGGGCAATCTGCGACTAACCCCAACTTTATGCGACTGTGTAGGGAGAAGCCTTGGTGGGGGCAGATAAAGTGGATTGTATATGACAATTCACGTCCTGATTTGATTAATGAGTGGAAGAAGGCATTTGCGGGTAAGACGGTGAAGTTTATCCCGGCAGACAGGACAGATATAGATGCGGGGATAGAGTGTGTCAAGAACGCCATGAAACCAGTTCTGGGAGCACCTGCGTTGTTCGTGAACAGGTCGTGTGCGAATTGGAGAAGGGAGATAACCAAGTATAAGATTAACCAGAAGACGGGGCAGATCATAGACAAAGACAATCACACAATGGATGAAACAAGGTATTGGATTCAGAAAATGGTTAAGGCAACAGAGCAGGGATTCTTCTCAATAATATCTACGGATGTATCTCCAGAATAGGGGGATAACAAATATGGATGGGGTAAAAGTGTGTTTTAGGTGTAAGGAAGAAAAAAACTTAAGTGAGTTTTATTTTTCAAAAAAGGAAATGAAATACAGTGTTTATTGCAAAGTTTGTTGTCGGAGAAGATCAACTGAATATCGGAATAGAAAGGCTGGTTATGTGGTAGAATGGGGAAATAGAAGAACCACACATAAGTACTCCAGATCAAAGGATGATAGGCTTTTGCTACATAGGAGTATTATGTCTAAAATCATAGGCAGACCCCTGAAAGCAGAAGAGGTTGTTCACCACGTAAATAATGATCCAAAGGATAACAGACAGGAGAATCTTATGCTTTTTCCTAATAACACTGAGCACAAAAAACACCATGCAAAACTAAGAAGACGATTTTTTACTTGACAAGCAACACAATAGCTTGTAGTTTACTTACCAAACAATACCATATATCGTATGAAGAGGGGTTTGGGATGAGTGGTATAGTACGTAAATGGTTAGACAACAAGGAGAAGGATAATGCAATAACAAAACTCAAGCTGGACAATGAGCTTCTTAATGCCTCGCTACAAGCTGCAACAAATATCCTCACAGCACAAACAGATGATGAAACCACGACAGGATATACCGGAAGTCCCTATAGCAATTTCCGATCCCAGGTAAATGCACTCTCCACAAAATACAGCAACACAGCCAAATGGGGCTGCCTTATTGCCAAGAATATCATTGATGTTCGGGCTGCGTTCCTCATTGGCTCTGGTATACAGGTTATCAAGCGGGAGAGTTATATTGGGGACGCTACAAGGGAGTTGGAGTTCCTGAGGCGTTTCATCGAGTTCAACAAACTGGATTCATCCTACCCGAATGAATTGGCGAAAGAGGGGGAGATCGAGGGACGGGCGTTGCTACGTCTTGTGCCTGACCCGGAAGAATCAAAGGGGATGATAAGGGTTGTGCATGTCCCGTGGAGGATGTTTTCGTATGAGGTGTTGCCTGATGCACCCAACTTCTACCGATACCTGAGGGCGAAGTATATTGGGACGGGATCAGACTACAAAGGTTCTGCCACACTATTCCCCAACTCCACCTACGATGCCAGCTTTGACTTAGGGGAAGGGGAATTTGTATATGTACGGTTAGGGGGAAACATCTACCAGCCTAACATCACACCCTCCAAGACTGCCTACGTTCTGCGTCAGGTTGAGGATTTGGACAAGGAAATGTGGGACTGGCGTAAGATAAACCACTTGTTTGCAGCACCCACGCCTGTGTTTGAGTTTGATAGTGAGAGTGTGGATGAGGCAAGACGGACTGAGCAATACATCACGGAAAAGAACTGGCGAATAGGCAAGGCTATTGTGTTGGCCGGGGGTAAGTACCGCTTGGAAACACACGAGGGAGAGGGGTTTACAACCATTGAAAAAGCAGTCCAGACCAATGTACAGATTATCTCAGGCTCCACGGGAGTGCCCGTACACTTTATGGGTTTTCCCAACCTCCTCAGCAATCGTGCTACTGCTGAGAACTTACTGGAACTGATACAACTCAGCACGGACAAGGAACGTGATGCGTGGCGGGGCGGGTATACGGAATTGGCTAAGAAGGCTGTGGTGATGTATAACAAGGAGTTTAACCAGAACCTTAAGCCAGAGGCATGTGAGATTGTGATACCATTTGCTTCGAGTGCTACCCTGAATTACATAGCTAAGGTGTATCTGCCTATGTACGTGGCGGGTGCAATGAGTTTGGATCAATTATTGTCATACATTACCAACGTGGATGTGGATAAGGAAATTACTCGTATTAAGGAAGCTGAGAAGGAAAAGGAAGCGAAGCAGGAAAAGGAATTTCAGCGACAGAAGGAGATGGCACTTGCTACTCAGAGCAGAACTACAGGCAATGGCAGCGGAAGAACTGTCGGGAATGGTCAATAGCAACGTCATGGCGGGTATCTTGGCCAGAGACGCACATCCCAGAATAAACGCCTATGTGATTGGGCATGAGGGAGTATCTGATGTATCGGTCAATGGGTCCAGAACGCCTGTAACGTGGATACGCAAAGCAATAGAATGGATCAACGAGAAGGTGCAGTTGTTCATCCCTGCCTACATGGGGCATGGTGCACCGGGGGATAACAGTGACCAGAACCGCCAGACCGTGGGTGAGGTCGTGGGGAAGAAACTAACTCAGATTGGCGATAGGGTAGCCACAGTGTTGGCTGTTTACATAAACCCAGCATATCGGGACACCATATTGGACGTAGCGAGTATTGAAGCAGATGTGACATTCGAGCGCAACGGGGATGAGGTTCGCCCCATTGCAGTGGACAGGGTTACGGGGATAGCGTTGGGCAACAGTCAGTTTAATCGTCCAGGGTTTCCCGGAGCAACCCTAATCGGGGCTTTACAAGCCTTCGCAGACGGGAGTAGAGAAATGCAGACAGTGGCAGAGGTAAAGGCAGCAGTGGCAGCATTAGGCGTAAAACCTTCAGACCTGTTCAAAGTGGATGAACTTGTTGCTGACAGGAAGGTTACAGTTGTGTGGGATGAAGAAAAGGCTGATCGGTTGAATCAGATAACTCGGTTGAAAACTAAAGTAGGGGAGCTTCAAAGTGAAGTTGGCGAACTTACCAAGACAACGGAGAAGTATGAGGCAGAGGTGAAGGTGTTGAAATCTGCCACAACCCAGTCCAAAGCTCCTGACGTGGCCAAAACCATCATGCAAGAACGTAAACTGAGCGACAAGGCTCAGGTCTACATCAACAAGCAGCTTAAACGGTTCAAGTCAGAGGCTACTGATGAGAACGTGTTGAAGGTTGACTTGAATAAGTTCATTGACGAAGCACAGGGTGAGTACAAAGAGTTCCTGAAGGATATGGGACTGCCTGAGGATAAAGCGGGGGAAGGGGAGAAGCAGGAGCAGAACCAGAACCCGAACCAACAGCAGAACCAGCAACAGAATCAACAGGACAAGGGTGGTGGCAACCCTCCTGACACTAGTGATGATTCGGTTGAACAGCCTTTTGTACAGTACACATCTGCCAAAACCAATCCATTGCTTGTTGAGTAGAAGTAGCAGTAAAACCTTAAATGCAAACAGGATGTAAAGGAGTACAAATATATGAGCGCACTTGGTACACTGGGAGGTAATGCGTTGAAACTACGTTGCCCCCTGGAGGTTTGCCATAACACGGTAGTGACAGCTCCCTCTGGTGGTTACACCGCAGGGCAGTTACTCGCTGTCGGGGATCAGTATTTGACCGGGGTTGTCTACAAGGACGCTGCCGAGGGTGAGGATGCGGTTCTCATCTATAAAGCACGTAGAGTTGTAGTTCCCTGTGTCGTGGTGACTTCCGGGTCGTTTGACGTGGGTAATCGTGTGTTTTATGATGTGGCCGATGCAGAAGTAAACGAATCGGCTTCTGGCAATCACCTTTGTGGGGTCGTCATGGTCGCCCCCGCCGTTGGAGCCGAAGAAGTTGAAATTGAACTTGATGGCACAATGGGATATTTAACCACCTAAGGAGGTGAGGATATTATGGGATACAAAGGAACTATCGTAAAAGATTGGTCCAAAGTGGAGAAACTCGGAAGTATATACAACAGTAATACCCGTAACCTC
>JBAZJC010000142.1:0-4042 GCA_041651495.1 Candidatus Omnitrophota bacterium | reverse complement strand
CATAAGAGGCCTCTTTGATGTCACCTCGATCAATCGAGGTCATGAGGTCCCGGGCTCCCTGGGTATCCGGCGGGGTGATTTCATAATAGAGCCCCGTGTCATCCTCTTTTAGTTTGAGCGTTCCGGCGCTTTGCCGGCCAAGGGGGAGGGTGTCCGTGTCGTGATTGAAAAGGGCGCGGGCGTCGGATCGCTTTAGGGCTTTTTTAAAAGCACCCTTGCGAACGTACTCAATGAATCCCATATCCTCGGAGGGCTTTTCAAAAACGGCGGCATAACCAACGATCTTCCGGAGTTTTCCGTCATCGGTTTCGATGGACCGGATCTCACTTGCCTTTCTTTTTTCCTTCATCTTTCGTCACCTTCTTTTTTTCGTCTTCCCGCGTCTCGTATTTCTTCGGAGGAACGGCCTTTTCGTAGTTCTTTTTCACTGCTTAACCCCCGTCAATGCCTGCAAGTGCTCGATAAAGGCTTCCGAGAGCCTCTTTGTCTGGATTTCCGCGATAGGGGCGGCTTCTCGCTCGGTCCATTCGCCATTTTGGGGTTCGAGATTTTGCGAAGTCTCGACGTAATCGGAGGCAAAATTCGAGCAGAAAATGTCAATAAATCGCTGAATTTCCGCCTTAAAATCATCATATTTTAGGCCGTTTAGCTCTGTTTCCATGCCTGTAAGGGCCTCCGCGAAGCTCAAAAACACCGGAAATGCCTGTTTTTTGATGTATTCAGGGAATTCCCGATAGAATTCCGTCATCGCGCCGTTACTCGACTGATTTTTCCTGATCCAGTTCACGCGCTGCGCCTCTTTGCGGGTCACGCGGCCAACGGCATCCGTGAAAAGGCGAGAGTAGGCGCTTTCAATCCGGGAGCGGTAAATTGAGCGGTTATTTTGCTGCCTTGGAGTCTCCTGCTGTTTTCCGGCCTCGACAAGCGGGATCATGTTCAGGGGAACAAATCTTTTGTCGCCTTCCGGCCCGATGGGGTTCCAGTTTTCAATTTCGCAAATTTGATTTGGTGTAATTCCGCCCAGCGGGAAAAGACTCGCATAAAATGAAGCTCTTGCCGCCGAGTCGCCACGCATGAGGCCGTCAATCAGGTGTTCAAAAAAATACTCTCCGCGTTCTTGCAGAGAGAGAAGTTGCATATTGAAAGCCTGCTCCATCCTTACGAGCCACGGGCGAAGTGTCTTAACCACGTAATCAAGCGAAAATTGCTCGGCGCTGGCGTAAGTTGAAGCCTTGTCGTATTCGCCGTACATTTGAGGCGGAAGGCGATAAATCCGGGAACCGATATCAATGTTTTGAAATGATCTGCTTTCCAAAAATTGAGCGTCATTGTTCGGGATGCCGACCTTTTCGATTTTCAGTCCTTCTTCGAGAAGCATGAGACGATGAGATTTTCCAAGGCCACCGTAAGTCTCGTTCAATGCGTCGCTCATGTTGCTGCGGGTTTGCGCCGCGAGTTTCCCCGGATGAGAAACAACGACGCCTGGATGCAGGCCCTGCCCGAAATAATGTTCCCCGAACTCTTCAAGCGACATGCCGAGTCCGATTGCTTCACGCGCCGCGGCGATGGGGGAATATCCTGTAAGGCCATCGTAGGAAAGGCCGGGCGCGTGTAAGACGTTTCGGCGCGGCAAAACGACGTCCGGGAGCCCTGTCCCGGCCATGCTCACGCGATAGTAAACTTCCCGAAGTGGAATCTTTTTTTCTTCACCCTTGTTTCGCTTGACCGTCACCCGATTAGGCGTAATCGGCCAGAGGGCAACCACGCGGGAGCTTCCGATTGACCCCTTGCCGAATTCTTTTTCAGCGTAGGCGTTCCCCCAGGAAAGCAGGTGTGACTTGTAGGTTTCCCGAAACGACATGGCGGTCATTTCAGGGTTCGGCGAGTCATGCAGCAGGGAATAAAGCGGGTGATCTATTGCCCGCTCCTTCCCTCCACCTTTCAATCTCCGGTAAAGATGCAGTGGAAGAGAAGCAGAATCCTCGGAAAGGATTTTCACACAGCACCAGACGACGGCGAGACGCATGGCGTTCATTTCGGAAACGGAAGATCCGGCCTTTGTCTTCTGGCCTGCCCCCCCATAAAAAAAGCCACCTGGAGTGTACCAACTATCTGACAATCCGCCTGTTTCCGATGCCATGCGCTTTTCCATATTTCCGATGATGCTCATTTATCTGGTCTCCGAAAAAGCCAACCAAGGCCAAGGGCCATCATCACCGCGCCGCTGACCGACCAGCCGACCCACGGAATGAAGGACCACAGGCCATAACTGAGCGATACGAGGCCGCCGAACACAAAAACATCCCTGACATCGATTGCCTTCTTGACGGCACTTGCCAGGGATGCAAAGAACGATTTAATTTTTCCGATCAATATGTCTGCCCTTTCGGGAAAAATTCTAAGCCGCCATTCTTGTTTTGACGGGCTTTATCCCGCCTCGATATGCCGATGGCGGCTTGCCTCGGCTCACAAGGAGCGACGGGGTTTCTATTTTCACCCTTACGGGTTTAAGTTCCGGCCCCGCCCTTCGCGAGGGGGCGAGGCCATGAAAGGAGGGAGATGAGTTAGGGATTATTTTTTCAGGGAGTTAGGAAAAATGGTAGATGACAAAATAGGGACAAAATAGGGACAAAAGCGGACATTTTAAGCTGCTTGCGGTTTTAACCGCCATTCGTCGGCGATTTTCTTCTTTATGACCGGATGTCCAGCGGGATCTCTTTTAACGGGAAGTCCCTTGTGTTTATGATATCGAAGGGCCGTCTTTTCGCTAACCTTAAGGTATGAAGATATCTCTTTCCAGCCGGTCAGGATGTCAGTCATGGGATCTCCTATTTGTGAAATGCGGTATTGATGAATATCAAAAGAAAATAGGCTGCCATCACATACCAAAACAGCGGGCTTGATATCCCAACGCCAAATTCTTGCAATATCAAACTTAATGCTACTCCGATTAGTCCGTTGATGATGTACAGCATAGACCCCTCCTCAGAACGCCATCTGCTTCATGATTTCTTCTTTTGATTTGCCTTCGTAGCTTGACCTTCCGCCTTTTGCCTCTGGGTTCATCGCCATCAATGCAACCGCCGAGAATCCCGCCATCAAGGGGTCTATCTTCCCGGTTCCGCTTGCCTGCTTTGTGATCAGGATCGCGTTGCCTTTCGGTTCCACCCTGGCGTTCCCGACACACCAGGCCATAAGCGGCTGCCCGCCGTGAATCAGGGTCTTCTCGGCAACCTTGCGCTCCGTGGTCTTGATGGCTCCGGAGAGACGCCATCCCTGGGGGATTCCGACTATCCGTTCATGCTCGATCGCGCATTCCCCCTTTTCGTCTCCGGCCTCAAGTTCATCGACAATGGCGCCGATCCCGACCTGATCCACGCCGATCCGGTCAAGCAGGCCGGCCTTTTCACATCGCCTGACGATATCGCCCGCCTGTTTGATGTCCTGGCCGATCTCGGAAACGATGATCAGATCCCCGTCGCGCTCAAAGTCACGATACCGGGCCGCCTCGGATTTCCGTCGCTCCAGGGCAATGGGGTTACACCATGCCCGGGTCCAGAGAAGCCAATTCCCGTTTTCGGCGTCGCGCCCGAGGACTGAGAGACCCAGGAGGTCATCAAGGCCGCCGCCGTCAATGCCGACGACTACCACGTCCGACTTTTCAAGGATCAGGTCAAGAGAGACGATCCCGGCCGCTTCCTCCCAGAAGTCAGCGCCGGCCCATCGCTGCGATCGAAGAGAAAGCCCCATTTCTACATTGAGGTGCTTCGCCAGAAATCCCTGCATGGAAACATCGCCGTCGTTTTCCGCCTTTTTGAACTCCCGGAGAATGAACTCTTCGTCAACGGACGCTCCCAGGTTCGGGTTGGTGACGTAAAAGTATTTCGGGTCAAGGTGCTTTTTTTCTTTCAGGATAGAGTCGGGGAATTCATAGATCACGGGGAGAAATTTATTATCGTCTATCTTCCCGTCACGGACTCCGCGGGCATAGTCCAGCTTCTGTTTGAACACGCCTGCAGGGGCCTCGTCGCTCTGAGTTGAC
>JBAZJC010000141.1:0-4071 GCA_041651495.1 Candidatus Omnitrophota bacterium | reverse complement strand
ACGACCTTGGTGTCCCCCATCTCGATCAGACAAGAACCGTGGGCGTTTTTGAGATATTTTGTCCGAATGTTCACCTTGCGAAGCTCATCATTTTTTCTTTTATCAATCCTCACGTTATTCCCCCCCTAGCGGATATTCATCAGTTTTTGGAGCTGGATTCCGACACGGACATCGGAAAGCCTCTTCGCCCCGGTTCGCTGCAACTCGTCCAAAAACCGCATAAGTGCGGGATCCGGATAAACTTTTTTGCCACGGCTCATCGGCTGTAAAAAAACCGGCGTGTGAGGCGCCACTTGCGCGACCATGCGAAGATGCTTGTCATATTCGCGCAAATCAACATTTTTGGAAACCACGACCTTGATATAAATTTCTTTCCTCCTTGCGAGTTTGAGAAATTTCCGGTGCTCTTCGAGAAATTCTTTTTGCCGCGTCACGCTTGACAGCTTCAAATCCATGGCAATGACATCGCAAGCACCAACGACCTTCGCGAACTGCTGCCACAAAACACCGCTCGTTTCAAGGAGAATGCGAAATCTTCTTTTTTTGAGGGCAGGACAAAGAAGTTTCAGGAAATCCGCATAAAGAAGCGGCTCGCCGCCCGTAAGGCTCACGCAGGTATGCGGTCCCGATTTTCTTTCAAGTTTTGCCACTTCGTTCAGAATAGCTGCAAGTGACATTTCTTTGGCTTTTTTTTCGGTCTCATCACAATAGGCGCAAGCCATGTGGCACGCTTCGAACCGGATAAAGAGATGCCGTTCGCCCATTCGCGGGCCTTCTCCCTGAAGCGATGAAAACATCTCGGTGATCCGCGCGCGTTCGAGGGATGGAAGGTATTTCATGCGATAAGCAGCGGATCCGGGATCCCGGCTTCGCGAAAACCTTTGGCGCGAAGCATGCACGCATCGCACGTCCCGCAGGGACGACTTTCACCTTCATAACAGGTCCAGGTAAGTTCGAACGGAACATCAAGCTCTTTCCCGAGGAGGACAATTTCTTTCTTTGTCATGCACAGGAGCGGCGCCAAAATAAGGACCGGATCGTCGTCGATACCGGCCTTTGTCCCCTGACGCATCGCTTCCGTGAATGCCGTAATAAAATCAGGCCGGCAATCCGGATAGCCGCTGAAGTCCAGTGCATTCGCGCCAAAAAAAATGGCTTTTGCCCCTTCAGCTTCTGCACAGGAAAACGCCATCGAAAGAAAAATGCTATTCCGTGCAGGGACATAGGTAGAAGGGATTGCTGCCGACATCCGTTCAGGACTTCGCCCGTGAGGGATTTTACCGTTGTGTTCAAGCAGTGAACTCCCCTTCCAGGGAAGTTTAAAACGGATCACGTGTTGGGAAGCATCGACGCCGTGCGCCAGACGGTGCGCAGCTTGGATCTCTTTTTTGTGCCGCTGTCCATAATCAAAGGAAAGCGCAACAGGCTCATAACCCTCACGACGGGCGAAATAGAGGCAAACCGCGGAATCCATCCCTCCGGAGAGAAGGCAAACGGCTTTCTTCATGGAACCTTGACAAGCTCAACGGACTTCAGTCTTTCGCCGAGAAATGATTCGCCGATGCGCGCGAAATTCCGTACATGGTCCGTTACAAAGATTTTGAGCGGCGCGCGGCGCACGCGCGGATAGAGAAGACCTTTTTTTTGAAGAAGTGCTTTCAGGCGAAGCGCTGTGGGGACGGCGGAATCCACAAGCCGGACCCCCGGCCCCATCACTTTGGCGATCACTTTTTCCAGCAGGGGATAATGCGTGCATCCGAGGATCAAGGTGTCGACTTCTTTTTTCTTGATGGGCATGAGATATTTTCGCGCGGCTTCAAGGGCAACGGCATCGTCCAGCCATCCTTCTTCCGCAAGCGGCACAAAAAGCGGACATGGCTTTAAAAAATATTCGGCTTCCGGGGACTCGGATTCGAGACTCCTGGCATAGCTTCCGCTCTCGATCGTGGCGTGGGTCGCGATCACCCCGACACGGAGATTACGCGTGGAAGCCAAAGCCTCTTCCACCGCAGGGCTGATCACATCAAGAACCGGGATCGGTAACATTTTGGAAAGAAGTTTGAAAGCAACGCTTGAAGCAGAATTGCATGCGATGACAAGAGCCTTGATCTTCTTATTCATGAGAAAACGGGCACATTCCGTCGAAAGACGCCGGATTTCGTCGGTCGACTTGGTCCCGTAAGGAAGGTGAGCCAGATCCCCCAGATAGAGAATCTCTTCCGATGGCAAACGACGGCGCAGTTCGCGGACAACCGTCAATCCCCCAAGACCTGAATCAAAGACACCGATAGGACGACGGCGCATGGCGCCATTCGCTCGGGCTTGCCGCATGCTCAGACCTTGATCTCAAGGAACTTTTTGATCCGCTCCAGGGCCCTGGCAATCTTCGCATCATCGACCACAAGCGCGAAACGCACATAACCTTCGCCGTATTCTCCAAAACCCGTGCCCGGCGCGACCGCGATGCCGGTCTGACGCATAAAAAGTTCGGTGAACTCCATGGAACTCAAGGCGCGATAAGCTTCCGGAAGCTTGGTCCAAACATAAAAAGTGGCCTTCGGCTTCGGCGTTTCCCACCCGAGCTTATTGAGCCCATCCACCAAAAGATCCACACGCGTCTTGTAAATATTTCTGATCTTCGTGACGTAGGCCTGGGGTCCCGAAAGCGCTGCGGTAGCCGCTACCTGTACCCCGCGGAAAATGCCGAAATCCACATAACTCTTGGTTTTATTGAGGCAGGCGAGAATCTCCCGGTTCCCCACCGCAAAACCGATGCGCCATCCGGCCATACTGTAGGACTTGGAAAGTGTATGGAATTCCACACAGAATTTACGCGCGCCTTTGGCTTCCAGCATGCTCGGGGCTGTTCTTTTACCAAAGACAAAATCCGAATAGGCGAGATCGCTCGCGACGATGATGTTTTTGTCATGCCCCCAATGAACAACTTTTTCATAAAAATCCAGATCGCAAGTCGCTGCCGTGGGATTATGCGGATAGCTCAGGAACATCAGCTTTGAATGACGCGTCGTTTCGCGCGGGATCGTATGAAGCTCGGGAAGATATTTATTCTCTTCCTTGAGCGGAAGATTGTACAAGATCCCGCCCGCCATGATGATCCCGTTAAAGTGCACCGGATAGGCCGGTGAAGGGACCAAAGCGAGATCATTGATATTCATATAGGCAAGCGCAAGATGCGCGATGCCCTCCTTGGAACCAATGAGCGGCAACACTTCCGTATCGGGATCGAGATCGACGTTAAAGCGGTCTTTGTACCAGTTCGAGATAGCTTTACGGAGATCCCGTTCGATCGCGTCATCTCTTTTGGAATAGCGGTGAATGCCAGGAATGCTCATTGCTTTTTTGAGGGCACGCGTGACATGGGCGGGCGGGTCAAAATCCGGATTACCCATACTAAAATCGATGACATCCATCCCCTGGGCTTTCACTTCCTTCTTCCAATTGTCCACCGTCGTAAAGAGATACGGCGGAAGCCGCATCATTCGGTGCGCTTCTTCCATAGGCATGACTATTCACGCTCCTTCTGAGAAAGGGGTCTCATAAATTCATTTATGCCGTTCCGTCATCGTCCGCATCTTCGTCCAGGCCGTTCTCTTCGTCATCGATAATGCAAAGCACTTCGTCGCGCTGAACCGTATCATCTTCATCAATACAAACTTCCGCCAAAACCCCCGTCGCCGGAACAGGGACCGTCACGACCGAATCTTCGGTCGCAAGTTCCACAAGATCATCTCCTTCAACAACCGCATCCCCTTCCTCAAAAAACCAGGTCTTCACCGTTGCTTCGTATACGTTCTTTCCTAGGCTCTTGGCCAGCACTTCGAACATCGACCACACTCTCTCTTGTTAAATGCTTGTACAAGTTTCCGAATTTCCGCAGGTTCGCTCTTTCCCAAGACCCGAGAAAGTCTCCCGGGCATGATAAGAACTCCGGACATACGCACCTGCCAAAACCTTTTCAAACCCCATAGCCATAAGTTTACGAGTCAGGTCCTGGAATTTTTCCGGCGTCACGTATTCCTGCACTTCCAGGCTTTGCGGCGTCGGCTGAAG
>JBAZJC010000140.1:0-4071 GCA_041651495.1 Candidatus Omnitrophota bacterium | reverse complement strand
CAGGCATCAAATCCCGTAATGTCCGGCATCACCACATCGATCAAGACAAGGTCCGGAAGCGTCTGGCGGACTTTCTGAAGGGCATCTTCAAAATTCAAGGACGCCACAACCGTGTATTCTTCCTCTTTTTTCAGAGCCGCCGCGATCATTTCCTGGGCCAAGGGATCACTATCGATCACGAGAATATTTTTTCTCATCGGGTCCCCTTTGCTTTATCGAACGATTTCGAACAGCAAGAAGATCAAAAAAACGTATACACCACAAGCGTGATCGCCACAACCATTGTGGAAATAGCGAGCAGAAAACAGCCGTCGCTCGTGTTCTCCAGTATTTTTTTAAAGCGGGAGTGTCTTTTACTTTTGAGCGCGAGAAAAGAAACGACGCAGGCCGTCATAAAAACAATGGAATCAAAAGCCAGGATCTCATCCACGATTGTATTGGCCTTCTGGTCCGGGTTCATCTGGATCAGTTGAATGACCGTAAGACAAACACCCACCATGGCCGCGGACACCGAGAACACATCCACCGAAATGCTCGTCTCGACCCCTTCTTTAACGGATGATTCCATCGCGCCAAATCCCCTCAGGTTCACGAAAAGATTACTCCTTCTCCGTATGGGAATCAAACAAAAAAACCTGAGAACCTAGGGAAAACGAGGGCGAAAGAAACGGTTTGTGAGAAAAGCTAACGCGACTTGCGGAAGGCGGAAGCGATATAGCCGCGGGAACGGCCTCCCCGGCCGAAACGGCGGCCGCCGAAGGAGGCGACCTTGACAGGTTTGTGTTCAATGAAACTTTCGAGCTGCATTTCGGGGTGTTCGGAGATGGGAAGCGCCATACGCATGAGTTTTTCGATGTCTTTGACGTCTTTGCCCTGCTCCGGCGTCGCAAACGAAATCGCGTGTCCTTTGTCCCCGATGCGGCCGGTACGACCGATGCGGTGAACGTAATTCTCGGATTCATCCGGAAGATCGTAATTCAACACCAATTCAATCCCTTTGACATCAATACCGCGCGCTGCGATATCGGTTGCGACAAGAACACGGTATTTCCCTGACTTAAACCCCTCCAGTGCTTCCCGCCTCTGCGCAAGTGAACGATCAGCATGGATCTCGGCGGCATTATGCCCCATCTCACGAATCGCGCGAGTGATCTTGTAAGCACCGATCTTGGTCCTTGAAAAAATGAGGATGGTTCCGTGATACTGTGCCAGGACCTTTTTGAGAAGTTCTCTTTTGGCTTCCTTTTTCACGACAAAAACTTCCTGGGTGATCTTCTCTGCTACGGTTCCGGATTTTGCGATCTCAATATGAACCGGCAACTTCATTTGGGACGTTGCGATTTTCATGATGGTATCCGGCATGGTCGCCGAGAAAAGCATGGTCTGGCGCTCTTTGGGAAGTACGCGAAGGATTTTCTGGATCTGCGGCGCGAAACCCATATCCAGCATCCGGTCAGCCTCATCGAGCACGAGAATACTGATCTCATTCAGGAAGACATAGCGCTGTTCCATATGGTCGATCAAACGGCCCGGTGTGGCGATCAGAATGCGGGGATGCTGGCGAAGCTCCTGGATCTGATTGTGCATGGAAGCGCCGCCGATCAGGACAGCGAATTTTATCTTAGGATCAAGCTTATGAATGCTTTGATGGACCTGGTAGGCCAGTTCACGGGTCGGCACAAGAATCAGCCCGCGGCCTCGGGTCTGCACAAGGCGCTGGATCATCGGGATTCCGAACGCCAGGGTCTTCCCGGTCCCTGTTTGTGCGATCCCGATCACATCCTGGCCCGTGACTGCAAGCGGAATGGCCTTCTGCTGGATAGGCGTGGGGGTATGGAATTTCATCCGTTGAAGAGTTTCTAAAAGATGGGGGGCAATCCCCAATCCGTAAAAACTTGACGGAACGGGGGGCTCTGTTGCTGGGTGTGTTGTCATGAGTGCAGTATATGATGAATCCGTCTAAAACACGAGGGATTAAACGGCTTAGTCAATTCACGCGCTTTATGAAAATAACCCCGGGATCCTAAAAACAGGAAAAATTTTTGCAGTTATATTTTAGGACGCTGAAAATTCGAAATCATCTCGTCCACCGTACCTACGGGACAGAAATACCGGCACCAAAACTTCGGGATAAAAAAAGCCACTATCAGAATCACGACTGCCGCCAACACCGACACTTCCGCCCAGGCGTAATGCCCCATTTTGAAAAACTCTACCCAAGAAGAAGCAAATAAGGTCAAGAGGTACATACCGGTCACCAGGAACAAAACGATGTAGGCGAAAAGTTCAATCCATAAGGGAAGCTTGAAACGCTTGGGAGAAATTTGAGCCTGGCACTCCTGGAATGTCCCGAAAGGGCAAAGGGCTACGCACCAGAATTTATTTGAAAGGTTCAGAAGAAGAAATGCCGGAAATGCGACGGTTCGTAAGATCCCCCAAGGACACTTGTGCGGGCAAATACGGCAAAAAACATAGGGCACTTTGAAATAACACCGGAGAACGGGCAAAAGCAGGACTGGAAGGAAAAAAATCCCATAGACCCATTTAAGCCATCTTTGCGGCAGGAATTTGTGCGTGGTCCACTTCAGGACCCACAAGCCGAACACCGCGATCAAAAGGGTCTTGAGAAACGTCAGGAATGGCGGGCTCCACAAGAAGCAAAGGAAATGCCGGCCCCATTCAAAATAGGCCGCACTTGCAAGAAAGAGCCCGGCTAAGGCAAAAATCACGAATAGGATCCGGATATTTTTTTTCGACTGGGATGTTGTTATATTCATTTTTATGGGTCCGTAGTGTGAGATATGTCCGCATTATACCTTAGAGTTTTTTTATCCAAACCCGGAACTTCTTGAGGGAGCCGGCTGTCTAAGTAAACGAAATCCCAAACTTCACGTAAGGAGGTCCTTGTATGAAAAAGTTGATTGGTAGTCGTATTTTATTCTTGCTTATAATCTTAAGTGCTTTTTGTTCGATCCAAATGAAAGATTCTTTCGCACAACCCCCGCGTTCCCGGGAAGGGCATTTCCAGCGACCCCCTATGGGTCCGGCATATCCTGGACCTCGTTTTTATCACAACCTCCCGCCAGGTTACCAGCCCCTCTGGATTGCGGACATGCTCTATTATTACCTGGGGGGTGTTTATTACCAGGAAACGCCCTCCGGCTATGTCGTCGTCCAGGCCCCAAGAGGTGCCGTCATCCCGGCCCTTCCGGGACCCTACAAGACCATCGTCTACGACAACACAGATTATTACTACTACAACAGCACCTATTACATCAAACAACCCACGGGATATACAGTTGTCACGCCGCCGCCTTCCGTTGTCTCCTCGAATGCCCCTGCGGTCGAGGCGCCTGAAAAGACGGTCGTGGTCACCGTCCCCAACCCGAACGGCAGCTACATCCCGGTCACTTTACAAAAATACACTGATGGTTATGTCGGACCGAACGGCGAATTCTACCCCGATTACCCAACCATTGATCAGTTAAAAGCGATGTACGCAAAGTCTTCCGCGGTTGCGGAAAGACCGGAACCCGCAGAATTGACGTTTGAGATTCCGAACAAGAACGGCAGCATTACCAAGGTCAAAATCACGCGAACCAAAGAAGGCTACGTCGGACCTGAGGGTGAATATTACACTAAAAAACCAACGATTGAACAACTCAAAATCATGTACGCGAAAAATTGATAAACTGTGATTTCAAAACACCGGAAACAAAAAACACGGGCCCGGAAAACCCGTGTTTTTACCGGAGCAACCCATTGCTCCCCTGTCCTAAAATGCCTGTTTGGCAAACCTGGCTGAATTTGACGGCGCTTTCCCGGACAGTCCTTTGTTGCGTCTTGTAATCAATATCGATCAGACCAAACCTGGGACCGAATCCTTTATCCCATTCAAAATTATCCAAAAGCGACCAGTACAAATATCCCATGACCGGGACACCCTGCTCCATGGCACGGTGCATATGTTCCAAATGACCTGAAATATACTCCCATCGCAATGCGTCATCGGAGGTGCAGATCCCATTTTCGGTGATCAGGACCGGCAAGTGGTACTTCCTGAGCTTGACG
>JBAZJC010000139.1:0-4083 GCA_041651495.1 Candidatus Omnitrophota bacterium | reverse complement strand
TAAAAGCTCATGTGTGTCGTTTCCTTCATCATCAAGTTTTGTTGATTGCAAATTTATCGTGGGTCTGCTTGATAATCGCCGGCGCGCAAACCATGTGGCTATGTCCTCTGCCGTAGCTTCACGCGCTTTTCCAATCAATTCCTGCATCGTTGGTTCCATGGAAATCTGGATACCAAGATGCGATTGGCACAAGCAAAGATTGGAGGGAATCATCAATTCGGTGATAATTTCTTCCCTTGAAAGGACTTGAAGTTCGATACCGAACTCTTTCAAAACCCTTTCCTTCCATTGTCTCGCCTTGTGGTTGGTAACTTGGCGCGGCGTTGCAAAGAGTAGAACTTTTACATCTGGGTAATGCTCTTGAAATCTTTTGATATCGGAAATAATTTTTCCGATTGTAGCGGTATTTGAGCAAATCAAACCTTTCGCTACACCACCTGCGGCGCAGAAAGCTGCACCGTATGCGTCCAACCCCAAATCATAATTCCGCTCAGAAGCGACCAATTCAGGCCATTTCAATTTTGTCATAACAACAGCAAGCCTCTGAAAGGTCATCCCCTCCCGATTTGAGATGATCTTTTCCAGACCTTTTTCAATGTCGGTTCCGCAAATCGTCATTTATGGCTTCCCCTTAATGGTTTTGGCGTATTTTAACAGGAACCAGAAAACAGGCATATCGAATTAGTTCGGATGTCGCCTTCTGGACTAAAAGCGATATACGCTGCTTCGAATCCGTCAGATGAACTTCATCAGAGCGCCTAGTTTATATTTCAGGATAAGTGGACGCAGCGTGGGATCTTTGGCGTATTGGCGAAGAACATCCTTCGTGACAATTTGAAGTGCCTTTTCGATGTTAGATGATTGGTATTCGGATAGATCAGCGCCGTAGATGCTTGTAATACTCCTCACATAGACATTTTTGCCTAAGCCATCGAACACTCTTATAAACAGCGTCAATCGGATTCCTTTTGCCGAGTCATCAAGACCAATTTCTTTGATTTGTACCACAAGCAATCCGTCCGATTTTTCAGGGGTTGCAAAAACATACGGCGATTCCCCTTCTTCAGCGATCACTCCGGCAATTTTGAGCCCAGCATTTTCTTCGAGATTTGTTTTAATGCACTGTATCACTACGTCGAGATGACCCGGAGGCGCCTGCGCTAAAGTATGGACATCCCCCGAAATGACCGGAACAGGCAACGGAGTTGTTCCGCACCCATTCAGCATCGCAAGAACGATGATTATGAACGCAGCTTCAGCAGATCGACGTATGGCCAACATACTTCGAAGCTTCTTCATAGGACTCCTTACTGCCGATGTCAAACCATGCCCCCTCGAAAATAACCCCGTAAACAGGCTCCCTGCCAATTAGCCATGCAAAAAAATCTCCGATGCGGTCGGGGTTCCGTTTTTCTATATCGAGGTATTCATGGAGTTTGGAGCATGCCTCCGGGGACATGTAGTAAACGCCAACGCTTACTTTCGTGGATTCCGGATCAGCCGGTTTTTCTTCAAAGCGGGTGATCAGGCCGGTCTCGTCCATTTCAACCACGCCGTATTGCGATGCTAAGGCCTTCTTTTTAACATCATAAAGACCTATAAATGTGCACCGCGAATGCCCAAGACACGGAAGCAGAAAATACCCGATTGGGAAATCGAAATAATTATCTCCGCAAAAAATAAGAAAGTTTTCCGGGGTTCCGTGGGATGCCATGAGCGACAACTCCAGATCCTTTACTGCACCCGAGCGCTTTTCAGAATCGTTAACCCCATTATGGATAACACGGATTGGCTTTTGATAAGGAGCCTGTTTCTTCCACCTCTTAAAATTTTGGTAGAAGCGCTTACTGCTAACGATGATGATCTCATCAATAATCGGGAAACGATTAAGCTTCCCGACGAGATGATCAAGCAGCGTTCTGTCTCCAAGCTTTAAAAGTGCTTTTGGGATATTCCGCGTAAGCGGGTAGAGTCTTGTCCCAAAACCGGCGGCGAGAATAATGGCTTTCATAAAATGAACGGCTCCTCTTGGGGTTCAAATGATATTGGTAAACACCAACACATGGTTTCTTTGACCGATTTCAAAAACACTCTCAAGTCCGGAATATGCCGTCCGTCGCTGACTTTGCGAAGTAGCGTAGTAAGCTCGCCCTCAAATGACGGATCATTTTCTTCTGGAAATCCAACGGGTATCATTTGCGCCACCCGTCCTTCGCAGGCGCGATCTCCGCATCCGCCCGCATTCCGTATTTAATGTCAGACGGCATTTCTTTAAGACGGATCGCGCAGGCAACGACATGCTTGATCTTGAATACTTTTTCAACCTCATCCCTTGCCCGTGGAGCGATACGAATCACTTCTCCGGTAAAGGTTTTGCCGCGGAATGCATTAAATTTTGATTGGACAGGATCCCCGATTGACACTTTTCGGATCATTTTTTCGAGGATCAGCATCTCAAGGAAATACGTGTCCGGGTCCGCGAATTCGAGCACGAATTCCCCTTCCTTAAGCGGACTGCCTATCTGATCGCCCGGGTCCGTAAGCAGAATCCCGTCAAACGGGGCTTTGAGTTCCAAGGCTTCCACCTGCGTCTTCAGAAATCCGATCTCCGCCTCGGCCGATTCCATCTCCTTCGCCTTAATTGAAATCTCTTGCTCCGCTTCTTCAAGTTCATGAACCCTTCGCTCATGCTCTGTCCGAGCGATCACTCCGTTCTCAAGGAGAATGCTGCTGCGGTCCTTATCCAGCGTCAGAAATCCAACCTTTTTTGCAAGCCGGTCCTTATCCAGCCTCAAGATCTCCAGAGAAAGCTTCTTCGCCTCAAAACGTTGTTTAATATCCAGATTCTCAAATCGGGCGATCACTTCCCCTTGCTTCACCCGGTCGCCTTTCTGATGAAGAAGCTCTTTAAGCACTCCTGGGCTGGAAAGACCTATCCTTGCAAATCGCTCCGCCTGCAAGATGGCTTCTCCTTTGATAACCGGTTTCGGCCAAAAAAAAGCCGCGAGAAGCACGGCTAGCGCCATAAGAAGGAATTTCGCTTTCCCCTTTCTGGGAGGCTCTTTTTTCTCCTCAAACAGAGCGGGTTCTTTTTGTTGAGCATGGGTTTCTTTCTGCGTCATATTCTTTGTCTCTCCTTGTTTTTGAATTAGATCCATGCCTTAAACCTTTCCGGGACCGACGCTGCGGTCCAATACGCAACGGGAATGGAAAGGATCAGGCTTGTCAAAAGGGGCGTCGCCGGCCAAACAAAATAAGGTGTCAGAAAAAGACAGAAATAAAGACCGAAGAGTCCCGCGACGGTTCCCGGCCAAAGTGTCTTCACGGTATTTCTCCAATCCACCCTGGCAAAGGGGTTTTTGGCCATGGGCTTCCAGTGAAGTTTTCTCAAAGGGATGCTTACGATGTCCAGAGGGGTATAGAAAACATTGTTTAAGGTGAGAGCCGTGGAAACAACCAGCTCGTAGAGAAAATCCTTAAAATCCTTCGGATTTTTCAATAGGACGAGCTTGTGCAGGTAAACCACGGCAACGCTGAAAAGAAGCGCCCACTTAAGTTTGCTGTTCGTGCAGGCGCCAAGCCAGATCGAATCGATCTCGAAGTGGATAAGCTCACCCGCAAGACAGGAATGGGCCAGAAGCCCGAGGATGAGCCAAAGGAAGAACACAACATCGGCCACATAAAGATAGATCCCAAAAAAAACAAGAAACCGCGAGCCTAGGCTGATTCGCGGCATAAAAATAAGCGGGATACCCTGCAGCGTTCCCTGAGCCCACCGCCTCCCTCTCGCCCTCGCTTCGAGATAGTTCGACGGCGCTTCGTCATACACATGAACATCAGCGCAGAACGCCACACGGTATCCCATTTGATCCAAGAGGACCGTATCCCAGTTATCATGGGAAAGCAGTCCTTTCGGTAGCCTGATCTTCGAAATCAGGTTGGCCCTTGCCAGGTGATGGTGCCCGAAGGAGATGGTCCGTCCGAAGATCGCCTGAAAGGAGACAAAATTGAACCGCTGCGCGAAATTCGTTCCGATCTTCTCGAAGCGGGCGTACCAGCTATTGGCGTGAGCGATCCTGACGA
>JBAZJC010000138.1:0-4084 GCA_041651495.1 Candidatus Omnitrophota bacterium | reverse complement strand
ATTCGACGGAAGAAGAGGCGATCCTTAGTTTTGCGTCATAACCCCGTTCTCTTACAGGAAGTCCTTGAGTATCTGGTTTTAAGACCCGGGGCTGTAGTGATGGATGGGACCCTTGGGAGCGGGGGGCACGCGGAAGCAATTCTCGGGAAAATAGGTCCTTCGGGAAGATTGATCGGTTTTGATCAGGATCCTGGAGCGATCGTGAGATGTCGGGCGCTGTTCCAGGGGGATTCACGGGTTACGTTGATACACGAGAACTTCAGGAATTTGGAAAGAGTTTTTCCGGAGTTGAAAATAGCGGCGTTCGACGCAGTATTGCTGGATATCGGGACCTCGTCGGAGCAGTTGGCGGATGGGAAGCGCGGTTTCAGTTTCCAAACGGAAGGGGAATTGGATATGCGGATGAACCCGGAAGTCGGTCTTAAAGCCTCAGAGTTGCTTGCTCAGATGTCTGAGATCGAACTTGCGGACCTTTTCTACCATTACGGCGAAGAGCATCATTCGCGGCGTTTTGCCCGCGTGATCGTCGAAAGACGGCGTCAGCAACCCATCCGTACGGTTGAAGATCTCAACCAGACCCTGGAGCAGGCACTGCCCGCCCACATGCGGTTTAAAAAAGGGCAGAGACCTTCATGGGCGAGGCGTCATCCGGCCACTAAAGTGTTTCAAGCGCTCCGGATTGCAGTGAATGATGAACTGGAGGCGCTCAAGGAAGGTATGACGGCGGCGTTTGAGCATCTGACGAAAACCGGGCGGCTCGGAGTTATCAGTTTTCATTCGATTGAGGACCGGATCGTGAAGCAACAGTTCCGGAAATGGGACGATGAAGAACGCGGAAATTTGATTTTTCGCAAACCGGTGGTCGCGAACCGTTCAGAAATATTAATTAATCCGAGAGCGAGAAGCGCCAAACTGAGAGTAATCGAGAAAATATCATGAAAGGCAGTGGAAAAATATTAGTATCTATAGCGGCCTTGACCTGCTCGTTGCTTTTTTATGTGCACCTGCAGGTTGCTTCCGTTCTCGTCTCATTTGACATCCATAAGAGTTCCCGTATTTTTGCCGAAAAGCAAGAGTTGCTTCACAGGCTCCAGTTCAAGGTCGACCAGTTGAGGGCCCCCCGCCTTCTTGAAGAAAAAATGAAACATCACGACATGGGCTTGGCACTTCCCAACAAGATCCAGGTGGTGGAAGTCCCACCTGTGCCCGGTCTTGCCATTTCCGTGGCGTCGGAACAAAAGGTTACACACACCTTTTCCTCCAGGGTCACAAATTTTCTTGGCCGGTGGATCCAAACGGCCCAGGCCAAGACTGATCTCTCCTCCTAAAAAATGCGAGCGCTGCTTTCGCCGCGTCGGTTCTGGTTTCTCTATATCGTTCTGTTTGTTCTTTTTTTCCTCGTGATTTATCAGATTGTTCAGCTAACCTGGTTTCATCAATCCTCGCTTCTTACCCTGGCGCATCGCCAGCATTATTTGACGATTGATGTACCGCCCTCGCGGGGTTCTATTACGGACCGCAACGGAAAAGAGTTCGTTACCAATCTCAAGATCCCCTCCATTTACGCGGTGCCGCGCGCCCTGAAAGATGAGGAACGCACAGACCTCGGCCGCGAGGTTGCGAAGATACTGGGACTTGACCGGAAATGGGTGATGGAACGATTAAGCAGGGATAAATCGTTCGTGTGGCTCAAACGGCGTGTTACTTTTGAGGAAGCTGAGAAGATCAGAAGACTCAAGTGCCCGGAACTGGGTGTCCTGGAAGAATACAAACGATTCTACCCCCAGGGAACAATGCTTGCGCAGGTGCTCGGATTTTCCACTGTGGACAATCAGGGGGTGGAGGGGATTGAGCGATCCATGGATGGTGATCTTCGCGGAAAGCCCGGTAAGCGTGTGACCCAGCGCGATGCTTTGGGACGGGAGATCAAGGCCTTCGAAATGAAAAGCTTGCCTGTGATCGACGGAAACCGTGTTGTGTTGACCATTGATCAGCATCTCCAGTATCTGACCGAAAAGGCACTTGAACGGGCCTTCAGGCAGTGGAAAGCCAGGGGTGCGTGGGCAGTCGTGATCAACCCGAAAACCGGAGAGATCCTGGCGATGGCGAATCAGCCCGGCTTTGATCCCAATCATTATGCCAGTGCGGGGCCGGACGCGAAGCGTAATCGCGCGATCACCGACATGTACGAACCGGGTTCGGTGTTCAAGATTGTGGCGGCGAGCGGCGCCTTGAACGAGGGAGCGGTCACGCCGGAGACGGTCATCAATTGCGAGAATGGAAAATGGAACTATGGTTTCAAAGTGCTGCACGATGTTCACCCTTATGGTATGTTGCCAATGATGGAAGTGATTGTAAAATCGAGCAATATCGGAGCCGTAAAGATCGGGTTCAAAATGGGTTCGCAGAATTTTCAAAATTATGTGAAAAATTTCGGGTTTGGAACCTCAACCGGCATTGACCTGGCTGGGGAAGCGCCCGGCTATACGAGACCACTCGCCCAATGGTCCAAGACCTCTCCGTACAATATTCCCATGGGGCAGGAAGTTATGGTGACGTCGTTACAGATGGTGACCGCACTGTCCGTGATCGCTAATGGGGGCTATCTCGTAAAACCTTACATTGTTTCCAAGGTCCAGGACCCGGCAGGTGTAACGATTAAAGAGAAGAAACCTTTTATCAAACGGCGGGTGATCAAACCCGAAACGGCCGCGACGATGCGTGAGATCCTGACGCAAGTGGTCGAAAGAGGAACAGGGACCAAGGCGAAAATCCCGGATGTGTTAGCGGGGGGTAAGACCGGTACTGCCCAGAAAATCCTTCCCGGAGGTAGGGGGTATTCGCATAGCGCATTCATATCTTCGTTCATCGGCTTCGCTCCTGCGGACAATCCTCGCTATGCCATGGTCGTTGTGCTGGATGAAGCCCATCCTCTTTACTATGGCGGTACGGTTGCTGCCCCCGTGTTCAAAGAAGTCATGGCAGCGGCGCTTTTGACCCAAGGCTCGCAACCCCATCAGGAAACTACTTCGCCTCCTACTCCCGAGCAAATTGCCGCCACCGCCGATCTTGCTGTGGCAGATTAATGCCTTTGATTGAATACTCCTCGTGAGGGTGTTATAATCCCCGCCGTTTTCTTCGATCTTGCCTGGAACGACAAGTTCCAGGACGGATCGCACCAATTCGTTTGGAATGGGTGTGGTAGTGCAGAAGGTTGTCAGTAAAAATAGCTTTTGCCGGGGCGCCCTGATTTTTTTGAAAAGCTTCAGGGAAATCAGGACTGCCTCTGCCGTTTCGATTGATTTTTTAATTATTGTGCGTCGGGGCGTAGCACAGCCTGGTAGTGCGCTCGGTTCGGGACCGAGAGGCCGTAGGTTCAAATCCTATCGCCCCGACTCTTATCTTTAAAAAGCAAAATAGAGGAAGGTCGGGACCTGGCTTTCGGGCCCGGCCCCAACTTTTTTTGGTATCTGAGACAGTGACACAAATGGAATGCAAGGCCGAAACCAACAAAAAGCATTGCAATTGCTCCTACGATCCATGCTCCCGCAAGGGGATCTGCTGTGAGTGCGTGGCCTACCACCGGAGTCAGAATCAGTTGCCCGCCTGTTATTTCCCCACGGACATCGAAAAGACTTATAACCGATCCATCGAGAAATTCCTCTCCCTTCACCGGAAAAGTTGAGCCCCGCGGTTGTAAAGCAAAGGGGCTCCATGACCAAAACATTTTCAAGCGTGCTGTAACTGGTATAGAATATCCCCCATGGAACCGTCTCCCAAAAGAGCTATCATCATTGGAACCAGCACCGGCATCGGCCTGGCTTTAGCAAAAAAACTTTCCGCAGAAGGTTATGTCGTGGGCCTGACCAGCCGGTCTGTTGAAAAATTACAGGAACTGCGAAAGGAACTGCCCGGAGAAAGTCTTGCCCGGGAGATTGATGTCCGTTATCCGCGCGAGGCGATCCATAGCCTTCAAAACATGATCATGGCTTTGCACGATCTGGATCTGATGGTCATCAATGCCGGGGTGCTTTTTCATAATGAGAAATTGCAGTGGGACCTCGAGGAAGAAACGATCAAGGTG
>JBAZJC010000137.1:0-4113 GCA_041651495.1 Candidatus Omnitrophota bacterium | reverse complement strand
TCGGATGATATCAGGCATGTCGAAGTAAATGATATCATCAAACCGCCTCCATATTGCTGAGTCTAATAGATATTGATGATTTGTGGCAGCGATAAGCAGGCCGTTGCCCTCATAGTTGTCCATCATTTGCATGAAGTTGTTTACAACACGCTTAATTTCTCCGTGTTCATATGGATCATCTCTTTTCTTTCCGATAATATCAAATTCATCAAATAAAACTACCCATTCGCCTTGCTCTATAAAGTCAAAGACTTTTCTTAAATTTGTTGCAGTCTCTCCTAGATATGATGAAACAATAGAATCAAATTTTATATATAACAACGGGTAGCCAAGAATTGAACTGATAACTTTAGAACTCAATGTCTTTCCAGTGCCTGGCGGCCCGCAAAAAAGAATTTTTTGCTTATGTTTCAGGCCATAGGTGTTTAAGATCTCAGAAGATTTTATTTCTTCTAGCAAATAATGAATTTGATCTTTAGCCTCTTCATTTAAAATTAAATCATTTAAGTTGAAATAATACTCTTTAATTTCAAATAGTGGAAAACCCTTCTCGCTATCCCTTGGGAGAGGCATATTTGCTTTATATCTTCTTGAAAATATGTTGGAATAATTAGGATTAAATTGTGGTGACAATAATGTTTTTTTAAGATTTTTTGCTAATAAGTTATGCTTCCTTTTCTCTTCTTCTTTTATGATTTCTTGGGCTATTTCATGAAATTTATTATTATCATTCTCCATATGCGCTTGAAATAAATTTATTAACAAATCTCCGCGCATTTAAATCAGCCCTTTCCTATTTAATACATAATCCTGCCAATAAAATATCATCAGAAAGCTTTTGGTCAAATGCCTGTTAGAGCACAGCACGTTCTTCACATTTTCAACTATCATACCGATTCCCTTATTATAGTTTTTCTCTCGGTGATGGTGTTGTAGAGTCCTGAAATTATTTCGCCTATCATCTAAGCTTGGACGCATAGTCCAGGATATGAAATTAAACAAGACGAAGGTTCGCTATATCCTTCGTCAAAACCGCAAGGGGGTAGCCACAGAAGAGATTGCGCGGGATGTCAAGGTCTCACAAAGGAGAGTCCAGCAGATCATCAAAGAGTACAAGGAGACAGGGCAAGAACCTATCTTGGGCGAAAAAGTTGGTCGCCCCCTCAAACCCCTCACTGCGAATGAGGCAGAGGTCATCAGAGCTGCCCACGCTCGCTACCGCTTTGGAGCGCGAATGCTGGAGACTGTAATCCGGAAGCAATTTAAGATCTGCATATCACATAATCGCATACATATGTATCTGAAGGCAGAAGGTCTGGCCCAGGAAGATATAAAGAAACAGAAGCGCCGGAAGTGGGTTCGCTATGAACGAAAGCACAGTATGTCTGCTGGTCATATCGACTGGCATGAATGGGATGGGACTGATGTCAAGGTTTGTGTAATTCTGGATGATGCGTCTAGGATGGTGCTGGCTGGCGGGGAGTTTACCGAGATCAATACAGAGAACAGTATGTTGATAATCGATCAACTGGTTGACAAATTCTGGTGGCTTTGTCCCATGAGAGAGCTGATACTCGATCATGGAAGCGAGTTTGGAGCCCACAGAATCCACGATGACGGAAGCTGGAACAGTGAATTCAAAGATCACCTCAAAAAATATGGCATCAAGCCAATATTAGCTAGAGTGAAGCATCCTCAGACGAACGGAAAGCTGGAAAGGTTTTTCGGAGAATACGTCAAGCACAGGTCAGCTTTTCATTCATTCGACGAGTTTATCACCTGGTATAACGATAGACCTCATGGAAGCTTGAATTTCCAAAGCCTGGAGACTCCAGAAAGGGCTTTCAGGCGAAAAATGCCTTTGGAAGCTTATTTCGCAATTGGCCATAGATTGTTTGGGTTGTGAAATTATATGAATAATTCTAACACCATAAAACTAGGACGGACGCGAAATAATTTCAGGACTCCACATCTCGGTGATGGTGTCGTCTCCTGGCCACCAATCCAGATTGCCACAATCAGGATTCGTGCATAGGTGAGATGCTGCGACAATCCCCAATCCCTTGCATAAGGTAGGTAGTGTCTCGATCTTGATGAAAAATATTATTAGTGATCCCAGAGGTGAGTCCCCGGGTTGATGCAAAATGGCAGTAATCCACCATTTCATCAGTAGCATCGCTCCCGCACTCTCGCCCGCCTCCGTGCGCGCTCGTGTGTGGATGGGCAGGCCCGCCCGCGCTGGGGCTTGGCAGAGCAGCCCGAGCCTGACCCCCGGTCAGCCGAGAATGCGCGTCCATGTACTGGAGAGACCGCATTTCAATCAAATTTATATCCCTTCAAGAGCATACAAATTATCATGTGTTTTCGCCAACTCAATTTTGACCCCTCAATTAAGGAAAAGCCAATTTGTTCAAATAGTGTCCCGAAATAACTCTTTTAAGTATGACGCGCGGGATTCGAATATTCTGCATGTGGTGACTGATTATGACAATATTTAAAATGCCCACAATGGATAAATCAGAGTATGACATGCTTGTAAAAGATGAGTATGTCTGTCGCATAGCCTTCAAAGGAGAAAGTCATACCTATATCGCGCCGTTCTTGTATGTCTTCGACGGCAAATTCATGTACTTCTTGTCCACAAAATATGGAAAGAAAGTGCAGTATTTCAGGCAGAATCCCTCGGTTGCTGTTGAGATCGAAAGGTTTGCGCCAGACCTCTCAAATTTTTCATTTGTAGCCATACCTGGTCGCATTGAAGAGGTAGTGGATACTGAAATCAAACGCATTGTTAGACAAAAGTTTGTGGATTTGATTAAAAAGAAAAATCTATCCGCAAACGTGTTATCTGCCCTGGGGCATACGCCGGATGAGCCGATTGAAGCCCTGCTGACTGAAGAGAAGAACAGCGTCTGGAAATTGACGGGCGTCAATGTCAGGGATATTTTGGGCTTGAAGCATTCAGCAGGGCCATGAATATCTATAACTGTTCTTTATCTGATCTGCCTCAGAATGGTAGTGTGCCCGCCTGGGCAGGCCCACCTGCGTCGGCGCCAGAGCAAGCGCTTCGCGCCTGTGCCCCCAGCCAGCCGGGAATGCGGTGCCAATCCTCTTGGTGGAGGACCCGCATTTCATAGCCTATGAAGGCCGGACACCTTTATCGACTGAGGGGGAACTGGTTCGGATTTGAGGCTCCAAATCTTGTCCAACTATCGACGGGCTTTTAACCGCAGGCTCCCATCTGCGGACCTATGGGGATTGGTATCAAGCATATGATTTTGTTGTTGGCAGTCGTGTCATCCGCCTTCATCTCTCTTCCCTATGCAGAAGGGGGCTGTGGAGGATCTTGTGGATTATCCAGCGGCGGTTCTTCATACAACTTCCTGGATGATCCTGGATTCAGCGTCGATATGTCGAGCTTCGATGAGTTTATGAGAGATAACCTCGGAGATCAGACCACATTGAATGCGAAATCGCTCTCGCAAGATCCGTTATTGGACGCCAATTCATCTATCAACCAGACTGACAATGGCAATGCTAGCCAGAATGGCTTTGCAGTCGTCCCTGCAACTGATAGTTCGGCAAACACGACATCTGATACTGGGGCAATCAAATTGGGCGCTTCAGGCATGCAAGACAAGAGAGTATCAACTCTGGCATTTGCCATTTTCAACTAATATTTTTCAGGCAATCCAATAACTCTTTTTTAATTTTATGACTTCGTGTGAAAAATCCTTTTGCAAAATATCTAAATACGTTAAATCATCGTTATTACTATGAATCTTGCGCCCCGCTTTTGCACTACAGTCAGTCTTACATACTGCGACAAATGGAATATTGATTGCACAAACCGGTCTTTTTTCGGATGAGGATCAAACTATGTAATTGAGGTGTCCAGATGAGCTTTCTTATAGATCCACCACTGCTTGTTTTCTCAGGACTTGCTATCTTCCTCCTGGGAAGAAGACTGGATTGGAGCAGACATGCCAAGATAGTAATAGGGCTGGGCGTTGCCCTGATATTCATCGCCTTCAGCGTTCTTCTTTATGCAGACATGATCCGCTGTACCTTCCCATTCTTCTCAAACCAGATCGGATCGGAATTCATGTTTCA
>JBAZJC010000136.1:0-4132 GCA_041651495.1 Candidatus Omnitrophota bacterium | reverse complement strand
AAGAAGGCCATGTCCTGCTTGGAGGAAAAGAAATTCTGTTGAAGGATCTAAAAGGGGCTGTTCTCTCTGGGTTAAAGGGGGCTAGCTCAAAGTTATTGGTTATCAAAGCAGATGAGGGCGTTCCTTTGGGGTTGGCTGTGAAGGTTATGGATGTCGCCAAGGAAGCTAATGTAGACGGTTTGGTGATTTCAACACAGGGCCCGGATCATGAAAGCGGGAACTGAGTTTCAGGTTTGTCTTCTTGCGTCTCTGATCACGCATGTTGCTTTGATAGGAGCGGGGAATATCCGGTTCTGGGGCCCTCCTGAACAAAAGCATTTCGAAATCGAATTTGAAGCGGTACAAGAACTTCTGCCAGACCGGTATGAATTAGAAAAAGAGAAGAAAATAGAAGCCCCGGCAAAAGAGGAAGAATCTACGTCCCAGGCTATTGTCGAAAAACTCGATGAGGCTTTTAAGAAATCCTTCCTTCGATATCAGGACAGCATCAAGCAAAAGATCCAGGAAGAGAAAACGTACCCCCGGGCGGCTTTGCGGATCGGGTATCAAGGAGCGAGTCGCATCGCT
The DNA here is from genome assembly GCA_041651495.1 of Candidatus Omnitrophota bacterium. GTDB lineage: Bacteria > Omnitrophota > Omnitrophia > Omnitrophales > Aquincolibacteriaceae > Aquincolibacterium. The sequence goes on along the minus strand of JBAZJC010000136.1, from coordinate 3,565 downwards.
TTTAAAGTTCTGTCTTCCGGCCGGGTAGAAAATTTGAGACTCGTCCAATCTTCGAGTTTTAAGGAGTTAGATCGAGAAGCTTTGGATGCGGTCAGAAGGGCCAGCCCTTTTCGGACATTTCCAGCAGATCTTAAAGCGAGCGAAATTGAGGTCGCAGTGGATATCGTTTTTAAGATTTCCAGGAAATGAAAAGATCGAATCATAGATATGAATGAACCTTTTTTCTCGTTTTGTTTGTCCGCGCTAGTGTGATGCTTTTCTTGAGGACGAAATATCCGGAAGACATTCCCTAAGGATAAAGTCCAACTATCCATAAAGCGCTTAAAATTATTTGACGGGGTATTTTTAAAGGGTTACACTATTGATAGTCATTATCAATAAGGAGATGAAAAGATATGCCTAGACGAGATGGATGCGGGCCTCCATGGTTTACGGGACAGTTGAGGGGATGCGGCCGCCGGATGACGGTCGCGAGGGAGCTTGTCCTGGATGTTGTGAGCCGCAAAGGGGGGCATTGGAGCGCTGAGGAGGTGTTTGAAGCGGTTCGGAAGCAGTATCCAAGGGTAGGGCTCGTAACGGTTTACCGGACATTAGATCTTCTTGCCGGAATGAACGTGCTTTCGCGGCATGAGTTCGGTGATGGTCGCGCCCGTTATGAAATGATTCGTGGCTCTAAGAGCGACGACCATCATCACCATCTCGTCTGCACTTCGTGCAACCGCGTTATCGATTATCGAGATTTTATTGATGATGAGATTCAGCTTTTGAAAAAGACCGAAGCGGGATTGTCAAAGAAATTTCATTTCAAAATAACCGACCATGTTATCGAGTTCTATGGACTTTGCGAAAAGTGCCAGAAATAGACGGCTATATTTTTTTGATTTTTGATGAAAACGATTTTCAATAAGGGATTTTAACAAGGAGGTGACTATTATGCCAGGAGGAGATGGAACGGGTCCCATGGGAATGGGACCGAGGACAGGATGGGGGCGTGGTTTTTGCGCGCGCCCAGCCGGAGGAAGCCGGGGCGTTGGACACATCGGCGGCCGGGGAGGCTTTGGATGGCGGAACCAGTTTTACGCTACCGGACTGACCGGATGGCAACGGACGTATCCGATCCAGCCCGGAATTAGTGAGAAAGAAGAGAGCGAGCTGTTGAAAAAACAAGCCACGTATCTTTCAGGGGAGCTTGAAGCGGTTCGTTCGAGGTTGACCAAATTACAAGGAGCAGAAAAACAGAAAAAAGGAAAATAAACGTGTGCCTGAGGGGCAGGAAGCGGCCAGATGCCTGCCTCTCGGGAACTAGGAGGATTACGATATGAGAATAGGTATCACCACCAATGACAATCGCGGACTCGACAGCGAAGTCTCCGCACATTTCGGCCAGTGTAAGTATTTTTGCGTGGTCGAACTAAATGGGAACAAGATTAAAGAGGCGAAAGTGGCCAAGAACACAGCAGTACACGGCGGGGGCGGCTGTCAGGCCGTAGATGAAATGATGAAGCACGGCGTGACGCATGTGATCGCAGGCGGCATGGGAATGGGCGCCCAGGAAAAATTCTCGGCAGCCGGTATTCAGGTATTTGGCTACTCAGGAAATGTTAAAGCTGCGGTTGAAGATTTCATCAAAAACAAGCTCGGCGGGCTGGCGGGCTGCCCGGGGCATGAAGGCGGGTGTCACTAATACTGTTCTCCATTTGATTTGAGAGGATAACAGTATTGTGCCGTGTACCCTTAAAATTTCACGAAATACGGTGCTCACTTAAGGAGGGTTATGAAAATAGCGATTACTTCAGAGGGGAAAACTCCGGACGCTGCGGTGGATCCGCGCTTCGGGAGATGCAAGTATTTTTTGATTTTTGATACGGGTTCTGGAGATTTCGAAACGGTTGAAAACTCCCATGCTCAAAACTCGGGCGGAGCCGGAATCCAGGCGGGGCAGATGGTTGTTTCCAAGGGAGTGGAAGTCGTTCTTACGGGGAATATGGGGCCCAACGCTTTCAAGGTTGCTCAATCAGCGGGGATCAAGGTGATTACCGGAGCTTCTGGAAAGATTTCGGAGGTTCTTGAGAGATATAAAAGCGGAAAATTTAAGGCCGCAAAAAATCCCAGTGTTAGCTCAAAATTCGGAATCTCCAAAGTCTAACAACTCATTCATATAAGGAAAATTCCCGGATGGTCAAAATTGATGCTTTAAAATGTAATGGTTGCTGCGCCTGTATAGGCATTTGCCCTGTGGACGGAGTCCGGCTTGTGCAAGGCAAAGCTGTCGCGAACGAACAATGCATTGAATGCGGAAGTTGCATAGCCTCTTGCCCGACTCAAGCGATTACTCTCAATGAAAACTGATTCATTACGAAGTTCCGGGAAAAGCAGGATCCCTGTTGAGCTCCCGCCGGCGTTGAAACGGATATTCGAACGCAAAAAGTTGTTCTTAAGGTTTGGCTACGATCTCGATCGAGAGCGGGAAGTGATCCTTGAACAAGTTTCTCCCTTACGTGGGAAAATACTCGAAGCGGGTACAGGGAAGGGGCATTTTGCGAGTGCGCTGGCAAAGTGCGGCCTGACCTTCACCAGTTTTGATATTTCGAAAAGAGAGCGGGATCTTGCAAAACTTTATCTGAAATTTCAACTTTTAGACAGTTTTGCGGATCTTCGGGTGGAGAACGGAGAACGCTTAAGCTTTAAAGACGAATGCTACGACATGGTTTTCTCCATCAATACCCTCCATCATTTCATCCAGCCCCACAAAATTCTGGACGAACTTATCCGTGTGCTTAAGCCAGGAGGAAAGCTGATCCTGAGTGATTTTACGCAGAAGGGATTTAAGACCATGGATCAGATCCACGCTCTTGAAGGAAATGTGCATGACAGAGGCACGGTCACGATCCCGGAGGCTGCAACTTATCTTCGGAAAAAGAGGTTTCTCGTAAGAAAGTCAGCGACATTTTTTCACCAAACGATTATCGCGGAGAAACCGCAATGATCATTTCGGTGGCGAGCGGGAAAGGCGGTACCGGAAAAACGACCGTGGCAGTGAATCTGGCGCTTTCCCTTGAACACGCTCAGCTTCTTGATTGTGATGTCGAGGAGCCCAACGCCCAGATATTTCTGAAAGCCAATATAACCGACCGAAAACAGGCAACGGTTCGGGTTCCAGAGATCGACTATGCCAAGTGTGATTTTTGTGGAAAATGTCAGGAAGTTTGCACCTATCACGCGTTGGCAGTTCTCCCTAAAAAAGTCCTTCTTTTCCCCAAAATGTGCCATAGCTGCGGGGCCTGCACTCGCCTATGCCCCAAGGGAGCCATCCAGGAGGTGCCTCGACCCATCGGTGAAATTGAAATAGGACAGAGGGATGGCATTGATTTTGTTCAGGGCAAGCTTGCCGTGGGTGAAACCATGGCTCCTCCGCTCATTCGACAGGTCAAATCGCATATCGACCGGTCTTGCATGACGATCATTGACGCGCCGCCGGGAACTTCATGCCCCATGGTGACAGCTGTGAAAGGAAGTGATTTTTGTATTTTAGTCACAGAGCCCACTCCATTCGGGATGAATGATC
>JBAZJC010000135.1:0-4141 GCA_041651495.1 Candidatus Omnitrophota bacterium | reverse complement strand
CTTGAAATATCCGGCACGCTGAAGCGCCTTCTGGATCTTCAAAGTCTCTTTCCGGGCTGGCATTGCCGGAGCTGAAACGATGGGCTTGGGCATCTTCCCGGTGGAAACGGATTCAATCCTCTGTAGATCCGACCAAAGATACTGCCGTCTCTGGCTTCCCATAAGCCCCACAAAGATCACCTGGCCGTTCGATTGGACCCGTCCGGCGAAACAATGGCGCGCCGTCCTCGTCCAGCCAGTCTTGCCGATCACTCCCCCCGTTCGCCAAAGCATCTTGTTGCAATTATTCAGAAGGATCCTCCGTCCGCCGCGGCTATAAATGACCGTACTCCGGATCTTCAGGGTGTTCACGATGAACGGATATTTTGAAGCCGCCATAATGATCCTTGCCAGATCATACGCAGTCGAATACTGCCCCGAGGCCGGAAGGCCCGACGGATTCACAAAATTGGAATTATTCGCGCCAATGCTTTTGACTTTCTGGTTCATAAGTTGGGCAAACGCAGAACGCGAGCCTGCCGTGAGGATCGCAAGGGCTTCCGCCGCATCATTTGCGGACTTGATAAGCGCCGCTTTAACAAGATCGTGCACATAAAAACGCTCTCCCGCATGCAGACCTATTTTGGAAGGCTGAATATATTCTAAACCGCTCGGAATCTGGACGATCTTATCCAACGAGAGATGATCGAGAGCCACCATCACGGTCAGAAGTTTGGTCGTACTGGCTGGCGCGCGCTTGGTATAAGGCGCCCGTGCATAAAGAATTTGCTGGGTACGCCCGTCCAAAAGTACGGCAGAAGGCGCCAGCAATGTGACTGAGCCTGCTTCCGCAGACGATGGCGGAAAAAGCAACGAGACCGAGACGAGACATAAAACCGAGAGATTCAGGATTGTTTTTTTCATATAGACCCACGGGACCCGTTTTTTTTCAACATTTTTTTGACTCGTTGAATGAGGATATACTTTAAAAGCATGAACTCGACAGAATTCAAACCTGTAGCCCCTGCCATGTCAAGACGGTTATTGCAAATTTTGTGCATTCTACATCCCCTCCGAAAATCCACATAACACTTTATTTGTATTGACGATGTACGAATTTGACCCCTGTGCCTCGAACCGGTTGTTTGGGGTGGTTTTAGATCGCTTTGTGAGAAGTGTTCTCATGATAAGGGACCAGACATGATCAGACCTGCCTTGTTATTTTCTTTTCATAACACACTCTTTAGGATTATCATATACGCAAGTGGTGCGTTAAATGACCAGTACTGCCGCCTTCAAAAAGGAGTCTGAGAAAATGAAAAAATCCATATTATGCGCTGTGATAATTACAACTTTTATTATCATTCCCACCGCCTTTGCGGGGCGGGTTGATCTCACCACTTACTATCCCGCCCCTTACGGTGAGTACAAGAATTTAAAATCTACGGAGGGTTCCAATTTTGCCACAACCTCCGGCAACGTCGGCATCGGGACGACAAGTCCAGGAAGTAAATTATCTATTATGGGTGCGACAGGGACGGCTACAGGTATTTCTCTTGGTGGAGCAAGTGACAGTTTAACGACATCAAGATATGTCGGTATAACCAGAAACTCCGACAATACAGATTTATCGGCAAATAGCGGGTTTTCAGGAATTGAATTTGGTCCGCCGGGAGGAACAGGAGAAGGTTATTTAGCATTTCATACACATGATTTAGGAGTAGCGTCGGGGGAGAGGATGAGAATAGATAAGAGCGGCTACGTCGGCATCGGGACGACGAGTCCAAGTGAAAGGCTAAATGTAGCTGGAAACATATTAGCAACTGGAGTAATTATCGCAAATTCTGGTTCAGGATTTCGTAATAATGTATGGGTTGGTGGTTTTAACCCAATTTGGTCATTTAACAATGCTACAGCGTATGGAATAGGTTATTATCAGGTCAGTTCAGATATTCTTGGCATTGGTGTGGATGCTATAGGTTTTCACTTTGGCAATACATCCACTCCACCGTTTTATATCAAAAGTAATGGATATGGATATTTTGCTGGTGGCCACAACGACCTTGCTGAAAATTATTTTGTTTCCGGTAAAGTACTGCGCGGTAGTTTGGTTAGTATCGACCCAACACAATCTAAAACAGTCACTGCTTCTGAACTCTCGCATCAATCTATTATTGGCATTGTCTCAACAACTCCCGGTGCTGTTATGGACGAGGAGGGAGGATTTAAGATCGGAACTGACACTAAAAACCTATATGAAAATGGAAAAGCCCCCATTGCGCTTGTGGGAACCGCTCCTACTTTAGTCACCTCAAAAAATGGTTTTATCGATACAGGTGATGTCATTGGTATTTCTAACATTCCGGGTTTTGGTGCCAAAATGATCACGGCCGGAAACATTGTCGGTAAAGCGCTGGAAAAACTGGACACAGAAAACGCTTGTCCGGCAGCTTCTTCGATTGAATCTATTGTCTGGCCGGAAGATAACGGCAAAAATTCCCAAAAACCATGTTTCAAGCTTCCAGATGGCACTTACGTCGGCAAAATCATGGCGGCTGTTAACGTCTCCTGGTACGATCCTGGAACGGAGTTAAACGAAGGACCGGCAAAAGAGATGCAAACCACCATAAAAAACCAGCAAAGCGAAATCAAACTGCTTAAGACCGAATTCTGCAAAAAAGATAAAAGTTACAGCTGGTGCGCGGGTAAGTAACGGAAAAGCGCGAGTGAAAAAGGGGTCACATGCCCCTTACTCTAAAGGGCTGTTCTGCAGAAGGGTTGCAAAAAGCCTATGATGTCCCCACTACTGTCTGTCTGCCGTGCAGGTTTACCATTTCCCAACAGTAATTTTTCTGTATAATGCTGCTATCCCAACTTTAAATTTCTTTACATAAATGGTAGTTGGGATTGCCCCAATTTCCGTCCAAGTCTTTATTCTTTTGGATGGTGACTTGGACGGCCCCAATCACAGCAAAGCTGTGATTGATTGGTATTGGGACCGCTTCGTAAAAATTGAAAGGTATTGGGACTATGGTGTCCAGTGAATTACTCTCCATCTTATGTTGTCCCGAGACGAAACAAAGCCTGACGGTTGCGGACGCGTCTTTGATCGGAAAGATCAATCAGAAAATCGAAAAACATGAGCTTAAAACCCGAAACGGAAAAGCGGTCGATCAGAAGATCGAAAGCGGGCTCATTCGTGAGGACAAACAATACCTCTACGCGATCCGGGAGGATGTCCCCATCATGCTGATCGACGAAGCCATTCCGCTCGCCGGCTTTCTGTAATTCTTTGTTTCCGAGGCACCTCTTATGACAAGCCTCTTGAATCTGCAGGCCCCCAACAACGAAAAAAAAATTCTGCTCCACTCGTGCTGCGCGCCTTGTTCCTGCTCCATCATCCGGCGCATGATTGAAAGCGGGATCGAACCAACGGTTTATTTCTACAATCCCAACATCTATCCCAAAGAGGAATACGAGTATCGCAAGAAAGAAGTCCTTCGCTACATTCAGAAAATAAAAGTCCCTTTCGTGGACGCGGATTACGAGATCGACGGATGGCTCGAGGCCGTACAGGGCCATGAGGAGGACGTTGAACGGGGGAAGCGCTGCACGATCTGTTTTGAGATGCGTCTCGGGAAAACCGCGGCTTATGCGGCCCAGAATGGTTTCAGGGTTTTCACGACCAGCCTGGGCATTTCCCGGTGGAAGGACTTTGATCAAGTGAACCGTGTGGGAAAACGCGCCGCTTCTTTATTCCCGGGACTTGTTTATTGGGATCAGAATTGGCGGCTTTACGGCGGGCAGGAACAAATGGAACGTATTTCCAAAGAAGAGAACTTTTACCGTCAGCGCTATTGCGGGTGTCGCTATTCTCTCAACGAATCCGTTCGACGAAATCTTTCCAGGCGCCCTGAGGATCAGCCCGCCCGATAGAGGAGCACGTTGGCTTTTTCGAGGGTGACAAGGCCTTCCTTCACCATAGGATCCAAAAGGGGAAGAAATTTTGCGATCTTCTCCTCACTGTCCACGATCTCGATCACGATGGGCAGGTCTTCGGAAAGCCGCAGGATCTTGGTCGTGTGCATGTGGCTCTTGCAGCCGAATCCCATGAACCCCTTGATCGCTGTGGCTCCGGCCATTCCTTCTTTTTTAGCCAAGA
>JBAZJC010000134.1:0-4170 GCA_041651495.1 Candidatus Omnitrophota bacterium | reverse complement strand
TCCATGCGATCCTTGATCGTCTCGTGGACAATTACCTTCCGGTCCTGAACGAGTACGATGTAAAGATCGACGCGCTTGAGAAAGAGATGTTCAACCACGCGTCGAAGAATTTCCTGCAAACACTTCTTCAGGCCAAACAGGACATCTTCAATCTCCGGCGGATCATCGGCCCGCAGCGTGACACAGTTTACTCACTCACGAGGAACCCGAACCGTTTTATCAAGCCGAAACACCTCATGTATTTCCGGGACGTCTACGACCATCTTTTCCGGATTCACAGCATGGCCGAAGCGTATCATGAGAATCTGAACAACATCCTGCAGGTCTATTTTTCGTATTCTTCTTTCCGCCTTAATGAGGTCCTGAAGCATTTGACCGTTTTGGCGACGGTCACCATGCCCCCCGTGATCATCGCGAGCATTTACGGGATGAACTTCAAACATTTTCCGGAACTGGAATGGGCAATGGGTTATCCGTTCGCCATCGGTCTTTGCGTGCTTTCCTCTCTTGCCACGCTTGTCTGGATGAAGTTCAAGAAATGGATCTAATGTTCGTGCGGTGCACGGCGTTACAGGGACGTCGCCGAACGAAAAATATTTCATGAAAAGCCTCTACGGTTCAACTCCCGACGAAATAGAGGCCTTGGTCACAGCCCAGGGTCTTCCCAAATACCGCGCAGCACAACTCCTCAACTGGATCTATCAAAAAAATGTCCTCGCATGGGACGAGATCAAGAACCTTTCGAAAGATGCCCTCGAGAATATTTCTGGAAAAATAAGCCTTACTGCGCTTGAACCCGTCGAGGAAAAAAGAACGGTGGCCGGAGGGTCTACAAAGTTTCTTTTCAAAACCACGGACGGACATTTTCTTGAAAGCGTCCTGATCTCGCAAAAGGATGCTCCCGATTCCCAGGGAGGCGAGGAGACGATCACTCAGGGGCGGCGCGAAACCGTGTGTGTTTCGACGCAACTGGGATGCAAGATCCGGTGCGCGTTCTGTGCGAGCGGACAGGGGAAGTTTATCCGTAACCTTACGGCTGGCGAGATCGTGGAGCAGGTCGCGAGGGTCAGTCGTATGACGGGAAAAAAGATCACCAATGTTGTGTTTATGGGGATGGGGGAACCGCTGGATAATTATGAGTCTACGCTCAAAGCGGTCCGTATTTTGACCGAACCCCGGGGTTTTGCCTTCGGTGCGCGAAGAGTCACGGTCTCAACCTCCGGGATCATCCCGAAGATCCTGGAGTTTGTGAAAGCCGTGGACGGGCGCGTCCGGCTTTCCGTGTCGCTTCACTCCTCGATTGATGAGGTCCGCAGCCGTCTTGTCCCGGTCAATCGACGTTACCCCCTCAAGGAGCTTATGAGTGCTTTGAGGAAAATCAATCAGGGCCTGAAGCGCGAGATCACATTTGAATACACGCTGATCGCCGGCGTGAACGACTCGGAAGAAGAAGCCGAAGGCATTTCCATGATCGCCAAACCGCTTCGGGCCAAGATCAATATTATTCCTTATAACCCGATCGCGGAATTTCCGCATAAGGCACCCGCTCCCGAAGCGATGGGGCGTTTTTGTGACCAGCTCAAGAGGCGCGGTCTTCACGTAACGTTGCGACAAACGGCGGGCCGTGATATCGATGCTGCGTGCGGACAACTGCGCCTGGACAGAATGTCCAAGCGCGGGGAACGGGAAACGGGGAACGAATAACGAGAGCGATCAAAGCTTGTTCATTAAGCTTCGTATCATTCTTGTTTCATGATCCATCTTTTCCAAAAGAGAACTGCAAGTATCAGGGGTGAAATATTCCAAATCCCTGCAAACCTCGATCTGCGTTTCAAGCTCAGCGCAAGAACCCAATGCGAAAGACAGGAACCGTTGATAGTCTTTCGTGTAACGACGATTATATCCTTCCGAGATGTTGCTTGGGATGGAAATAGCTGCCCGGCGCATTTGCGTTGTTAAGCCAAAAAGCTCATCCGAAGGTAGATTCTTGGTTGCTTTGTAAGTGTCGAGAACGAGCTCTTTCCCCAATTTCCACACATGAAGATCTCTGAAATCGTTGATCTTTTCTGAAGGACTCGCGCTTGGAATCTTTATGCTGGGAGCAGTGGCCATGGTTCTCTGCCCAGCAGTTCCTGTCGAACTTTGACTGACTGGCACTTCCACCTTTCTTTGATAGCCGCCAGACTTTTGTGGATAGGATGAGCGTTTCCAGCCGTTCGAATATCTTTCGGATTGTTTTTGATTTTCCACCTTAGAAACTCCCTTGTTGTTTTTTTGTTTTTGGGTCAACGTTCCCCGTTTCCCGTTTCTCGTTCCCCGAGGATTGACAAGTCCACAATTGACTTAAGTTCGGCCTCTTCTCATAGATCCGTTCCAGCTTTTTCGAAAAAAACCCGTCCGTCATCCCGTCAAGGAGAGCAGTGAGTTCGTCCATACGCAGAAGATTTTCAAGATGCTCTTGCTCGGAAACCGGCGGCGTGAAAACAAGATCGATCTGAAGGCGTCGCCGCTCGTAGTAGATGCGCGTGGCTTCAGACAGGAGATCGTTACGCAATTCCACCATAAGTTTTTCCCGGGAATCGATCGAGGTCTGGTCCGAGCTGTAAATCATGTCCCCGAGGTCCCAGCTTACGTCCGCGTCCCAGCCCTTGCTCACATCTTCAGGCCCCATGATGTACTTGCCGCTGTAGGTGCTGATGGAAGCGCTTCGGTCCAGGTTTTTACCGAACGAAAAGGCCGGCAACAATCCCGCGAGCCGCGACTCCGCGTGCCAGCGCTTGATCTTGCCATTCGCGACATTGGCATATTGAATGACGCGCTTGTGGATTTCGCGGGCCGAAGGTTCGAGCGCGAGGAGCTCTTTAAAAAGAGCGAGAATTTCTTCCGGAGGCTGATAAATCGCCACACCCGGGCCGGTTTCCGGCACGAAAGTCTCAAGAGGGTACTGCACAAAACCCTCTGCCGTGATCGCGATCAGTTTTTCCTCGTTCAGCACCGCAATGCCTCGCGTGCGGTCTTTGGCCAAGCCTTCGAAAAGGCCGGTCCATTTTTGCGCACGGGCATCATAGGCATAAACACCGCGAGGGGTTGCGGCGTAAAGACGTCCCTTTTTTTCTGAATAAGCGAGCTGGTAAACAACAGCGCTTTGCAAGCCGCTTCTGGACAGTAGTTCCCAGCGGTGACCGCCGTCGCAGCTTTGAAAAACACCATTTGTGGTCGCAAGAAACAGTTCCTGCGGATTACGTCTCGAGACAATCAGATCATGAATATTCAGGTTGAAAGAAAGCGGCTCTTCAAGGCTTCCCGGGTTCTCTTCGTCCGTGACGGGGACCTCGCCGGCGGCTTTCGAAAGCTCAAGGACCGATCGTGCGGAACCCTCGGGCATTGCGAGATAAAGGGTTTTTTCATCCGCAAGAAAAAGCCGGTCATAATTAAAGATCAAAAGAGGTACAGGTTCCGACATGTGGAAGATGGCAGAAGGAGACCAGGTGCGTCCGGCGTTTTGTGTTTCCCAAAGACCTTTTTGGGTTCCCAGGAACCAGCGGTTGGGATTTTTGGGGTGGACCGCGAAAGCGAGAGGGGTTTTTCCCGAGTCTTTATAAACCACGCGCCAGGAGCGGTCTTTCAGGTTTCCCATAAAAACGCTTCGGTTTGTAATCGCAAAAATAGTGTCCGGCAAAACACCGAAAGAAAATAATCGCTTGATCGGCGAGCTTTCGTCGGTTTGGGACCAGAGTGGTTGCCACGTATTTTCTTTTCCGGCCTCAAAAACTTGCTGTCCGGAGGCAACCAGGAACTTGGATCTGTCGAGCGGATGAGAGGCGAGGCAGGTGAGAGCTCCGCCCGCCATAGACGGCTGGACGGGCTTCTGCCACTCGGCAGGGGCCGGTATTTGAAACCCTAAGGCACAGAGAAAGAGCAGCATGACGCCCCAAACCGTCATTTTCTTGTTTATTTTCAACATGGCTGAACCTCCATTTATTCATATTTATCATATAATATATTCATATTCAATAAAACTGTCAATGTCCTACCGCCCTTTCTCTCAAATAAGAAATGCATTGTTCCGGTTTCCTGAGAGATATTCGCTCTATCCTCTCTTCCGTAGGGCACATTTAAATGTGCCCTACAGGAGGGAATAACTGGAGCAACGCATAAGAAGCTTGTTTG
>JBAZJC010000133.1:0-4266 GCA_041651495.1 Candidatus Omnitrophota bacterium | reverse complement strand
CTGACAGGTCCCCATATCATCGAGGCTGGAGCTATATTATCACGCTCGGCGGGGGTGTCAAGGGAACCTGCCTTACCCCTCACCCCCACCCTCTCCCCGCAAGCGGGGCGAGGGTGGATTAAGTAGCGGCAGATCCGCACATGACTCGCTCCGCTCGCGTACGCGGTGAACTTGTCCCTACTTAAAACAAGCAGACATAAAGCCTGCCGCTACGACCACCTAAAGCTGATAAACCACGTCCTTCCTCTCCACGACGACGTTCCAGCCGCGGCGGCGGGCGGCGGCGAGGAGCTTGCTGTTCGGGTTAAAGCAGACCGGCTTTTCGACGAGCTTCAGGAACGGGACGTCGGCTTCGGAGTCGCCGACGCCGACCGAACCCTTGAGCGTCAGGCCTTCTTTTTTGACGGCGCGCTTCAGGATCTTCGCTTTGTCGGAAATGAGATCGAGGTATTCCGTCTTGCCGGTGAACCGTCCGCCTTTGCCGACTTCGTAGATGCGGCCGTAGACCTTGTCGAATCCGAGTCCGGCACAGAAAGGGTCGAGGATGATTTTCGGTGAATTGGAAACGGCGAGCAGGAAGTAGCCCCTGGCATGCAGGTCGCGGATGAGGTCGCGCGTGTAGCGATAGACGCGCTTGCCCATCGCGGCCGCGGTGCGGTCGGCCGCGCGCATGAACGGCGCGTTCGGCAATCCCTTGATCTGTCCCTGGAACGCCTCGACGACCGCGCCGATGTAGTCTTCGTACGAACCTTCGCGATCCAGCCACTTCGCCCTCGCCCGCGCGTAGATGCCGCTCACCTTCGCCGGCATCACGCCGTCGGCAATCAAAGCATCCGTCAGCTCAATCAGCAGACTCGACCGGAATATCGTACCGTCGATGTCGAAGATGGCGACTTTGCGCATAGGTGTCTAGTTCATCGGTTGAATGTTATCACGCCGACAGGTCTGAATGAAAATCAGCATAGACCGAAAAACAGCCGATGGGGCTGTTTTTCGTGGATTCTCACCCGTCCCTGTGGTACCTGGTACCGATATCGAGCAGATAAAAAAGACCGCTAGCTGGCGGTCTTTCTCGCATTCGCTACGATTAGTTTAAAAGTAAAGATAAAATCCAAAATTGCGACAGACTTTCCTATCATCAATTGATTTTCCACCTATCATTCGCGAAGTCGGCCAACTTCTTTCCGCGATCGAGGATTTCATCCTTACCCCATTTTTCAGGATAAAGCTTAGCGATTTGACTTGCAATAGTTACACCCGTTTCATCTCTAAGAATCACTCTTTTTACAGAATATTTTTTATTCTTCATTTTTGCGTTATAGGTTTGTCCGACGAGGGTTAAATTTCCTATCTTATTTACGAGTGCCTCATGATCTGCCTGTGTCAAATCCCAATCTGCGAGATCTTCGGGTTTATGTGGTAAAACATGCTCAAGAGAAACATCTTTCACTGTCACATCAAGGGGGCCAATACTATCTTGATACTGTTCAAGAAAATACTTCGCGGTAGCTGAATCCCAATCAGTTTCGACAAACTGAGCCATAAATAACTCGTCACTAACATTGTTGGCGATGATTTTTCCCAAAATAGTTTGTATCTCAGCACCCTTCGTATCACGTAATTGCCTTGCTGTTTCCGCATAAACTTTTTCTAATGCGTTCGGATTTTGACCAGATACACTACGCCTAAAGGAAACTACAATAATAGTCCGTAACAGTGAATTCAGAGTTTCACTGTCAACATCGACCGCTAGAGCAGATAAAATCAAGGGATAACACTGTCGAACCCCCAACTTGTTAAGTTCGAACAGGAAGCCGATTGACTTCTTAGTCAATAATTCGTTCCCCCTGGGATTTAAAATCTGGGTGTATTTTTCGGACTCGTCAAACATTTGCTTCGCGAACTTCATTAAAGCTGTTGAGTTTTGGTGATATTTATTTTTTATTGTTCTATATAGATCTCTTTCTCCTACCTTTTCATTTGTGGAGATCCATAAATGTCTGATGTATGAGGATGGCACTGCCTTGTTTTCCTCCAATTTATTCTGCATCTCCATCCACGAATCTTCTATATCGTGAAGTTTCTTCTTAGTTTGTTCGGCTGCGCGTGAAAATAAGAAATTTTTCAGCAAGTCCGAAGCAGTAAGCTCGACCTTTTTTGAATTTATAGTTTCAAACATTGAATAGGCGTCGGCGTCTTCTTTTGTTTCAATTACTATACAGTATGCGTTTGTCTGACATCGTGTGATTATCTTTTCTAATACTGTACCCGCTTCTTCCACGTTCTTATCTTCAAGTACCTCTCCAATCTTTCGACTGAAATATTCATAACAAGATCTAATCCGTTTCTCTCCTATCCTCTTGCCTTTGAGCCTGCGGTCGGCATCTTCCTCTTGTATCCACTTTCTAAAAAAATCCTGTTCACGTTCATTCAAAACTATTTTGAAATATGGAATATCAAACCGGCCTCCTTGAATATATTGATTAAACAAAGTCGCAGCATTTGCTGTCGAAGAATCCTTCCACCTGTCGTAAACTGCACGCACAAAAATACTCGTGGTGATGAGCCTTTGCTGACCATCGATTATTTCAACGTTTCGATATTTTTCAGACGTTTTAGTTTCATTGCATAAAATAATTACACCCAAAAAATGTCTGCGATTACCTTCTACGGCAACTCCCAATAAATCATTCCAATAGTCTTCCCAGTTTGCTTCTTGCCATTCGAAACCTCTCTGGAAACGCGGTATTACGAGCTGGCGATCCTCGGATAACAATCCTAAAATTGATAATTCTCTCATATCATTGTTTCATGTGGGTAACCCGATTTTTTCAAGCGGCAAACAATCGAAATAATAGTGACACCCGACGGAAACGATGTAATCTAGTACATCTTTATACTCTGGTTTTCTAAACCAGTCGTTCAGCAGATAGACATACTCTACTTCAATACCGAGCGGCGACATCAACTTCGCGTATTGTTTTCTTTTGAAGTCGCAGGTCTGCAGTTTTTCGTCAACTGAACCGGCAGTCTGCTGATACTTCATTTCAATGATGTAAAGCGTCTCTTTGCTCAACACCAAAACCGCATCGTCGGGTAGTATTTTTTTCGAAATAATTTTTGTGTAGTCAATCTTTTTTGATTGTAAAAACCTATAAAGGCCGTGCTTTTTCATGCACTTTGCGACCAACTCATCCCCATAAAAAACATCCTCCCCTAAGACTTTGTATCCGGGGAGTTCCTTAACCATCGAGGCCACGTCTTTTCCGCGCTCAAAATGAAGTCCTGTACATGTTTTTCCACCCCCCATTCCACCTTCTATCATATTTTTTTCAGTTATCGGTTAGCGCGTTCCGACCATGTCTCTCTTATTCTGATTCGCTCTACTCTGATATCTCTTGATTGAGAGGTCGAGATATTCCTTCTCTGTATCGATGCCGATAAACTTCCTGCTCATTTCCGCTGACACTATTCCTGTCGTTGAGGAACCTGTGAAAGGATCGAGAACGACATCAGCTATGTTAGTACTCGCTGCGACGACGCGACACAATAAATCAACGGGCTTCTGTGTCGGATGTTTCCCGAACTCCTTCTCATCTGGTCGCGGTGTACCTATAGCCCAGACTGAACGCATCTGCTTTTCAGCTTTCTTTATTACGTCCCTTTCGTGCCAATCACCTCCGCGCATGAGCGGATAATTAAAGACATGTTTTGCTTTCTTGTCTTTGCGCGCCCAAATGAGTGATTCATGACTCGCAGTAAAGAAGCGACAGCTCAAATTTGGTGCCGCGTTCGGCTTATACCAAGCGATGTCATTCAGAATGTGATATCCGAGCTTCTGCAGTGCAAAGCCGCACTGATAAATCGAATGATACGTCCCGGAAATCCAAATAGTGCCGTGCGGCTTCAGTACCCGGCGGCACGCTTCTATCCAGGTTAGATGGAACCCAAAGTCATTCTCAACTCCTCGGCTTTTATCCCATTCCGCCTTGTTGACGCTGACCATCCGGCCCGCCTGGCATGTGATTCCGCCGTTCGAGAGATTATATGGGGGATCAGCAAAAATCATGTCTACGGATTCAGGCTTCATCTTGGCCATCACCGCCAGACAATCACCTTGATACAGCGCAAAATTTTTCGCTCGATAGTAAGCTTTCATGTTTTCCGAAATTGGGAAGATGATACTCATAGTTTAGTGATGTTATTAGGACAGATCAACCGTATATAGATGTAGGCTCATATAATGTCAAAGTGCGAATCTGTGGA
>JBAZJC010000132.1:0-4296 GCA_041651495.1 Candidatus Omnitrophota bacterium | reverse complement strand
CAAAATTTCAACACAGACCTGATCATTGTTGGCGGCACTTTTACAGGTGCTACGGGCACGGTCAACATAGGTCGTAATTTAACCATTACAAGCGGAGCAATGAATATGGGCGCTCAGACTATCAATGTCGGAAGCGATACCACCTTTTCAGGAGGTACCCTCACATCCGCTTCAGGAACTAAAATCAATATCACTGGAAATTTATTTTTCTCCGGCGGCACGGCTGATCTGACAGACTCTGCAGTAGATATCGATGGTAACTTTTACTGGTCTGGGACCTACTTGGCGAAGAGCCCGACTCTTTTCCAATTGGCGGGGAATTGGTCACGCACTGGCGGTGATTTGACCCGCGTCATGAGCCCTGACACCGTTGAATTTAATGGCAGCGCGGATCAATCCTATTATGATTCACAACCTGGGGGAATTGTTGTCGTATTTTACAATGCAACCTATTCGGGTCACCATACGCTCCACTTTTATTCGGATTTATGTGTGTATAACATGGGAACTATTACGTATAGCGATGGCTGGCTAAATATGCATGGGAATAACATACGGGCATATCCCGGAGCAACTTTTACAGGTGCAGGTGTTGATAATGGCAACATCATTCCTTGAAACGGGATTGGATCCTAAAAGATAGTTAAGAAACACTGCAATACTCCCTGTGATGCAGATGCAGAGATCACGATGTTAAGCGGATTCAGACATAAAAAAAGCCTCTCTCATGCTTTGGCAAGAGAAGGGCTTTTTTGTTCTAGTGTTGCGCGTAGAGCGCGGTGTAATTTTTAAAACTTGAAGAGCTTGATCTTGGCGGCTTCGCCGGAGCCTTTTTCGGCTTCCTGGACCTCGTAGCTGTCGTCTTTGGCGTAGCCGAAAGATACAACCTTTTTGACACCTTTGATCGTGTTATCGATGACCTTGTCACCGCCCTGGCGGACGCCATCCAAAGTCCCAATGACCGGTTTTTCGCTGGCGGTTCCGTGAGCCGTATCGCTCAAGGCGTCTTTAGCGTTGTCCACGGTCATTTCCTTGATTCCATTCGCGAAATTCTTCCCCGGGTGACGTTTTTCGGGTGTTTGGTTCTCCTTATCTACCTGTTTTTGGATCTCTTCCTGTCTGCGTGCGTCTTCGTCATACTGACTGGCTCGCGCCATGCCAAAATTGGCCGCGGCAATTACGAAAACAAAAATGACAAAAATTTTCTTTTCCATTTGTGGACCCCTCATTTAGATCATTTCAGGAGAATAGCGGGGGTAGTATACACAATCCATTTTTAAAGTAAACCCCGTTAGAAATACAAGATTCCGTGGAACATGAAACGATAAGAGTTAGCGTTCCCCGAGAAACGTTCCCCGCGGCTTTCATGAGGAAGGGCTGTTTGATTTTTACTTTAGGGTGGGATATACTACCCCCGCTTTTATCAGGGAAATTAACAAGGAAGTCAGGGGTTGCCCTGATCACCTTGTTATTTTTTTTAGAAGGTCAAGACCACTTCAACTTACTTAACGTTTTGTCATCGCTGAACTTAGGACGCTCACTGGGAAGAAACATGAAAAAGATCAATATCGGGCTTCTCGGGCTGGGACAAATCGGTACCGGACTCTATGAGATCCTTGCGGCGAAGAAGGCTTTGTTCGCCCGCCAGCTGGGGGTATCTTTCGAGCTTGTGAAGATCGCAGAAAAATATCCGGAACGGAATAAGAAGGTCCATCCTCCGAAAAGCATCATGACCAAGGACGCTTTCGCGGTGGTACGGGACCCGTCCATCGATGTGGTGGTCGAACTGATCGGCGGCACGACGGTCGCCCGCCAATTGATCAAAGAAGCGCTCAGGAACGGCAAGCATGTAGTGACCGCGAACAAGGCGCTTCTGGCCGAATATGGCGATGAAATTTTCGAACTCGCGCACCGGATGAAACGCTGGCTTTGTTTTGAAGCGAGCGTGGGAGGCGGCATCCCGTGTATCAAGGCGCTTCGTGAAGGGCTTGCGGCGAACCGTATCGATTCTGTGCATGCCATTATCAACGGGACCACGAATTACATCCTCACCCAGATGACCGCCAAAGGCATGAGCTTCGCGGAAGCATTGGCCGGCGCCCAGAAGCAGGGTTTTGCCGAGGCGAACCCTTTTCTTGACGTGAGCGGGCACGATGCCGCACACAAGCTTGCGATCCTCGCCCGTTTTGCCTTCGGCGGAAAAGTGAAATTCAAGGACATTTACTGCGAAGGAATCACCGAGATCTCAAGCGACGACATTGCGTTTGCCAAGGAATTCGGATATACGATCAAGCTGCTCGCGATCGCCAAGAGATCAGGGGTGGGCATGGAGACGCGTGTTCAGCCGACGCTTTTGCCGAATTCGCATATCCTTGCGAATGTGAACGGATCGTTCAATGCGATCCTGATGCGCGGCGACGAAGTGGGAGATGTGCTTTTTTACGGCCGCGGAGCGGGACCACATCCGACCGCGAGCGCGGTAATCGCGGACCTGGTGGACATCGCGAAAGCCGGAGCTGCGGGGCCTGTAGAAGACCGGTTCATGGTACGAGCGCTCGGGAAAACCATCCCGGTGAGAAGCATTTTTTCGATCCTGTCGCGTTACTACTTACGGTTCTATGTCATTGACAGACCCAGTGTGCTCGCGGGCATTTCAAAAATTCTCGGGAAATACAAAATCAGCATCTCGGATGTCATGCAGCGTGAACGCAGTGCCGGTCGCGTGGTGCCGCTCATCCTTTTAACCCATGATACGCATGAAAAAAACCTGAGGGCCGCGATCCGTGAAATCGACGGCATGTCCTGCATCAAGTGCAGGCCCAATTCTCCATCAGAAAATTCAAAGGTTAATTGGACTAGTCCCGGCAACCATCAAAAAGAAAAAAATAAATGCCAGGGCAAGACCCAGGTCATTCGCATCGAAGAGGCATAAGTCTGAAGTGAAGTTGTCATTGTGAGCTTGCGTCCGCCAGAGGCGGATCCGCCTCTGGCGGAAAGCAATCTTGTTTTTGAGATTGCCGTGTCCCTGCTGCTTTCTTGCGAAAGCAAGAAGCAGGTCCTCGCAATGACGAAATTCTTCCAGATGTTTTTTATAGAGAAAGACAGGTAATACTTTATGGGAAAATATGCGGTCAAGAAGATAGGGGTCATCGAACACTACCAGGAATATCTTCCGGTCACGGACAAGACGCCGATCATTTCGCTTAATGAAGGCAACACGCCGCTCATTCTCGCAGAGGCTTTGCCCCGGGAGCTGGGTTTGAAAAATATCCGGATCTATTACAAATTCGAAGGCCTGAACCCGACGGGTTCGTTCAAGGATCGTGGGATGACCATGGCGATCTCGAAAGCGGTTGAAGCAGGTTCGAAGGCGGTGATGTGCGCCTCGACCGGCAACACGTCCGCCTCTGCTGCTGCCTACGCGTGTCGCTGCGGCCTGAAATGTTTTGTGTTGATCCCGGAAGGGAAGATCGCCAAAGGGAAACTTTTGCAGGCGTATCGCTACGGCGCGAAGGTGATCATGATCGAGGGGAATTTTGATAAGGCTCTGGAGTTGGTGAAGGCTATTACCAAGGACGGCAAGATCACGCTTGTGAATTCCATCAATCCGTATCGCATCGAAGGACAGAAGACTGCGGCGTTTGAAATAGTCGACGATCTGGGTGACGCACCGGAATATCACGCGATCCCGGTGGGGAATGCCGGCAATATCACCGCTTACTGGAAAGGCTACAAGGAATATAAAAAAGCAGGGAAATCCGAGCTGTTGCCAAAGATGCTCGGTTTTCAGGCCGCGGGCTCGGCGCCGATCGTGTTGGGACATCCGGTGGAAAAGCCTGAGACCCTCGCCACGGCGATCCGCATCGGGAATCCCGCGAGTTGGCAGGGCGCTGTTGCTGCGCGCGACGAATCGGGTGGCTTGATCGACATGGTAACGGACGCGGAGATCACGAAGGCTTACCGTTTTATCGCCGAACGTGAAGGCGTGTTCGCGGAGCCGGCCAGCGTCGCACCAGTGGCGGGTGTCATCAATCTCGCAAAGAAGAAATTTTTCAAGGAAGGGTCCCGCATCGTGATCACGCTTACGGGCGCGGGTCTGAAAGACCCCGATTTCGCGCTCAGCTTCGAAGATCCGGTCTATAAGGTCAAATCCACTCTAGATGCCGTGAAGGAGGTCATCCGATGAAATCCATCGTTGTGGTTCTCGCGGGCGCTGCGGATCATCCGACCGAAGAACTCGGAGGAAAAACTCCTTTGGAGGCGGCCAAGATCCCGAACCTGAACTTCTTTGCGAAA